>JBIKNX010000157.1:0-6569 GCA_044358435.1 Luteolibacter sp.
GTGGATAAAACCACCACGCTTAACGACGCACAAAATGAAAAATCAAACTCCTCAGCCAATGAGGCTTAAAAAACACGCCCATTTTCCTTTTTAGGATAAATCATTCCCGGTGATGCCGTTGTTGCGTGGCATTTTTCCTGTTAGCAGGCAGGCGAGTGAGGGTGAGCAAACCGGCATCACGTAACCTCGGGTGTAAACGAGGCTCTCGGAAGCGATACGGTCGATGTGAGGCGTTTTTACGATGCCATGCCCCATGAAGCTGTAGTCTTTGAATGCCTGGTCATCCGAAATGATCAGGATGATGTTCGGTCGCTCGGCAGGGGTTGCGGAAAAGCCGATGACGCAGGTGAACAAGAGCGCGAGGACCGAGAGGAGGAATTTCATGAGTCGGATTTACAAGGGTTGAAGTGGTGAAATTTGGAATTTGACGGGAATCAGCTTTCGATCAGTTCCGCGCCTTTGATCAGGCGGCAGAATTCTTTTTTCGTCACATCATGCAGAGTGCCTTCGGTGGCTTCCGCGCTGCCGGTTTGTTTGTAACGGATCGCGAGTCGCTCCCAGATGACGATGCGGAAATATCGGTCACCCTTTTTCCAGAGTTGGTTTTGTGCGAGTTGGATCATGGTGAGATGGAATGGAGATCTGCGGGGGTGGTGATTTTCGGGTTGGGTGAGGTGGAGGGGACGAGTCGGGTTTTTGTAGAGATGGTTTCCAGAGCGGAAGTCTCATCGGTTACACAGAGATTTTCTTTGAGCACATGCTCGTAAGCGGAGCGAATTAGATCGGCGCGGAAAATTTGCGGGGTTTCGATAAACCAGAGATTTTCCCGTGAGACCGGTTCTTGGGTGAATCCATCTGGATCGGAGCGTTTCAGTGTCTCGGTGACGCGGCGGGCGAGCGAGGCGGCGCCGTGTTCTTTCGCGGCGGCGATGGTTGAGAGGATATCGGTTTGTGAAACGAGCGGGCGTGCGGCGTCGTGCACGGCGATGAGCCCGGCATTGGGGGAGACGGCCGCCAGGCCGTTGGCCACGGAGAGGTGGCGCTCGGTTCCGCCATCGATGCGACGGACCGGTTTGGCAAAGGTCGCCGGATCTAACAGCTCAAACCGTTCCGGCGGGCAGATGACGAGGATCTCGGTGATCGCATCGCAATCCATGAACGCATCCAGGGCATGCGCGAGAACGGGTTTGCCATTGAGCAGAGCGGCGAGCTTGTCGAAGCCCATGCGCTGGCTGCTGCCGGCGGCGACGAGGATGGCGGAGATTTCAGGTTTCACGATCGTGATGATGTCGATTGAATCTCAAATCAGAGAGCAGTGCCAAAGAAAAAGCCCCGCCCATGATAACGGGTGGGGCTTTGTTTTGAATTTAGCAAGGTGGATTACGCGAGAGCGAGGAGTTTGGCTTTCAACATCTCTTTGGTGACGTTGGCGCCGACGATCTGATCCTTTACCTCGCCGTTTTTGAAAAACAGGAGAAGAGGAATGGATTTTACGTTGTATTTCACCGCAAGGCTGCGGGCCTCATCGACATTGACCTTAGTGATTTTCGCCTGTCCTTCGACCTCAGCGGAGAGTTGCTCGAGGACGGGACCGATCATTTTGCAAGGGCCACACCATTCCGCCCAGAAATCGACGAGAACAGGGAGATCGGAGTCGATCACTTCGGATTGGAAACTATCTTCGGTAAGGTTAAGAGCCATCCATGGAACTTGAAACCCGGGAGCCCGTTCGTCAAGGGCGGGAAGCAAAAAAACTTCAGCCGAAGCGGGGTTTACAAATTGAGCGGAGGATCAGGAAAATTGGCTCCCATATAGACGAGATAAGCCAAGCCGAGCGCGACCACAGTGTTGAGAATTCCAAGAATCATGGCAAAATCAGTTAGGTTTTTTATTCGAACAACCGCATCCAATCGCCGGCGGGTTCGGCGTCTTCCGCATCGATCCAGATGCTGGACATTTTGAGCTGCAAGCTAAGAACGATGATTGCGGCCAGGAGGCCCACGCCAGTCAGAATCTTGGTGAAGGCCGCAGCGCCGGTTTCATCCTCATCGGCTTCCGTGGTGGGGAGAGTTGAGCTGCGTACGGTAGCTCCCGCGGAAGGGGATGACAAAGGCTTGGTGGCCGCACCAGGTCCGGGCAGCTGACCAAGTGGGGAGAGTGGTTTGGTGGGCGGCGTGAGGGAAACGGTTGCTTTTGGCAGGGATGCCGTCTGGGCAAGAGGGGAGGCAGGTGCGGTTGGAGTGGCGATTCCGGGCAGCGGTGCGTTGGCGGTTTTGAGTGCGATGGTGGGTGCGCCGACAGGTGTGTTCGACGTCGCCAGCTTCATCGTCGGCATACCGGTCGTGGGCGTTAACATCGGCTTGGTGGCCGTGCCCATCGGTGTGAGAGGCTTGGTTCCCGCTCTTACTGTTGGAGAAAGAGGAATGGTTGGCGCGCCGGTTGCGATTGGCGGTTTGACGGCGGCTCCTGCGGTCGGTGTCAGAGGGATCGTCGGCATTCCGGTGGCGGCAACCGGTGCGGCGGTTTTGAGGGGGATCGTGGGCGCTGGAACGGGGGGTTTTGGCGGGCCGGCAACTGGAGCGGAGATTGCGGGTGTGACGTTCTGAGGTGTTGCCGCAAGGGTCGCCGCAGGAGGCTGGGTAGCGCTTGTAGGCGGAGCAATAGCTTGCACGGGAACCACAGGTCTTGGCGCGACTGTAGGAGCGAGCTTGGTCGGGTCTTGGGCATCCGTCGGAGGCAGAGGGGCGAAAGGAATAGCCGGCGGAGCCTCTGAAGCTTTGAGTGTCACCCGAACGGTTTCTTTTTTCAAGGGTACGCTTGAGGTGATTTTGGAGGCAGGTATGTTTTCGTTTTCGCTCATGCGCGGTGGGTTTTGTATTTAGGAAAAAAAGCAATTTGAGTCATGTCTGTCAAACACGCATCTCCAAAATGTGCCGGGTTTTTCCCGAGAATGGGGACTTTCAGGCAAACATGCGTTGGTAGATCCAGAAAATGGCTGTCAAAGCGATCAAGATCGAGCCGATGATCTGAATGGAGCCAATCCATTTCCGAAACGGAATGAGGAGGATGAAGGCGCAAATCAAGAGGGTGGCTTGTGCGAGCTCGACGCCAACATTGAAAGAGACAAGGGGCAATATGAGCGCCTTTCCGCTGAGATCTCCGAGCTTCCCTTTCAGCACATCGGCGAATCCCATCCCATGAATGAGGCCGAAGCCGAAGACAAGATAGAGGCGGGTGGTGCTGATTTTTTTGGCAAACAGATTTTCGATTCCGATCCATGCGATACTCACGGCGATCAGCACTTCGATCCATTTGGCAGGAAAATGAATCACCCCGAATATCACCAGCGCCAGCGTGATGGAATGGGCGAGAGTGAACAGCAAGGACTGGCCAAGCAGGGGTTTGAGGCGCGGGGCGAGCAGGAACAAGCCCAGAATGAAGAGCATGTGGTCCAGTCCCATGGGAATCACGTGCCGAAAACCGGAAACGATCCAGCTCTCCATCTGGGTTTTCCTCGAAGGTGTGGTTTCTTCCCGCTTGGCCGTTCTCTCCGAAGCCTTCACGTCCAGCAAAGTGCCGGACATACCTGAAAAAACGCTGAGGGTGCTGAGTTCCTCTCCCTCGATCATGATCAGGATGAGCTCGGAATTCAGTTTATCGTTCCAAACGACCGCAAGCTGACCCGGTCCGGGTTGCGCATCGACTTCGATCACGGCATTCGCAAGTGCCCAACCGCCGGTCTCCTCGGGAAGAACCAGCGGCTGTTTCTTGAAATCGGTAAGATCAATTTTCCAGTTGAGCGTCTTGTCGTTGAATTTCAGCGTAAGGAGTTGGCGGAGGGTGTGTTCGATTTGTGCGACGTAACGATCCTGGGTGGCTTTCGACGCAGCCATCACGTCCTTGCGCATGAGGGGCGGCGCATCCTCAACACCCCGCATCTCCGGCAGAAAATAAGCCATGTCGAGCATCCCTTTGAGAAGCCATGTGCTCTCGGTGCGTTCGAATTTGAGTTCAACCGAATCGACCTGATGTGCGGATGCCGGGAAAACAAACATGGCGCCGGTGAGGGCGCAGAGGATAAGCCGGATCAGTTTCATCAAATGGAATCGGAGGGATGAAAGGAAAAAGTCGGGATGATCAAATCGTGGTGCGGGGATTAGAGCGGAAATTCACCATCGTCATCAACGCCGTGCCAGCCAAGTTTTCCAAAGGCGCGGAAGATACACTGTGTGAGCTCGCTCTCTTCTTCGCCTTCGGCATGCTCGACGGTGGCGGAAGATGACAGGCCGCGATGCGATTCAATGCTGATGACGGATTTGTAGCCTTCGAGATAAATCCAGTCTCCCCATGCCTTCGATTCAAGGCGCGGCTCAAGGTGTTGTTTTTTGAGCGCGTCCAGAACTTCTTTGATGGTGGATGGCGCGGATGAATCAGAAAGTTGAAGCAGAGTTTCCATGGCAGACGGTCGTGTGAGCGAATGTTAAGACAAACGACGCGGCGGGTCGACAAGTAAGTGGGGCTTGACAGGGAGATCGATCTGACTCTCCGGCTTTTGCAAAATCGGCGCGACGGACCGGTCTTGCGATAAATGACTTCTATGATGGGAACGATTCGATCACATTGCCGCCGATGCCAAACGAACCCGGATTACTGGCCATGGCGATGGTTGCGGCCGTGTGTATCGGTTTGTCAAAATCCGGATTCAGCGGAATCTCCGTGGTCTCCGTGGTTTTGTTTGCGGATATCTACGGCGCGAAGGCGTCGGTGGGCTTGGCGCTGCCGTTGTTGATCGCTGCGGATCTGATGACATATCCGGCATTCATCAAATACGGTTCGTGGAAGCCGGTGTGGAAATTGTTGCCCGCGACTTTGGCCGGCCTGTTGTTAGGTTGGTGGCTGTTGGGCGAGATCGGTGATGATGTGGCAAGGCGTGTGATCGGAGGCTGCGTGCTTTTCATGGTGGCGGTGCAGGCTTTCAGAAAATGGCGACCCGGGTTTTTCGATGCAATGGCAGAGTCGCGCGGTTTCGGTTATTCCGCCGGTGTGATGGGCGGGTTCTCGACCATGTTGGCCAATGCCGCCGGACCGGTGATTCAGCTTTATTTGCTGACCCGGCGGATTCCGAAGATGGAATTGATCGGGATCGGCGCACGTTTTTTTCTGCTGATCAACCTCATCAAAATCCCTCTCAATGCCAAGCTCGCGCTGATCACCGAAGCAAGTCTTTGGGAGAATGCGAAACTCCTGCCGGGAGTTTTTGTGGGGATCGTGATCGGTCGCTGGTTGATCGGACGGGTTCCCCAAGCTGCTTTCGAATGGATGATCGTCGGCTTCTCGTTTGTCGCTGCCGCGAGGCTGATTTGGTCTTAAGCGGGACTTGCGGATGACCCCTTGTCCCCCCTCCCGCACCGGCTCTCCAGTGTGTTCTCCGCGACAGGTGTGAAAGCCAATTTCCAGCATCCACTCAAATTCCTGGCATTTTTCATGATTCATTCATTCTAGCATTTGGTTTGCCAATCGGCTCATTGTAAAACCATGTTTAACCATGATTAAGACCATTACGAAAATTGGGAATTCTCACGGGATTATCTTTGATTCGACCTTGTTGCAACTGGCGCATTTGAAGCCGGGAGATGAGGTGAATGTGGAGGTGCATGCTGGGAAGACGATTGTGATTACGCCTATGAAGCCAGAGTTAGCTCCGGAAGAGTTCAATGCGAAGGTTGAAGATGTGATGAAGCGTTACGCACAAACCATGAAACGTTTGGCATGATCACAGATCCAAATAAATGCATACACCTCACTGCGGATCAGGTGATGCAAATTCATTCTGTGGCGATCCGTTTGTATGGCGGATCCGATGGTCTGCGCGATGATGCGTTATTGCTTTCGGCGACGAGTGCGCCACAAGCGACCTTAAGAGGGTATTCAACCTTTTCCGATACGGTCGAAGTTGCTGCCGCATATCTATTTTATCTTTGCAGCAATTATCCATTCATCGATGGTAACAAACGAGTCGCACTGGGTTCGTGTTTGGTGTTTCTCGAGCTTAACGGTTACAATCCTGTGCCAGATAGTGAAGACTGGGAAAATCTAACAATTGCGGTAGCCGCAGGCGTTTTGGGTCGAGCGGAAATCACGGCGACACTGCGAAAGCTGTTGGTGTAAGTTTGGCTTACAAAAACAGCGGCCTCATGTGACGATCGAGGAGGTTCTCGTTGACGCAGCGGGAGGCGATGGTGCGGTTGTCATGATAACCCCTTTCCCCTTGCTGGACCGGCTCAGGATAAAATCCAAGTCCGCCGGTACATTTGCCTTCCTTGCGCCACTGGAGCAGACCCTTGTATACCCGCTGCTGACTCACGCCGTCGATCGTGATGTCGAACAACAAGGGACTGAATAAAAAGTTAAAAGGAAGTAGATAGAATGTTAAATAGCGGGGACTCGTATGATGCTCCCGCACCGCCGAAAGGTGTGCTAACATTACTTCCCCACCTTGCTTGTGGGAGAAGCGGAGGAAACCGATTTAGGACACCACGGACGTAGATCCAGAGGGTCAGACAGGCCTC
>JBIKNX010000019.1:0-21201 GCA_044358435.1 Luteolibacter sp.
TCATTGGGAAGATAGGCCGCGCCGCGATCAATTTGAAAGGTCCACTCGAGGGGCTTTGCGGTGGTTTTGCCCTCCAAATCTTTCCAGGTCACCCGCACGGTGCAGGTCCTGTTGCGCAAGCGGCGATCCAACTGCCATGAGAAGAGCTTTCCTTCACTGGCGTAATTCGCAGGAACTTCGCCAAAGCCGCTGACCTGCATTTTCAGAGATTTGGGATCGATGTTGGTGGCGGTCGTGAAGTCGACTTCGATATTCGGCTGGCGCGAGTTGAGGATCGCACCGGGCTGGGGAGTGACCGGGAAATCCAGGGTCTTCGCCATGCCTTCGACCAACCCTCCGGCGTTATCTGCCGTGGTGTCGCGGAAGTTGACCGCAAACTCGAAAATCTTGTCATAGTTTCCGAGAATCACGTAGCGCGGGAGGATTTTGTTCGGGAGATTGCGACTCACTTTTCCGGGTTGGACGGTGAAAAGATGCGAATATCCCACCTGTTCCGCTTTGGTCAGCATTTCATCGGTGTAGAATCCACCCGGATAGGCGTAGTAAGAAATGTTTTTTTTGAATTGTTGTTCAAGAAAACGTTTGGATTCCCGCATTTCGACTTCGAGGAAGCGATCATATTCCTGCCCGCCCGTTTTCTGATGTTTTTTGACGGTTTGGGGATAAGGATGGGTGGTTGAATGGCTGCCAATGTTCGCGCCGTGTTTGAGCATTTCCTTGACCATGGCGGTGGTCATGGCTTTGCCGCCGCCATCAATGTAATCCTTGTAGAGGAAAATGGTGAAGGGGTAACCGAACTCTTTGAGGATGGGGTATGCGTCGGTGTAAACCGATTTCCAGCCATCATCGATGGTGATGACGACGGATTTCGCCGGGATCGTTTTGTCGCCGTTTTTCCATGCGATGAAGTCGGACATGGGAATGACTGCCAAGCCGAGCTCACGAATGGTTTCCATTTGTTTGCGGAATTTCGAAGTGCGGATGCGCATCCCGGTTTCCTGTTCGGATTCGGAAAAATCATGGTAGCCAAGAATCGCCACGCGGACGCCATCGTCGGCGGGTTCCTCTTCCCCGTTAAGAGTGGCGGGAGCGGCGGGTTGGGGTGTTTCCACTTGGGAAAAAGCGGCTGTCGAGAGCACAAGCCAGAGAAAAACGGAGTGGAGGCTGAATTTCATGTTTCCAAACTATCCCGTCCGGCGCGGCTTGTAAACCCAGCTGTTTAGCTTAGAGCGGAGAGTTCAGAGCGGGGAGTAAAAAAGTGGGCTGAAGCATGATTCTCTTCCTTGAGAATTGAAATTTGAAATTTGTAAATTCTTATCGTGTGCATGCTTGCCATGGGCGAGGGGAATGCCGTAATTTCGCGCTAGATGGCAAACCTCTTCGCACAACTGGAATTCAAATTTCCTAAATGGATGCGCGGGGCGAGTCTGCCGAAAGTCAAAAGTGTTTCCGCCATTGCTTCAGACAAGTCGGATCCCGGCATGACGGTCTGGTGTCGCGAGCAAGCGATGTCATTCGGTCTTCCGGAATTGGCGAAAAAAGTCCGCGTGGTGTGGAATCCGAGAATGCGCACCACAGCCGGACGCGCATGGTGGCCGTCGCGATTGATCGAGATCAATCCCAAGCTCAAAGATCTTTCCGAAACCGAAGTTTGGAGAACATTGAAACATGAGTTGGCTCATTTGCTGGCGTATGAACGTTGCGGCCGACGTCAGATCGATCCGCACGGAATCGAATGGCAGATGGCTTGTTGCGAACTCGGAATTCCCGGTGAAAGCGCGCGCCACTCCCTGCCTCTCAAAAGTCGCAGGATGAAACGGAAATACGTTTACGTTTGTCCATCCTGCTTTTCCGAAATCAAAAGAGTCCGCCCGATGCAGCGCGCGGTTGCGTGTTATTCCTGCTGTAAGAAATTCAATGGGGGAAATTACCACGAGCGATTCCGGTTGATCAGGAATTCACTCTGAAGTCCGGTTGGCAGGTGCTTTTTCCGGATAACGATTTTTTGAATTCTTTGAAAAATTTTCAATCGTCGTGTCGCTATGAATTGCGAACACGGAAACCGCATTGCAACACACATCATGAATTTTGATTTCATCACAACATCCCAGGTGGCCATGATCATGGGCTATTCTCCGACGATTGTTATCATTTTTATCGCCACGGCGATTATCAGTTGGTGGGTCGGTCATACGATGAAGCGTCGTTTCACCGAGTATTCGCAGATTCCGATTCGTTACACCGGAGCGCAAATAGCCCAGATCATGCTGCGCGAAAACGGGATCAACGATGTGCAGATCATCAGCACGCCGGGCAAGTTGACCGATCACTACGATCCTACGAAACGAACGGTGAACCTGAGCGAATCGGTTTATGGGACCAGCACGCTTGCTGCCGCGGCCGTTGCGGCTCACGAATGCGGACACGCGATTCAGCATCAGAAGGCTTATCTCTGGCTGACGATGCGTTCAAAGATGGTTCCCGCTGTGCAATTCGCAGGCACGGCACTGAATTTCATCATGATTGCTGGGATGCTCGGTGCGGTATTTTTAAACACCCCGTTATTTCTCTACATCTGGGTGGGTTTATTTGCTCTGACCACTCTATTTTCTTTTGTGACTCTTCCGGTTGAATTCGATGCCAGCAAGCGCGCGCTTGCATGGCTCGGAAAATCAGGAGTCTCCTCATCCATCGATCATAGAAAAGCTGAGAACGCACTTTTCTGGGCCGCGATGACTTACGTCGTAGCTGCGCTTGGATCCTTAGCGATGCTTCTTTACTACGTCTCTATGTTGTTAGGACGTAGAGAGCAGTAGGATCAATTCTTTTTCAAAGAGATGGTCCAGAGCCATCCGGGAAATTGCCGAGCATCCGGTTTCGAGCTAGAATGGTTAGACTGGGATCCCAATGACTTAAGTGACACCGCTGAGGGATAGACAGTCGAAGCTGTTAGAAATGAAGGCGTGGTTTCATTTTTAAAATCTAACCTAACTTGATTGAAGCCGCAGCAGGGTGGGGGAGCTGCGCTCAAAGGACTGGGGGAGACTGTTGCAGATCAATTGTAGTGGTTTATAGAAGCACTTTGCTGACAACTTTCGACATTGGACATTCAGGCCTTCGACATATTCCGTCCCCTTTTCCCCTTCCCAGACCGGGCCTTCAGTGTATTCTCCGCACCAGGTGAAAAAGCAAATTACTAGCATTCATCCATCACAAGTAATGCCCATCACGGATTATCAGGCGAAATACCTCGCCTACGAGCTTACCAAACGCTGCCCCTCGGATAGCGTGGAGAAGCTTGCCAGCGCGGTGGCCGGGGCGCAGGTGGATCTGAATCCCCATCAGGTGGACGCCGCGTTGTTTGCTTTCCGATCACCTCTTTCAAAGGGCGCGATCCTTGCTGATGAGGTCGGGTTGGGGAAAACCATCGAGGCCGGGCTGGTCATCTCACAGAAATGGGCGGAGCGGCAGCGGCGCATCCTGATCATCACGCCCTCGAACCTCCGGAAACAATGGCATCAGGAGATGAGCGAAAAGTTCTTCCTGCCTTGCGCGATTCTGGAAACGAAGTCCTACAACGCCGCAATCAAAATGGGCAACTTCAGCCCATTCGAGCCCAAGGAGGACGCCGTGGTCATCTGCTCTTACCAGTTCGCCCGCAACAAGGCCGCTGATGTCCACCGGACTCCGTGGGATCTGGTGGTGATCGATGAAGCCCACCGCCTGCGGAATGTTTACAAGCCCTCGAATGTCATCGCCAACGTGCTCAAGGGAGCCTTGCAGGATCGCCACAAGCTCCTGCTCACCGCTACGCCGCTGCAAAACTCGCTGCTGGAGTTGTTTGGCCTCGTCAGTTTCATCGACGAACACGCCTTCGGCGATCTGAAGAGTTTTCGCGAACAATTCACCAATCTGAGCCAGTCACAGGTGTTTGAGACGCTCAAGGCACGGCTGAAACCGATCTGCCATCGCACCCTGCGCCGTCAGGTCACGCAGTATGTGCCGTTCACGAAACGCCATGCCATGGTAGAGCCATTCGATCCCGACGAGGGCGAGGACAAGCTCTATCACCTCGTTTCCGATTATCTACAGCGGGAGAATCTCCAAGCCCTGCCTCCCGGCCAGCGCAGCCTGATGACCTTGGTGCTGCGGAAACTCCTCGCCTCCTCGTCCTTTGCCATCGCCGGGGCGCTGACCTCCATTTCCAACCGCCTGAAAGCCCAGCTCAAGGCGGACGAGCCGAATCTCACGCTCGAAGAGGAACTGGACGAGGACTACGAATCCCTCGACGAAACCGCCGAGGAATGGGGCGATGACCCGCCTGAGCCATTGACCGCCGCAGACCGCGCCGCCATCAGCGCGGAGATCACCGATCTGGACGAGTTCACGCGCCTCGCCCTCTCGCTGGATCACAACGCCAAGGGCAAGGCCCTGCTCAAGGCGCTCGATGTCGCCTTCGCCAAGGCCCGCGAACTCGGTGCGGCGGAAAAGGCCATCATCTTCACCGAGTCCCGCAAAACCCAGAGCTACCTGCTTCGCCTGCTGGGCGACAGCCCGTGGTCGGAAGGCATCGTGCTCTTCAACGGCTCCAACACTGACGACACCTCGAAAGCTATCTACGCCCGCTGGGTGTCGCGCCATCAGGGATCGGACAAGATCACCGGCTCCCGCACGGCGGACATGCGCTCCGCCCTCGTCGATTACTTCCGCGAACAGGGACGCATCATGATCGCCACCGAGGCCGGTGCGGAGGGCATCAACCTCCAGTTCTGTTCGCTCGTGGTGAACTACGATCTGCCGTGGAACCCGCAGCGCATCGAGCAACGCATCGGCCGCTGCCACCGCTACGGCCAAAAGCACGACGTGGTAGTCGTCAATTTTCTCAACCGCAAGAACGAGGCGGATCTCCGCGTGTTCCAGCTACTCGATGAGAAATTCCAGCTCTTCACCGGCGTCTTCGGCTCCAGCGACGAGGTGCTCGGTGCCATCGAATCCGGTGTGGACTTCGAGAAACGAATCGCCGCCATCTATCAGGGCTGCCGCAGGCCGGAGGAAATCAAGACCGCCTTCGACGCGCTCCAGCTCGAGCTCGACTTCGAGATCAACGAGGCCATGACCGCCACCCGGCGCAAGCTCTTCGAAAACTTCGACGACGAGGTGCGGGACAAACTCAAGATCCGCCTCGATGACTCCAAGGCCTTCCTTAACCGCTTCGAACGCCAGCTCATCCAGCTCACCCGCCACGAGCTGAACGGCCACGCCGAGTTCTCCGAAGATTCATCCTTCCATCTCCTCTCCATCCCCGAATCTTTGCGCTCTCTGCGTTCTTTTGCGGCTAACGAAATCCCCCTCGGCCGATACGAACTGCCCCGCCGTTCGGGTGAGTCTCACCTCTACCGCCTCGGCCACCCGCTCGCCGAACACGTCATCACCCAAGCCAAGTCCCGCGACCTACCCATCGCCGAAGTCGAGTTCCGCTACGCAGACCACGACGGAAAAATCAGCATTCTGGAACCCCTGCGCGGGAAATCCGGCGCCCTTGCCGTCTCCATGTTCACCGTGGAATCCATGGATCAAGCCGAGGATCACCTGATCTTCTCCGCCTGCACCGATGACGAAACGATGCTCGATGAGGAACAGGTTCGCCGCATGCTCACGCTGCCAGCAATCGATTTAACCACAAAGAACACAGAGAACACAAAAAGTCTTCCCGGGTCCGAACCACTCATTTCTTCCTCTGTGCTCTCTGCGCTCTCTGTGGTTGAAACTCAACGCCAGTCCGAAATCCAGCGCCAGGTCTCCGAACGCAATGCCCTCTTCTACGAAGCCGAAGCCACCAAACTCGATGGCTGGGCCGATGACCTGAAAGTCGGCCTCGAACGTGAAATCAAGGAATTCGACCGCCAACTCAAGGAAACCCGCCGGGCTTCGGTAACTGCGCTGACACTGGAGGAAAAGCTGGAAAGCCAGAAACAGATCAAAGCCATCGAATCCCAGCGCAACGACAAACGCCGCTCGCTTTTCGAGGCGCAGGATGAAATCGACAAAAACCGTGAACAACTAATCTCCCGCATCGAATCCAAACTGGGCTCAAAAACTACCGGAGGAAATCTGTTTACCATCACTTGGAGCCTTACCCACTGAATTCATGACATTGCCCGAAAACATGCCCTCGAATCTCGAAAAGGAACTCACCAAAACGGGACTTCTCGCCGTGAGTCTCGCCAAAGAGGTGACGGCGGATCTTGAAGGTGGAAAACCCATCAAGTGGAACCTCCTACTGGCCAAGCAACTGGAACTTGAGAAAGGAGGAACCAATGAAGCTCACGATTGAAGCGTTCCGGGGAGTGAATCAGGAGTTTTCCATCTCCTTCGATCCCAAGAGCCACCTAACCATCATCTATGGTGAAAACGGCTCTGGAAAGACGACCATTTCCGACGCGCTCGAGTTCTTGTTTAACGAAACGGCAGGATCGCTTGAGGAAAAGTCGCTGGATGGCAAAAGCAGGATACCGGCACTAGTCCACGCTCAGCGGCAAAAGAAAGACCTTCGGGTCGAGTGGGAGGACTGTGGGGCTGTTGTGAAAGCCAGAATTGGTACGACTAAGCCGCAAATCACCGGAACACCGGTTGGAAAACTTCATACGCTCTCACGCAAAAACATTACCAAACTGATCGACGAAACGCCTACAAAGCGATTCGAGCGCATTCAGGAGTTCGTCAATGTTCCTGTTCTTGACCGGGAGGAAGGCGAGCTGCGGAATTTCATCGCCCAGCAGAAGCAACTTCAGGACAGCCAGATGCGTAGCGCCCAACAAGTGGAAGCCGATCTTGACCAACTCCACCAACGGGCGACTCAAGGCCAATCGCCGCCACCCAAGAGGGAAACATGGATCAAGACCATCCTCTCTGAGAGCGAGGAAACCACCAAGGAGCACTTGGAGATGTTCGAAGACCTTCATCACGAACTCACGAGACTCCGAACCGAATACGTTGCGTTAAAGAATGCTTACGCAGAATACGACAAGGGACGGGAGAACCTGACTACGGCTCAAAAGGAACTCGTAAAACTCGTTGCGGAATCAACCGACGACTTCGCGGACGCACTTGATACCTTGGAACAAGCGAAGCTGCTCTTTGAACGATCCAGCAGGGACGCCTGTCCGATCTGCGATACCGTTCTCACCCACAAGGAGCTTGCCGAAAAGGTTTCGGCGAAACTCACCCGTTTGAAAACCTTGTCCGCCCAGAGCGCGAAGATCAAGGAGGCGGATGCCGCATTCCGAAAGTCTGCCAGTGCGCTGGAAACGCTCCAGCATGGCTTTTATGACATTATCGGGAAATTGAGGCGCACGCATGGGGCGGCGGCGGAAGAAGGTAGTTGGAAAGTGCCCCCTTTGGTCGATTCCCTTTTGCAACCCTCAGAAGCGGCTCACCTGACCGCCGCATGGTTTCAAACTTTGGCCGGCGAAGCCTCGAATTTGACTCCACTCCGTGAGTATGTCGAAGTCCAGAAAACCCAACTCCAACGGCGGCAGGAAATCCAGAACCAGCTACGCGCCATCCTTGTGCGCAAAAAGGATACCCGCAAGGAACATGCCGAGATCGGTTTGATGATAACCAAGGCGGATGGTATCGCCCGAATCCTGAGAGACCATCGGATCAAACACGCGAACGAGACCCTCGCCGCAATTTCAGGGGAATTCGCCAAGCTCTACCACACGATCCATCCCGGCGAGGAGATCGAGAATATCCGGCTCTATCTACATTCGACCCAGAAGAACGCGGCTCGCTTTGACGGCACCCTCTTCGGCAACGAGGAAATGACCCCGGTGGCCTGTTTGTCCGAATCGCACCTCGACACGCTCGGACTTTGCTTATTCCTCGCCCTTCAGAAGAAGGAGAACCCGAAGAATACCATCGTTTACCTTGATGATGCCATCGCATCCGTGGATGAGGCACATATGGAGCGGCTCTATACGCTTCTTTTAACCGAAGCGAAACACTTCCGCCACGTCATCATCACCAGCCACTACCAACCGCTCCGGTTCAAATTCCGGTGGGGGCTGATCACCCAAGCGAAGGTGAATTTCATCGAACTCGGGCAATGGACCTTGGAGCGCGGCATCATCCTGTCAAAAGGACCGAACTCAGAGATCAAGTTCCTCCGCAAGTATGTGGCAGAGGCTCAGGATGCGGCAACGATTGCCGCCAAGTCCGGGCTGGTTCTTGAACGGATCTTCGATTTCCTGACTGGCATCTACCAATGTCGGCTCCCTCGCAATCCCGGTGCCGAACAACGCTGGACGCTCGATCACTACAAATCGGGCATGCAGTCGGAAAAGAAGTTGTTGCCCGTGCTCCGTTGCGACCATCTCGACGGTGATGGAAACGTCACCGCCACTCACTCACTAGAGCCACTGCTCAATGATGTGTTCACCCGGCTTCAGTTCCGTAACGCCATCGGTTGCCATTACAAGGAACTGGCGGGCTATTTCAATGAGATTGGTGAGGCCGTTAAACTGGGCCAATCCACCCTTGCGCTCGTGGACGCGCTCTGCGATGGACACGACGAACTGCCGGACAATCAGAAAGACGGCATGAGCTGGACCAACCGGGGAACCGTAACCCGCCGCCTCTATCCACTTCAATCTCCCAAATAGCCACAAAGAACACAGAGAACAAAAAGCATGAACATTCCAGATATCTCTTCTTCTTTTTGTGTTCTTTGTGATCTCTGTGGCCAAATCCCATCCATCCCATGACACCACCCGAATCAGACGACGAAGCAAAGGAATTCTGCGACCGTGTGCGGCAGATCGCTTATGCCATCCATACTTACCACGGTCACGGGCATCTCGAAAAGGTCTATGAAAACGCTCTCGCACATCGACTGACAAAAGCCGGGATCGAAGTGAAACAGCAACAACCCATCACCGTTTACGACGAGGACGGAACCGTCATTGGCGAATACTTCGCTGATCTACTGGTTGAAGGATGGTTGATCATCGAACTAAAGGCGGTCAAGGCTCTGGCACCGGAACATGTTGCCCAAATCATCGGCTACCTGAAATCGTCTCGACTGAGGCACGGACTCCTCGTCAACTTCGGTTCCTATCACTTTGAAATCAAAAAATACGCGCTTTGAAGAGTTTCAGCCACAAAGAACACAGAGAACACAAAGGAAAGATTGCTTCGCCGCCTTCCCGTTCTTCCTCCTTTTGTGTTCTTTGTGCTCTCTGTGGCTAATCCAAATCTCATCCCGTTTTCCAGCACCCCGAAACATGAACTCAAAAACCAGAAGATCCCCCATCTCTTCTTTGTGTTCTTTGTGATCTCTGTGGCCAAATCCCAATCTAATGTCTTCCAAGAAAACCAAACTCGAACTCACCTGGATCGGCAAGGAGCACCGGCCGAGGCTGGAGCCGCGCATCCTGCTGGAGGAACCGGACAAGTCCCATCATGCGAAATTCCGGGTGAGGGAACCGCAGATTTTAACCACAAAGAGCACAGAGAACACAAAGGGGAAGAACGCGGCGAGCGCTTCGGGAACCGATCATCCGGGTGACATTTTCGACAACATGCTCATCCGCGGGGACAATCTGCTCGGACTCAAGGCGCTTGAACAGGAGTTCGCCGGGAAGGTGAAGTGCGTCTTCATCGATCCGCCTTACAACACGGGGAGCGCGTTCGAGCATTACGATGACGGGGTGGAGCATTCGATCTGGTTGTCGCTGATGCGGGATAGGTTGGAGCTGATCAAAAAACTGCTCACTGATGACGGCTCGTTATGGATCACCATCGACGACAACGAGGCTCATTATCTGAAAGTTCTCTGCGACGAGATTTTCGGGCGTAGTAATTTCATTTCTAATGGGATATGGCAGAAAAAATTTGCACCGCAGAACGATGCTAAGCTCGTTGATAATAATCATGATCATCTGTTCATATTTGCAAAAAACAAACCATTAACCGCTTTTAATCTGCTGCCGCGAACAACCGAAATGAATGATCGTTACAAAAACCCTGATAACGATCCACGCGGCCCTTGGACTTCGGGTGACTCTCTGAGAAAAGAGTATCGTGAATATGCTTTCTACGAAATTACGACACCTGCTGGACGAATAGTCAGCCCACCTCCAGGAAGTTCGTGGCGCTTTAATAAAGAAGAGGTGCCAAAGCTAATCGCCGATAATCGACTTTGGTTTGGCAAGGATGGAAAGGGGGTTCCTCGTATCAAACGTTTTTTGAGCGAAGTTAAAGATGGTGTCATACCCCAATCCATTTGGTCTCATGAAGATGTTGGCAACACACAAGAAGCAAAAAAAGAAACGATTGCCTTAAACAAGGGGGATATTTTCGGGACGCCAAAGCCCGAACGTTTAATCCAACGTGTTCTTCAAATCGCCACCAACCCCGGCGATCTCGTTCTCGATTCCTTCCTCGGTTCCGGGACGACGGCGGCGGTGGCGCATAAGATGGGGCGGCGGTGGATCGGCATTGAGCTGGGCGGGCATTGCGAGACGCATTGCCTGCCGCGTTTGAAGAAAGTAGTCGATGGCGAGGATCCCGGCGGCATCACGCAGGCGGTCGGTTGGAAGGGCGGCGGCGGTTTCCGCTACTATCGCCTCGCGCCCTCGCTGTTGGAAAAGGACAAGTGGGACAACTGGGTGGTGTCCAAGGAATACAACGCCGCCATGCTGGCGGAGGCCGTTTGCAAGCTGGAGGGATTTTCCTACGAACCCAGCGATTCGCTCTACTGGCAGCACGGCCACAGCACCGAGCGGGATTTCATCTACACCACCACCGCCAACCTGAGCCACGACCAGCTCCAGGAACTCAGCGACGAGGTCGGCCCGGAGCGCAGCCTGCTCGTCGTCTGCTCCGCCTTCCGAGGCCGCAAGGAAGGCTACGTGAACCTCACCGTGAAAAAGATCCCCAACGCCGTCCTCACCCGCTGCGAGTGGGGCAAGGACGACTACAGCCTGAAAGTCGAGAACCTCCCCAAGGCACCGCCGCCGCCGGGGCAGCAGGAATTGTTTTAACCACAAAGATCACAAAGAGCACAAAAATGAAAACTGATGAAGAGGAGAAGAGGCTGTGTGACCGCGTGAGACACATAGACCATCAATGAAAATACCTCCTTTGTGTTCTCTGTGTTCTTTGTGGTTTGCCACCCAAAGATGAACAACTGAGAATGCGCAGCAGGAACTGTTTTAACCACAGAGAACACAAAGATCACAAAAAATGAAAACGGATGAAGAGGTTAAGGCGCTGTGTGACCGGGTGCGGCAAACAAGTTACGAGATTCATGAATACCATGGACACGGGCATTTGGAGAAGGTCTATGAGAATGCGCTCGCTCATCGGCTGACGAAAATGGGGCTTACCGTGAAACAACAGGAACCCATCACGGTTTACGATGAGGACGGAACCGTCATCGGAGAATATTTCGCGGATATCTTGGTTGATGGCTGGCTGATCTTGGAACTCAAGGCAGTCAAGATGCTAGCGAACGAACACGTCGCCCAAATCATGGGCTACCTAAAATCCGCACGCCTTAAACACGGCTTGCTTATCAACTTCGGATCATACCGCTTCGAAATCAAAAAATTCGCCCTGTGATGCTCCCTCATTCCCATCAACGCCAAGGCCAAAAACACCATTCCTTTGTGCTCTCTGTGTTCTTTGTGGTTAATCACCCATCATGAAACTCACCCCCATATCAGCCGGAATTCGCAGAACCTGCGAAACTTTCACTTGCGAGAATCGCATTCGGGTGGTTTATCACTCCCAGCAAACCTCCCGCGCCTCTGCTTGCATGCGTAATTCGGGAGGTATTTTTTTGCCCGCGCTTCGGGCTGTGACAGAAGCGCCACCCGTGAAATCCGGAAAGGAGCCTGCAACCTCCCCTGTTCCTCGCAGCCTTCCCGCCGATTGGCGCAATTACCCCCTTTGGAAATCATGAACCGTCACGTCAACGCCATCTCCGGCCGCCTCAGCCTGCGCAAGCCCCAGCGGGATTCGCTGGAGATCCTGCATCGCATCACTGAGATCGCGCCACCGACCAAGAACATCGACCGCGAGGCCGCGCTGGCGGCGATTCGTGCGGAGTTTCCGACCGTGACAGACTTCGAGCGGGAGTTCGCTTCGTTGTGCTTCGCGCTGGCGACGGGTGTCGGCAAGACGCGGTTGATGGGTGCCTTCATCGCCTACCTGCATCTTGAGCACGGCATCAACAATTTCTTCGTCATGGCTCCCAACCTGACGATCTACAACAAGCTGATCGCCGATTTCACCCCGAACACACCGAAGTATGTGTTCAAGGGGATTTCAGAATTCGCCACGGACGCGCCGGAAATCATCACCGGGGATGACTACGAGGCCAAGGCGGGGACACTTTTCGATCAGGTGCTGCGCTGCAAGATCAACATTTTCAACATCAGCAAGATCAACAGCGAGGTGCGCGGCGGCAAGGCGCCACGGATCAAGCGGCTCAGCGAATACATCGGCGAGAGCTATTTTGAATACCTCGCCGGACTGCCAGACCTCGTGCTGATCATGGACGAGAGCCACCGCTACCGCGCCAGCGCCGGGGTGAGGGCAATCAACGAGCTGAAGCCCGTGCTGGGCTTGGAACTCACGGCCACGCCGTTTGTGGAAAGCCCCAAGGGTGCCATCCCTTTCAAGAACGTGATCCTCGACTATCCGCTCGGCAAGGCGATGGATGATGGCTTCGTGAAAGAGCCCGCCGTAGTCACCCGGAAGAACTTCGATCCGAAGGGCATGACGCCCGCCGCCGTTGAGGAGATGAAGCTGATGGACGGCGTCCGCATGCACGAGCAAACCAAGGTGCTGCTGGAAACCTACGCCCGTGAGGCGGATGTGAAGATCGTGAAACCCTTCGTGCTGGTGATCGCCCGGGACACAACCCACGCCAAGGCACTGCTCGACATGATCCAAGCGGATGATTTTTTCGAAGGCCGCTACAAGGACAAGGTCATCCAAGTGGACAGCAGCAAGACGGGCGCGGACGAGGAAAAAATGATCGCGGATCTCCTCACAGTGGAACACAACGAAGATCCCACGGAGATTGTGATCCACGTCAACATGCTCAAGGAAGGTTGGGATGTGACGAACCTTTACACAATCGTTCCCCTGAGGGCGGCGAATGCGCGGATTCTCATCGAGCAATCCATCGGTCGCGGGTTGCGCCTTCCCTACGGCAGGCGTGTCGGTGTCGCTGCCGTGGATCGGCTCAGCATTATCGCACACGACAAGTTTCAGGAGATAGTGGATGATGCGAGGAAGCCGGATTCCGCGATTAAGAAACTCCATCTCATCGAGCTGGATGGCAATGACATCGAAAGCAGGACGGAGACGGTCGTTTCCCAATCAAACATGGCAAGCAAGCTGGGACTGAAGCCCGCGCAAACAACGGGCAGCACCCATCTTGCGGGCGGGGAAATCGCTCCGGCCTTCGAGACAGCCGCGCAGCAGCGTGTCGCGCAAATCGCCTACGAGGTGATCAAAAGGCTGGAAGCAAAACCCAAGGAAGTGCCAACCATGGCCGCGCTGGAGACGCCTGCGATCCAAAGCGCCATCATGCAGGAAGTGGCCGCACTCTACCGTCCGCAGCAGGGGGAGCTGGAAGGTATCGTCGAGCAACCGGACATCGCCGGGATCGTCAGCCAGACGACATCGCTGATGGTGCGGGAAATGATTCCGATTCCTCGGATTCTCGTGGTGCCGCAAGGCGAGGTGAAAAGCTGGTTCGAGGACTTCGAGCTGGATCTCAGATCGCTGCGTTATCCCGCACCCTCGAAAGACCTCTGGGTTCATAACCTGCACACAGACCTTAGCGAGGCCGTAACCGTGAGCGGCGATGGATACCGTGAGCTGCGGATGGAGAACTACGTCGTCGGTGGCTTGGTGGACTTCGATGACATTTCATATGATGCGAACGCCGATCTGCTCTACACCTTGGCCACGCAGACGGTGAATCACTTCAAGAGCTACCTGCCGGAAGAGGAGGTGTGGCAGGTGCTGCACCATCATCAGAAGGAAATCGCCCGCTTCATCCACGGCCAGATGCAGAAGTATTACCGTGAGGAAATCTCCGGCTATGAGGTCAAGATCAGCAAGGGATTCACCGAGCTGAAACCGAGCGCCTACACGGTGAACTACAGGCAGAAGAATCTGGATTACCGCGTATCGCCCGCCGACAAGAGCAACATGGCGAAATACCTGTTCGGCGGCTTTTCAAAATGCCTTTACGCCGTGCAGAAATTCCACTCCGAGTCGGAGCGCGTGCTTTCCGTGATCTTGGAGCGAGAATCAATCAAATGGTTCAAGCCCGCGAAAGGCCAATTCCAGATCTACTACAAAAGCGGAGCCGACCACCCCGAGTATCAGCCGGACTTCGTCGTGGAGACCGAGACTGCGATCTACATGCTGGAGCCCAAGGCGAAAAAGGACATGGAGGATACTAACGTCATCGCAAAAATGGAAGCGGCGACGAGGTGGTGCGAACGTGCCAGTGACCACAACGCCAAACATGGCGGCAAGCCTTGGCATTATGCCCTGATCTCACACGAAAAAATCAAGGAGAACATGACGATCGAGGGCTTGGTGGGACTCCATCATGAGTGAGCGCCCAAACAGGCTCTCCAGTGTGCTCTCCGCGCTAAGTTAAAAAGCAAATTCTTAGCATTGTCGGCTAGTCGTAAGTGAGAATTGTGGATACAATGCAGTCCTTGTCGCTGCGGAAACGGATCCAGTAGGCGGAGAAGGAATCGGGAAAGGAGTGAGTTGCCTGGTTCGCGACCCGAAAGCGCATATAGGGAGTCCAGTCGCCGTTGCCTGTGATGTCGATTTCCGCGGTGAGGGTGGCTGGGCATGAAGTGGTTAGGGTGAGTGATTTTTTGTCGTAGCCGGTCATCAGGTAGGGATCGGATGGGATGTCGGTTTTGACCTCGCTGTCTTGCCACGGACCGCCGATTCCGCGGGTTTTTCCGAGTTTCCAGAGATCGTCGATGCAGCCGGCCCATACTGCGGTTTTACCGTCGGTCGAGCGAATGATGTGTTGGTTGGATGCGGGCGCATCTTTTGAAACTCCGCTCATCACCAACAGGCCGCGATATCCGCAGAGGTCGTGAATGAGGCGGTTGTGGGTGGCGATGGGACGGACTTTGATGAATCCGCCGGCATTGCGTGCGGGTAATTCATAGATGGTGCCTCCGGCGTTGAAGATGTCACGTTCGGTGACGATCTCGCGGGCGACGCGGTAATTCCCCAGCGGATGTTTGCAAATCTCACCTTTGGGAAGTCTCCAGCGCTTCCCGTCCTGATCGAGAAACAGCACGGAGGCTTCATCCATGATGAGAAAATCATTTTTTGGAATGGCGGCATGTTGCCGGGTCCATGCGGGTTCTCCGTTTTTGGCAATGGGTTGGAGTTCGAGTTTTTCGTTGAGTTCGTAGTAACCAACGGATGCTCCGGAAGCATCGGTGGCGGCGAAGCCCATGGTGCGCGCGTTCCCGTTCAGAGAACGGACGATACCGCCGGTCAGTTCTTGGCCGGGTTTGGCCAAACCATCGAAAATCGGGTCGGCAACATGTGAGCGTTGATCATGGTTCCGATAGCCGAATGCGGCGGTGATGTTTTTCACCTCCTCTTTGGTGCGCAGGCGAATCCATACACCCGGGTCGGATTTCTCGAAGAAAACGCAGTGATGGTTTTTCGAGGAAATTTCGCGCAGGGTTTCCCAATGACCCTTTCCCGTGGTGTCGATTTCCAACACGACCTTCACCTCTGAAAGATTGGAATGAGTGATGTGCAGGCAGCGGTGATCGAAGCCGCTGAAAAGGAAGGGATCGGATGGAGTGTCAGGGCCGACGTTTTCTTTTTCCCAAACCATGCCGCGGCCGATCTCCGGGCCGAAGGCGTCGATTTGGTCGGGTTTCACGAACCAGAGATTCGATTGTGATTGGGCGGCAGCGATTTCGCCCTTGGCCTTACGTTTGTTGAGGAACTCGGCTTTGGCGGTATCGTCACAGCCGAAGACCACGTGATCGCCCCAGCGTGCGAAGTCGCCGATGACTTTCAGGTAATTTGCGCGAGGAGAAATGCCGGCAGAGTTCGTGCTGCTGAATGTTTTCGGGAAACGCCATACCGTGCCGTGCATGGTCATGAGCAAATCTTTTTCACCGATTTCGCGAATGCGCGGCCATTCGGTATTCCAACCGTGGGCGCCATCGTAAGAGTGAGATGCTTTGGGCATGCGATAAAAAGACCAGCCGGTGGTGGGCTCGCGCAGGGCGAGGATGGCGGATTTGTTGTCCCAGCCGGTGGCCCAGATCGGATCGGTGGCGGGGTTGGCGTTGCCGTGGATTCCTCCGGGACCCGTCACTTCGGTGAATTGGTTGCGGCGCACGATTTTCCATGTATCGGATTTTCCATTCCATTCAGCAAGGACGCCGGAGGGAATCCGCGGATCGGAGAGCGCCTCTTTGGATTTTTCGCCGTTGTTGGAATAGATCAACACGCCTTGTCCGGAATACAGGCCTTTGCCATGATAGCCAGGAAGATCGGCATGGCGACGACCTTCGGGCGGCGGACCCTTTTGTTCTTGTGAGTCCGCGAACAACTCCGTGACCGCGTGGGTCTTCACATCCACCTCGTAGAGGCCTTCTTCCATCGTGGCGAAATAAATTTTTCCCGATGGATCTGTCAGGTGGCGGGCGTTGCCGGTATGTCGGCCGCGCATTTTATCGTAGGGAATCGCACGGACAACGCCGGTTTTTCCAACTGCGTAGGGTCCGATGAAAAGTTGCTCCGATTCTTTGTGGATCATGCGGTTGGCGGGGGTGCCGCCGATGGAATCGGGGTGGATGGTTTGGTTGAGTTCCGGCGAGACGGAGTAGAGCTTGTCATCCGAACCTGCGGGTGCGTGTGGCGCGTAAGTGATGATCCAAAGCTGATCCGCCCATGGAACGACCGCTCCCGTACCGCATTCTTTCTGGGAGTTGAACATCGCAAGATGCGGGTAGATTCCGGACAGCTCGGGCGGTGAGGCGTGGCAGGCGAGAGCTAATAGGAAAAAAGCCAGCAGGATGGGTTTCATGATCGGGTGTGAGTGGAAAGAGTGTGAATGGTTACCGGATCAATTGTGAAATGTTTCTTAGCGACAGTCATATTCAGTTGCCGCGGACAAATCGTGGCTGCGGTTTTTTAAACTCCCGGCTTCAGGAGAACAGTCAATTGGGTTCGGTATTTCAGATGAAAAACCTCAGGGCCGTTCAACCCTTTGGAAACCAGCGCGGTTCTGTACCGGGTTTCCATTTGATATTGCAGCCGCTGCTTGGGATACCTTTTTCCGGGGGTTGTTGTGTGAGAAGCGATTTTACGGCTGCTTTGAGATCCGCTCCTGACGCGGGTTGTCCTGAGCCCGGGCGTGAATCATCAAATTGTCCTGTGTAGAAGACCTTTCCCTCGTGATCGAGAAGAAAGAAATCCGGCGTGCAAGCGGCACCGTAGGACTTGGCGATCATCTGGGTCTGATCCATCAGATACGGGAAATTCCAGCCATGCTCCGCAGCGAATGTCTTCATCGGCTCCGGGCCATCCTGGGGAAAATGGTCGAGATCGTTGGAATTGATCGCGATGGTGTTCACTCCTTGTCGGGCTGCCTCGGCCGCAAATTCGCCGAGTGCCTTGGCAAGATGAATGACAAAGGGACAATGATTGCAGGCGAAGACAATGACCGTTCCGTTTTTACCGGAAAAATTGCGCAAAGAATGGATTTCGCCCCATGCATCCGGCAGATCAAAACCGGGTGCCATGGCGTTGAGTTTCAGTTCGAAGGTCGATAATACCACTGACATGATGGATTTCTAAGCACGCTTTGCGTGGCGCGCAACGAAGTCTTTCTCGGATTTTAAGTTTCATATTTGAAAATTAACAGTTACCCGTGGACGTGCTCACGCCTGCTGAACAAGCCCGATACTCCCGCCATCTCCTCATTCCGGAGATCGGACAAAGCGGTCAGTTGCGGTTGAAAAACGCCTCGGTGCTCATGATCGGAACCGGCGGGCTTGGTTCTCCGGCCGCGCTTTACCTCGCTGCCGCGGGAGTCGGTAAAATCGGTTTGGTCGATCCTGATACGGTCGATCTCTCCAATCTCCATCGCCAGCTTCTGCACAGCGATGCCATGATAGGAAAATCCAAACTCGATTCCGCCGCGGCCCGGCTGCGTGAAACGAATCCCCATCTGGAGCTCGAACTCCATCCTGTCCGCTTCACACCGGACAACGCGCTCTCGATCGCGGAAAAATATGACATCATGATCGACGGCTCGGATAATTTCCCCACGCGTTTCCTTTCGAACGATACGGCGTTCTTTTTGAAGAAGCCTCTCGTCTATGGCGCGATCCATCGCTTCGATGGACAAATGACCGTTTTCTCGCCACACCTTGGCGGACCTTGTTATCGGTGTTTGTTGCCGGAGATTCCACCCCCTGGCGCGGTGCCGAACTGCGCGGAAGCCGGCGTGATCGGTGTTCTGCCCGGTATTATCGGATCGCTCCAGGCGATGGAGGCGATCAAGCTCATCCTCGGCACAGGCGAAGTTCCCGTCGGCAAACTTCTGATCTACGATGCGCTTCGTACTTCATTCCGTTCGCTAAAGCTATCCCGGGATCCCTCGTGCCGGCTCTGTGGACAAACGCCATCGATCACTTCCGTTCACAATTCCGAAACCACCGCTAATTCCTCCTGCCAAATTCAAGATCCCACCATGCAAACCATCACCGCTGCCGAACTCAAAGATCGCCTCGATTCCGGAAAACTCAACGCCCTGCTCATTGATGTCCGCGAAGAAGCGGAATGGCAGGTCGCGAACATCCCGCAAGCCAAGCTCGTGCCTCTTCAAACCATCCCGAGCCACGCGCCGAATCTGCCTAAAGACACCGAGATCATCATCCACTGCAAAGCCGGCATGCGTTCCGCCAGAGCTTGCGAATACCTCATGTCCATCGGTTTCGAAAACGTTACGAATGTCGAAGGTGGCATGGATGCGTTTCAGAAACTTTGATGGATGCCTGACCTGACAAAAAATCCCGTTTGTGTGTATGCTGCGGGTCACCGCCCCAAGTGCTGCGCCGGAGAGGAAAACATCAAGGGTGATGACGGACAACCGCTCTGAAGCCAAAGATTGAAAGAGATAGAGAACCACGGACGAACGCGGATGGGATCGGTTTATGTGTTGGATTCTGAGGGTTGCTTTGGGGAACCTTGTCTTGTGGCTACATTTTCACTGCCTTGATTCCCAGAAACAGCGGAAATTCCTCCGCCGCCTTGTGTTCGGCTTTACTGAAGGGACCGGATTGTGAACGTCTGTGCGAGAAAAGTTCGGTGCATTGTGTGACGCCCATGCCTGCCGCACCGATAGCTGTTAGAAGATCTGCCAGAGGCCGATGATAAAACACCGTGCCTTCGCCAGTGTTGAGGCCGGGGCGGGTTTGAATCCCGATCTCAAGGGCGGAGCCGTATTTGTCCAAACGGCGGAATTGAATTTTCTGATCACCGTCCCATCCCCAATGACTTTCTTTGGGGATGCGGAAACACGGATGCATCATCACGATCGCGAAACTTCCGCCCGGCTTGAGTGCGGCGGATACATTTTTCATCAGTGCCGCAGCATCCGGCACATCGTGTACCGCCATCACGCAGGCGGCTTTGTCAAAACCGGCATTCGCCCACGGCGCCTTTCCACAAACATCGGCAACCTCGAAACTCACCCGCGGATCATTGCCATGCCGTTGGCTGGCCGATGAAATGAGTTTGTCGCTCGCATCGATCCCATGAATTTTCCCCGCGCCGGCTGTGATCAGATGTTTTACCAGAACTCCCTGGCCACAGCAGATATCGACTACCGAATCGCCTTTTTGAATGTCGAGCAGCAACATGACTCCCGGCAAAATCACGTTTTGATGATAATCCGAGCCATCCGCGCCAACGAGCTTGTCATACCAGCCAGCGACACCATCCCAGCCTTTGTCAGTCCCTGATTTGGCCGACCCACCGGCATTCGGTTTTCCCATGAATTTTTTACCGGGAATCGGCCCCTTTTTGGATCCTTTTTGGGAAAAGGGTTTCCCTCTGCGCTTGCCTTCGTTCCGTTCCATTTGCGCAAATAAGCCCGCAACCGCTGCCCGTGGCGATGAAAAATCCTTTTCTGTTCCGGGGTTTTCACTCGATTTTCGGCGTTTTTGATCTTTCTGGGATTTTTCCCATGAAAAAGGATTGACCCGTATCGGCTCCTGTGATGGATTGTGAGCGTCGCAAGACAAGGCGGCTCGACTGAACGTCCCTTTGGGTTTTTGGGTTTTTCCCGGGGATAATCGGTCGAGCCGCATTTTTTTTACCCGGATGCCAGTGACGTTTTTCCGTCATCGTCCGTATCTGGCGGGCTGATAAAGTCAAAACAGCCGATGGTTCAGGATTCGCCTCAAACAACAAACCACTGGCGATCACGGCTGCTGCCTATGTTATCCTCGCGCTCGGTTCTTGATAAGTGCGGCGGAGTTTCTCTAATGGCTGCATGGCAATCGTCTGGCGCGAGGGAAAATATCTGGATGAGAACGAATTTCGGGTTTCACCCACGGATCGTGGCTTGTGTCATGGATTGAGTTTGTTTGAAACCATTCTGGCTGTGGAGGGTGAGCCAAAACTCCTCGCCGAGCATTTCAGGCGTATGAAAGCCGGTCTGTTGCGGTTGAACATCCGTCGAATCGAATTGGATGATTACGCCATGAAAGAGGTGATGATCGAACTTCTCAGGCGCAATGGTCTTGAGAGTGGTATGGCCCGGATCCGTTTCACCTTATCGATGGGCGAAGGCCCCGTGAATCTGACAGATAGCGGCCAAGCATGGAAATGGATCACAGTCTCAAAGGTTGAGCCGGAGGAAGTCGGATTGCGTCTAACACTCGCGCCATGGAGGAAGGACAATGAAAGCATGCTGCGCGGAATCAAATCGGGAAATTACGCGGAACATCTGATCGCTCTGGATATGGCGCGCCACGAGGGGTTTGATGAAATGCTTTTCTTCAATAGTTCCGACGAGCTTTGCGAAGCAGCCATGGCCAACGTGTTCCTCATTCGCGGCAAAGAACTTTTCACCCCCAGTCTCGATAGCGG
>JBIKNX010000159.1:0-6522 GCA_044358435.1 Luteolibacter sp.
ATACCATCGCCCGCGTCCGTGAAGCGGGAGGAAATTTCAAGCTCATCTACGGTGCCGTCGAAATCGAAGGCGAAGTCCGTGCGGACGGTCTCTATCAGAAAGAAGACGCAAGGATCTACAATTCCATCGTCGTGGAAACCCCCGCAGGCGACATCCAAACTTTCCGCAAGCATCATCTCGTGATTTTCGGGGAAACGATACCTTTGCTCGATACCTTTCCATTTCTCAAAACCATCTACGAACAACAGTCGGGACAGAAATATTACGGATCGTTCAGCGCAGGCGAGTCACTCGAGCCGCTCGAGGTCGACCTCAAGGGCCGGACGATCCAGATCATTCCCACGGTCTGTTTCGAGGACACCGTGCCGCGCCTGACCCGCCAATTCATCCGCAACGCTCCCCAAATCATCGTGAACCTCACCAACGATGGCTGGTTCAAAACCTCCCAGGCAGCCGCCCAACATTTCGCCAACTCACGCTTTCGCGCGATCGAGTTCCGCCGCCCGATGCTCCGCTGCGCCAATACCGGCGTCTCGGCTGCGATTGCCACAACAGGCTCCACTGTTCACCCCAAAACCCGAAAAAACCAGGTGATCCTCGATGAAACCGGCAAATCCTTTGTCCGCGACAACCTGCTTACCGAACTCGACATCCCTCTCAACCCAACCACGTCGCTTTACTCTGTGATCGGCGATTGGGGAATCATCCTGCTTTTCTTGGCAGGGATCGCCACCACGATCCTTCAGCGCCGCCAACGGGCAGTAAGGTGATGAAAGGGCCGCAATCTGGCACGGGGCGATCACTCAAGCCCGCCCGCTAGGGATCAGCCCCCCTCAGTCCTGGGACGAGCCACCTTTTTCGAGCGTTTGCCAATTGTTAGAGGAAATCGGGCTTTTTTTACTTGTGACCGACGCATGAGCTGCTTGGTTAAGGGCGATTTTTGTCATTCGAAGCCCTTTTTGGGAACGTTTTGGCATCCTTTCAGCTTTATCCCCCACGCCCTCACCCCTTTTCTCTCACTTTTCAGATGTCCTCACCCCAATCGCCTATTTCTTCCGAAAGCATCATCACCCCAGAATCTCCGGCTTTCCTCAGCCGGCGCAGTGTTCTCAGCTCGCTCGGTCTCGCAACGACTGCGATGTTTGCGGGTTCCTTGAATGCCTCGGCCGCATGGCTCGGATCAAAAAATGAGGACGTTCCGGTGGTCAAAGTGAAAACCACGGGAAACACACCCAAACCCAGCCAGAAAATCGGCGGCTTCGATGAGACATGGGTGCGTCTGCAGGGGAAAAATCTCAATCTTTACGCCAACTACATCCATTCCCTGAAACTCCGCAACATCAGCGCTCAACAGGTCATCGAAGCTCACGTGAACAAGCGCGGGGAGGTATGGAATTCCCTCCCCCCTCGCCAATGGTGGACTCGGATCGGTTATACCCTTCGGGTGGTCGATCGCGTATCCTCGGAAATGCGCGTCCCCGTCAGGGAAATCATCTCCGCCTACCGCTCACCGAAATACAATGCCCTTTGCCGCGGTGCAAAAAGCCACTCATGGCATCTGGCAAATGTGGCTGTCGATGTGCGCTTCGCGACCTCTGCCCGCCAAGTCAGCGCGGCCACCCGCAGTCTTCGTGACCGGGGTCTGTTCAAAGGCGGGGTCGGCAGCTACTCCAGCTTCACCCATATCGACACCCGCGGTGCGAATGCGAATTGGTAAGCTTTTCCGCGTTCCTGCCCTTTCCATATTGCCATGGCTCGATTGCTGAAATGTTCAATCGCCTTAGGTGCTTCTCCGCTAGTCATCGGCACTCTCATTTATTTCACATGGCGTCTGACGCGTTGGCCGTGGCTAGAGATGATGGGCCTAGCAAGCATCCTGATCGGAATCGGCGCATTTCTTGGCGGCGCGGTTTGCCTGATCGTTCATCTAAAAAGCGAGCCCCGCACCGCTCATAACTCACCGATTAAAGCCTTACTCGTCGGCGGATTGCTGATCTCTAATTTTCCTTTGGCGGTATTTTATACAACCTCAGCCTATGATATATCCACTCGCTATACCATCCGAGTGCACAATGAAAGCAACGATCCAATTCAGAGTTTCGTTATCTTGGGACCGGGAATTGAAACAGAAATGGGACCGATTTCATCCGGACATAAAGCAGTCCGACACTGTTACCCGACCACAGATGGCTCGCTCCGATTTACCGCTCGACATCACGGTTTAAGACTCGATGGCGAGTTGGAAGGTTACGTAACCAGGAACTGGAACGGAGACAAGACGGTGAGAATCAGAGATGATGGGAGCATTGAGATAAAGGATAACCTCCGCTAACCGTTTCTGGTTTGTATTTTTTCCATGGCTCCCTAGTCTCGTGGTGTAGAACGTTTTACATCACATGAAATAACCCATGGTCTTCGCTGAGATAACTTTGCGCCCCTCTGCGACCTCTGCGGCTTTGCGTTGAAAAAAGAAACCTCGAATTGCCATCCCTATGACCCTCGCCACGAAAATCACCGTCCTCCGGCTTTTCCTGGTGCCCGTATTTGCCACTCTCGCGATCGCTTACAGCGTGAAGGCGGATTGGGTCGAAAACCCCGAAAGCCTGCGCTGGGGAGCTCTTTCCGTTTTCACCATCGCCGCCTTGAGTGACTGGCTGGACGGATGGCTCGCCCGTCATCACAACCAAGGCTCCGAACTCGGTGCGTTTCTCGATCCCATCGCCGACAAAGCCTTGGTCTTCTCCGCCATCCTCGTGCTCACCTTTTTTCAGTGGGACACGGGAGAATGGGCCATTCCTACCTGGTTCGCCGCTTTGGTCATTTTCCGTGACTGCATGATCCTCATCGGAATCCGGATTCTCTACTCGAAGCACCTGAAAGTGAAAATCAAACCCCATTGGTCCGGCAAGGCCTGCACCTTCAGCCTGTTTGTGGTGATCGGATGGGTGATGCTCAAAGCCATTCCCCTGTCACCTCTTTACCCGTGCATGGCCGCGGCCTTTTTCACCCTTTGGTCAACCCTCGAATACTTCCGACAAGGTCTCGCCATGCTCCGCCAGGCCAAGTAACAACATCATCATGTGGATCGCTCGCTCCAAAGCCGAACTTGAACAACACCTCGTCGTTTCGCCAGGACCTGTCGTTTTGGTGCCTACCATGGGAGCCCTCCATGCCGGTCATGCCGCTCTGATCGATCTCGCCCGGAAACACGCAGGCTCCGAAGGTTCGGTGCTGGTTTCCATTTTCGTCAATCCCATCCAGTTCGACAAACCCGCGGATCTTGAAAAATATCCGCGTACCGAAGATGTGGATCTGAACCTCTGCAAACTTCATGGGGCCGATGGCGTTTTCATGCCTGAAGCCGGTGAGGTGTATTTCAATGACCGGTCTGTCACGGTGACTGAAACCCATCTCTCCAAGCATCTCTGCGGAGCAACCCGCCCGGGACATTTCGACGGGGTCTGCACGGTCGTTCTCAAACTTTTCAATCTCACGGTTTGTGACGCAGCCGTATTCGGTGAAAAAGATTTTCAACAACTTGCGATCATACGGCGCATGGTTCGCGATCTGGATCTGCGCGTTCAAATCATCCCCCACCCGACCCTCCGTGAAGCCGATGGTTTGGCGATGTCGTCACGCAATCGCCGCTTGTCTCCGGAACAACGTGCCGATGCGCCGAGAATCCGGAAAGCCCTGACTCTCGCAGCCCAGAAACCATCCCCTTCGGAGATTTTATCAACCGCCCGCGAAATCATCGAAACCTCAAAACTCGCGGAAATCGATTACCTCACGCTTGTGGACGAGGAAACCTTGCAACCCACCGACCGGATCTCGAGACCTTGCATTCTCGCTTGCGCGGTATTTTACGGAGAAGTTCGCCTCATCGATCACATCCGAATCGCCGAAGTTTAGGAGGAAAAATCAATTGCCTCCGCCGGCTTTAATTTCTCCTCCGAAAAATCCTTTGATGTAGCCAAACTCGATCATCGTATCTTGCCATGGAGACAGGATTTGCGGGTTATTAAAAATACGGTTTGCGCGGGCCATCCAATTTTCCGCACTGTCGGGGTCCTTATTATCAAAAGCCAACACGGCTTTCACATAATAGTGATAGGGCGAGTCATCCTGATAATCATATTTATCCGCCAAAATCATTGCCTCCTTATCCAGCCCGATCTTCTTTTTGCAGAGAAAAATTTTGAACTCGATCAGTCGTGTGATTGCCGTCGCGTTGGCTGGCATCAGTTTGAGCAACTCCTGAAACTTGTCATGCGCCGATTGCCACTGCCGACTGACAAACAAACACTCCGCCAAATTGAACTTTACACTGAGATTGTTCGGGCTGAGCTCCAGTGCTTTTTTGAAGGCGAATTCCGCCTTATCAAGAATTCTCATTTCCACATAACAGGATCCTCTCAAATTCCAAACTTCCAGGCTGTTTGGAAATATTTTCTCCGCCTCGTTCAGCGCTTCAAGCGTCTCAAACACGCGGACACTTGAGAAATATCGCTGCGCATCCGAATAAAACTTTGTGAACTGGTTGCGCTTTTCCTCCGGAAGGTTTGAAAACTCACGCTGAGCAGCCGACAATTGATCAATCGACTTGTCAACAGACTTGGGATTTTGCGCATGCAAAGCCGCTGAAAATACCAACGAAAGCAAAAAAAACCGTTTCATGGGATATTGAAATAACGCTTGTGAATGAAAATGCAAAGTCAGAATCGCCTCACTCTTCATTTATCGGATTTTTTCCACGCGATCAACAGGAAAAAGGAGGGTCGGACGGTCGAGAGCAATTCATACTTCGCCAATCTGAAATTTCCCAACCCTCCCAAGAAACCCAGAACTTCCGCCGCCTCGTCATCCCCACCCGGATGCCCGGGATAACAAATGACTGCCAGAACCCCTCCCTTTTTCAACACCACCGCCGATGCGGCAAGCGCCTGCAAGGTCGTTTCCGCCCGCGTGATCAACTCTCGATTCTTGCCCGGCAAATACCCGAGATTGAAAACGATGGCTGAGGCCGAATCTGTCGGAAGCAGTTTTCCCATCTCCGCATGCGAGGTTTGATGCAGCTCGACCCGGCCTTCCAGACCGCTTTCCTCCAGCCGCTGGCGGGTCGCGGCGATCGCCTCCGCTTGAATGTCGATGGCGATGACCTTTCCTTCATCACCCACGGCTTCCGCCAAAAACGTGGTATCATGGCCATTTCCTGCCGTCGCATCCACCACGAGATCACCCTTTCGGATGACATACCCCAATAGCACATGCAACAAATCGGTTGGACACATGAGAAACATCAGCTTGGGAGTTCTTTTGAAGGTTCGTAAACAAAATCGGCATCCGGCACAACCCCCTCACCCAGCCAATCCGCCAGCATCTCCGCCATTTTCGGGGCATACAACGAACCTTTCGATCCCAGCCCGTTGAAAATCCAGTTTCCCTCAGCATTTTTCCCAATGAGGGGTTGGCTACGCCGCAGGATGGGTCGGATTCCCGCAACATGTTCCACCACCTCGAAATCATCGCCTCCCAGTTTGGTTGCGATCCCGGTGATCCTCGCCAACCCTGCTTGAGTCGGCTGCTGATCGAGTTGGTTCCATTCGTAGGTTGAGCCCGCACGAAACAGGCCCTGCCCAATCGGAATCAACCAACCACCCGCACCCACTTTGATGCACTCCTCCGTCCACCCGGCTTTGAGAGTCAGGATCTCGCCTTTCGCACAGCGATGCGGACCCAGCTGATTCCTCATCAGTCCCTGAGCCCCCTCACAAAGAATCCGTAAAGGGTTGGGGTGTTCCATATCCTCAACTCCCTCTTGCAAGACTCCAAGCTGCCGGAAATGCCTGCGCGTCACATCCAGAAAAAGCCGGGTATCGAGCCAACCTCCTCCCCGTAAAATGACCCGATCCAAAAATCCCGCAGGTGTCGCGCTCTCATGTTCCTGATCCAACCACACACTCACCTCCGGCAGCTTCAGCTTGGATGAAATTTTCGTCCACTCCTGCTCCGTCTCAGCCAACCGCAGGATTGGCAACGGATGCCAAAGCTCAACCCCGAACCTCTCCCCTAGCCGCTTGAAAAAATCGACCGCATGCGGCTGGAACTCCTCAATCAACCAACTCGGCTGAAAGTTTTTCCCTGTGAGCGGATTGATCAAACCCGCCGCCACACGCGTGCTGCCACCTGTCCCCGGATCAACCATTTCAAACGGAATCCCACGCTCCAAAAACACCCATCCCAAACAACTCCCCGCCAATCCCTGACCTACAATCCGCCAAGGTTGGTTCATACTTGTGTTCATCAAGAGTGCTGAGAATTTTTAATCACTAATCACACAGATGCTCATGAATTCATGGACGGGCGTGAACTGAACCGATTCAAGAATTCCGTTTTCATTCCATAGAATCTTGAAAATCCCCGACCATCTGTGTCCTTCCCCGTCCATCTGTGGTTCGATTTATTTTTTAGGATGAAGCGACTCAATCATCGCCTCATTCGGATCGGCTTTCGCGGGGTTGT
>JBIKNX010000158.1:0-6522 GCA_044358435.1 Luteolibacter sp.
AGCTGCCGGGGCCACCCGAAACGAGGGCTTTGAAATCCGGTTTCTCAGCCAACACCGCTTGGCCGGCACGGGCAAAGGCGATGCGCGCAACGAGCTGGCCATCACCCGCAGGCACCTTCGCGAGGAGCCGGTCCTTGGACGGGGCGAGTGATAGACCGTCCACCGCCGTGGACAATCCTTCGAGCGATCCATCAGCGACCACGAACGTGAGTTCCGAACGCCGCGGACCGAAGCGGAACGAGCGCGTCACCGAGTTATTCTACACAGAGAGGGTTTCAAGCACCTCCGTGCCGTTCACCTCGTAGGCGAGAGTGATCGTGCGGCCATGCCGGTAATGGCCTTTGAATTTTCCGTGCGGCATGTCGCCAAAGCCCTTGATGGAACGCTTGTCATCCAATGAATCCGCGGCATCCGCCCAGCCGCAACCGGTGGCGGTGGAGAACAAAGCGGCATCCTTGTTCATCAAAGTCACCAACGATCCGTGTTTGCCGCTCCATGGGGTCGCACCCCACTCGATGCCGCCCTGACTACCTGATGCTTGTCCCATTCCTCCTATTCCTTTGCCGCTCCATGGGGTCGCACCCCACTCGATGCCGCCCTGGTAAACGGTGACGAGCCGCAATGTCTCCGTATCGAAGAGCGCCCGCCAGTTTTCGCCAAGATCCAGGGAAATTCCCTTGATCGCCCCGACCCGTTTCTGGCCCTGATGATAATCGCCAAAGGTATTCATCCACGCCGGTCCGATGTCCATTTTCTGATACCATGGTTCTTTGGGTGGTTCCTTGGCTTGCAGGAACGGGACGAAAAGAAGGAATAGGACAAACGGTTTCATAGTGCGGGATTTTGTGTGAATGTGATCGACCGGCAGCATCGGCTACCCGGAGCTTTCCTGTTTGCGGAAGACTCACGTTGGTCCGCAGTCTACGGCGGAGGAGTCTGAGCGGCAAAAAATAATTTCCGGTATTTTTCAAGCGAGCCGTCACTTTTTGTGACGGGTTTTACGCACCAGATACGCGGACAGGACTTCGAAAAAAACGGGTTCTCCGTTATCAATGGGTTACCAAAAAATATAACGATAGTCTAATCGCCCGGTCTGCGGCGGCGTCGGATATTGGCCGGGCTCGATCAAGGGCGCGGAGGATCCCCGCGCCCTTGATTTGATGGATGAGATCAGATGAACTCGTTGACCAAATTCTCGAGCATTTCCTGGCGACCGGAATCGAGGGTTGGCTCTCCGTTTGAGAGGGCGTAAGCGCTGACTTCAGCCAAGCTGACTTGTTTGTTGGCGATTTTCGCGCCGATGCCGGTAGTCCAGGATTTGTAGCGGTTGGTGACGAAATCCTGCAGTCTGCCGTCCTCACGGATTGCGGCCGCGATTTTCAGGCCGCGGGCAAAAGCGTCCATGCCACCGATGTGGGCGTGAAAAAGATCGGAAGGCTCGTGGGATTCGCGGCGGCGTTTCGCATCGAAGTTGAGACCACCGGTGGTGAATCCACCCATTTCGAGGACTTTCAACATGATCTCGGTGGTGAGGTAGATGTCGGTCGGGAATTGGTCGGTGTCCCAGCCGATGAGTTCATCACCTTGGTTGGCATCGACAGAGCCGAGCGCGTTCGCATCGATGGCGACGGTCATCTCATGCAGCATCGTGTGTCCGGCGAGGGTTGCGTGATTGGTTTCCAGGTTCAGTTTGAAATGATCCATCAGACCGTATTGGCGGAGGAAGTTGAGGCACGCGGCGGAATCCGAATCATATTGGTGGGTCGAGGGCTCGCGTGGTTTCGGCTCGATGTAAAACTGACCTTTGAAGCCGATTTCTTTCGCGTAATCCACCGCGAGATGGAGAAGGTTGGCGAGGTTGTCGAGCTCGCGCTTCATGTCGGTATTCAGCAGCGTCGAGTAACCCTCACGGCCACCCCAGAAAGTGTAGCCCTCACCGCCAAGTTTCAGCGTGCCGTCCATGGCGGCTTTGACCTGGGCTGCGCCGTAAGCGAAAACATCCGCGTTTGGCGACGTGCCGGCACCCTGCGCGTAACGCGGATGCGAGAACAGGCATGCGGTTCCCCAGAGGAGTTTCTTGCCGTGGGATTTTTGAAGGCCGAGCAGGTGATCGGTGACTTTTTCCAGAGCCGCGTTGGATTTGGCGAGATCTCCGAGCTCGGGCGCGATATCGCGATCGTGCCAGCAATAGTAATCGATTCCGATTTTATCGAGAAACTCGAAGAAGACATCCGCGCGTTTCAAGGCGTTGGAGACGGAATCGCTCTGATCATCCCATGGCATGAGGGCGGTTGGGCCACCGAAGGGATCGGAAAGTCCGTTGCGCATGACATGCCAGTAGGCGGCTGCGAAACGGCAGTGATCTTTCATGGTTTTCCCCGCGACGATTTCATCGGGATTGTATTGCTTGAATGCGAAAGGATTTTTCGACTTCGGACCTTCGAACTGAATTTTAGGGATGTCAGGGAAATGGGACATGGCTACGGTCTATGGGTTCCAAATCCGAGCCGCAAGAGTGAAAATTAAAAAACACGAGGCGGAGATTGATTCGTCCTGGCGGAAATCATACGACTGAGACGTGAGCCGCCCCGTCGATGTCGTTATAGAATTTCTCCAGTCCCAGCAGGCACATGGAATCAGCCATGTTTTTTTGGACACCGAAGTACGCTCGGAGCTGCGCGAGCTGGTGATCCGGACGCGGAAACCGATCCAAGCCCGACCCGATATCCTTGAGGAAACCCACGCGCCACCATCCGCCCCACCCCTCGAGGAGCTGATCATCGAGGGTGCGGACAAGCCCGCGAAGCTGGAGAGCGTCAAGCGCCAGGCAGCGAGTTGGGCACCTGCGCGGTCACTGGGCAGCCTGCGTGAAACCCTCGTGTTTGCGGCAGGCAACCCCGATGCGAAAATCATGTTCATCGGCGAGGCTCCCGGCTACCAGGAAGAAAAAGAGGGCCAACCTATCGCCGGACAGACCGGAGAGATGTTGGATAAAATCCTCAAAACCATGGGCGTCACACGCGAAGAGATTTACATTTCGAATCTGATGAAATTCCGCCCGGCCACAGCCAAACAAACCATCAACAACCGCAAGCCCACCCCCATGGAAATGGCGGCATGCCTACCTTTGGTGATGGCGGAAATCGAAATCATCAAACCCGCGGTCATCATCGCTCTCGGCGGAACCGCTGCGGAAGGCCTGTTGAACCTTGAGGGTGCCGTCGAAGCCATGCGGGGCAAGTGGCACGAGATTGCCGGCATCCCCACCCGGGTGACCCACCATCCCGGCCATCTGCTCCAGAGCGACACCAACGACGTCAAACGCGCGCTCTGGGAGGACATGCTCGCCGTGATGGAGAAAATCGGCATGCCGATATCCCCGAAACAACGCGACTACTTCTCGTCAACGAGGTAAGCGGCGGATTCATGCCATTCCTTTTTCACCAAGCACCGGAATCGGCCTCGGCGTCATTTTCCGACGCAAGCCAAACTGTCTGACAGCATGGCGTTGAAGATGCGCCTTGGCTTCCTCCACACTGTCCGTGAAAAAAATCAGCTCCGGATCTTCCGGACTGATCATTCCCTCGTCCACCATCTTGTAGAGAAAGTCCATGAGCGGCTGCCAGAATTCTTTGCCCATCAGGATGATCGGAAAGTTTTTGAGCTTGCCGGTTTGAATCAAGGTCATGGTCTCGAACATCTCATCCATGGTCCCGGCGCCTCCGGGCATGACGATGAACGCGTATGAATACTTCACCAGCATGGTTTTACGTGTGAAGAAATACCTCATGTTCACCGAGCGATGGACAAACGGATTCACCTCTTGCTCAAAGGGCAGGATGATATTGACCCCGAGCGAGCGGCCCCCGGCCTCAAAAGCGCCCTGATTGCCCGCCTGCATGGTGCCCGGACCTCCGCCCGTGATGACAGTGAAACCGAGTTCCGCACTGGCCGCTCCCATCTGCCTTGCCAATTCATACCAATGGGTTCCGGGCCGGGTCCTTGCAGATCCGAAAATGGTGACGCAAGGCCCCACGAAATGCAGAATACGATAAGCCCGTATCAAATCCAAACCGACGCGGATCAGCGAACACAAATCATGAAACCGTGAACGCGGGCCGGCCAGCCAGGAGCGTTCTTCCACCTCAAGTTCAAAGATCTTTTGCTGGCGGATTTCCTCCTCGGTAATCTGATGCTCCTCGGTGATTTCAGGACAATCCGGACAGCTCTTTTTCTTGCTCATGCGACATCATTAATACTGAAAAACACAACCGCTAAAGAAAAACTTCACCCATCAAAAAATCCAACCCGGGACAAGGGACCGGAAAACTTGCCCACAAACACGCTCGGGAGCGATGAGGCATAAAACCCGTCGGATGCCATGCGATGGGAAAGTGACTCGTAAGCCGGCGGGAGCCCTCAGGGATCTTGTGGAGTTTGATCGAAAATTGATTTCCAAAGATACTGAAGACTCCCGCCGAATCACGATGCCGGCTTTCACAGCACATCAACAACAGGAACAAAAAAAACTTAACGGCGAACCCGGGCAGGTGCCGCGGATTTCACATGAGACGGTGCCAATCTCGCGGCCTCCAGGCCGATCCGTTTGAGCAACGCAATGAGGGAGGCATTGATGAAATACTCTTTTAACAGAACCTCGCGAGTTTCCCCATTTTCAGATTTGCGGACAATTTTCATAAGATTGATGATTCGGGATAAAAGATGATTTTTCAGGTTCCGGCCAAGCCCAACGGTTTTCACCGCTCGATTCAACCGCTTCCAAATCATGAAGCGATGCCACCTCCGAAATTTTTTTATTTTTTATGAAAAATCCTCATTTCGTGAAATCCAGCCTCTCCACCTCATGGCTTTTGAGGAATAAACCCGTCATTCATGAAAATAATGGAAAGCAGATCATGTGATTTAGCGGAGACTGAACCCAAAAGATACCCACTCAGCCCCACGGGGCGGGCTGTCTGTTCAAGTTTGGATTTCGCCCTTAACGGGGCTTTCCCTGATGGTCAGCTTTCTGCATCCGGATGAGTGCGGATCTTTTCTGAATCAGGGAATGGCTTGAAGATACTCTGCCAGACTGATGGCACTTACCGTCTTGGACAAGGGATAGGATTCACCTTCGGGAATCACGATGAAACCGGAATCCGCGCGAAGCGTCTCCATGCTTTCGATCAGACCTGGAGTCACCTTGGGGGAGAGTGTTCGCTTGATCTCCACAGCCGATACCTTGCCATCGGGCTGTTCGATCACGAGATCGACTTCTGCACCGGCATGGGTGCGGTAATGGCTGACGGTCGCGCCCTTCGGCAGGTGGTTGAGAATTTGCTCGATGCAATATCCTTCCCAAGAGGCCCCGCAGAGCGGATGGCCGAGCACGTGTTCCAAGGTTGGCAGACTTGCCAGCGCGTGGAGAATGCCGCTGTCGCGCCAATAGACTTTGGCCGATTTCACGAGCCGTTTGCCGGCGTTGCGCGACCACGGCGGGAGTGAGCGCACGAGATACAAGCCTTCGAGCAGGTCGAGGTAGCGGCGGGCGGTTTTGCCGTCGATGCCCAACGAGCCTGCCAGCTTGCTCAGGTTGATGGTAGCGCCCTGTTGATGGGCCAGCATGCTGCAGAAACGCCGCAGCACGATGGGCATGGCCGTGATGCCTTGTTGCGGCAGGTAGCGCTCGACATAACTGGTGATGAAATCCTCCCGCCATTGCAGCGAGGTTTCCGCGTCGGTGGCGAGGAAGCTGTCCGGGTAGCCGCCGCGTTCCCAGTGAGTTTGCATCGCCCGCTCAGGCTGTCCAAGTTCCGGAAGTTGGAACGGCGTGAGTTCCAAGTAACTGATACGGCCCGCCAGGGTTTCGGAGCTTTGGTGCAAAAGCTCGGGCGAGGCAGAGCCAAGCAACAAAAACTGGCACGCCCGCTCTCCTGCATGGCGACGCTCGTCGATCAGACTTCTCAGCACCGGAAACAGGTCTGGCACGCGCTGGACTTCGTCGAGGATGACCAGTTGATCGGCAAAGCCCGAAAGGTAAAGCTCCGGTTCTGCCAACTTGGCGAGATCCGAGGGACGCTCCAGATCCAGATAATGCGTGGGTTTTCCGAAATCCAAGCCCCGCGCCAGAGTCGTCTTGCCCACCTGGCGGGAGCCCAGCAAGGCCACCGCCGGGGTCTGGCTAAGGCGTTGGATCAGCGTGCTGTTGAGGTGACGGAAAAGCATTTCGCCTTGAAAATACGGAATTCATTCCTGAAATTCAAGGTGAATCTAGAAAAGAAGTCTGAATGGAGTTTACCGGCCAATCATGGCCTCAGCCTCCGTTGATGGTGATGTGGGCGGCCTCCTCGGGGGCGATGCCTTCGATTTTCAGAGCCATTTTTTGGGGTCAGGCCAGAATGGCACTAACTTAAGGAGGATTTGGGACGGTTTCTGTGGCCTGAAATTTTCATCTCGTGGCGTGGTTTTGTGAGGAGATGATAGTTCTTGGGCCTGCGTTTTTTCGCGCGTGGTTCCTCTCGG
>JBIKNX010000020.1:0-21188 GCA_044358435.1 Luteolibacter sp.
GTTTTTCTTGGTTTTGATTTTAAACGCTCAGGAAAATCCGATTCTTCCCAGCGCTGATACGACTCCTTCCGTTGAGCGCATCCAACCGGTTCCCGCGCCGGAAATTCCCCAGAGCGAATTGCAAGGTGGATTGACTTTACCTGATAAGCTCAAGATTGACAATCATGGAGGGACCATCAATGGAAATTTTAAAGAAGGCATCAGCTTGGGCGGCCCGGTTCATGTGAGTGGCGACAATGGCTTGGAAATTTTTTCCAAGCGCGCAAATGTCGACCTGAAAGCTCAATCCGTGACCTTCGAAGAGGATGTGTCCGTATTCCAAGGCAATATGCTCCAGCGCGGAAAACGTGCCGTTTACTATTACGAAACGGGCTTCATCGATGCCACAGAACTGCGCATCTCGATGGACTCCATTCTGCTTGAGTCCGGAAAATTCACCAGTGAAGGCTCCGGGGCGGAGCGTGTTTTCATCGGCATGAACGCCGGGATAACAACCCAAGATGTCGAGAATCCTGGCTTCTGGGTTCGGTCTGACAAGACAACGGTTTACCCCGACAATCGCGTCACATTCCAAAATTTGAAACTCTATGCCGGAGAGACTCCCGTTTTTTGGCTACCCTACCTGAGTCAGCCTCTGGATGGCGAACTCGGCTACCACTTTTCCCCGGGCGCTCGCACCAACTGGGGCCCGTTCTTATTGAACAGCTACGGCATCATGCTCGGAGGAGAACCCAATCCGATCACCGGCGAAAAAGAGGACGCGTGGCTTCTTTCCAGATGGAAATTCGATCTCAGAGCCACCCGCGGCGCGGCATTTGGCCTCGACCTGGTTGATACCCGACAAAAATACAAAGAGGAAATCAGCGGGCTGAGTCTCTATTACGCAAACGATCTTGATCCGGAAAATTCCCGCACCGGTATTCCGCGCACTTCAGTGAATGAAAATCGTCTCAAGCTTGCGCTGAAAACGCGCCATGAACTGGATTTGGAACAGGATGCGAAATGGAGACTGGATACAAATCTCAATTACCTGTCCGATCCCTATTATCTGGAAGATTTTGATACTCGCGTCTACCACACCAATCCCGCACCCGACAACACGATAGGTATCTTTCGCAAGGATGATGATTCATTGCTCTCCATATTCGGACGCTTCCGTGTGAACGACTTTTACCGAACCGATACCCAATCCCCGGAAATCGCGCTGGATCAAGCCAGCAAGCCCGTTTTTGGCAGCCCAATCCTGCACGAAGGCCAGACGTCGTTTTCCGTTCGCGGTGTCGCGGCCGCGGATATTACCCAACGGAATATCCTGAACCCCTTGCTATCCTTGCCTCCTGGCAATCCACAAGTGCCCGGCTTGCTCAGGCAACTCAACGGATATGAAAGAAATCTCGTTGAGAAAATCCGGGCTTTGGATGCGGCCAACCCCCTGGATCCCAGAATTCCGCTGCTTAGGGCGCAACTCCTGGATACCGGATTCAATCGCTTGCATACCAATCACATCTTTACCGCACCCTTTACCCATGAGGATTGGTTCACGCTCAGTCCACACCTCGGGGGTGGCTACACCCATTATTCAGCGGTTCAGGGTCCAGCCGTTTCGGATGAGCGCCTCATGCTGCACGGCGGAGCGGAGGCCGCACTCAAGTTTTCAAAAAATTACGGGGACATCCGAAATAGAAATCTTGGCGTGGATGGCCTGCTTCACGTCTTTCAGCCTTATGTGAATTGGTCGGTCGCCTCAGTGGACGAATTGGATCAGGATTATCCGAAAATCGACCGTCTGACTTTCACCACTCGCCCGCGCTCACTCGATCCCATGCGTTACACCGCCATCGATGAATTCGACAGCTGGAATATCATAAGGTTTGGCGGCCGGAACCAACTCATCACCCATCGGGACGACCAGTCGTATGATTGGCTATATCTCGATACTTACATGGACAAATACGTCAACGATCAGGAAGAAAACCGCGATTACTCGAACCTGTACAACGATGTGCGCTGGCAGCCGCTGCCTTGGCTTGGGATTGATTTGGAAACCCAGCTTCCCGTTCTGTCCAGCGGATCCGGATTCACGGAGCTGAGCACAAGGTTCAGATTCATGCCGAATGAAAACTGGGGATTCTCCGTTGCGTATCGACAGCTCAATAACCATCCGGTATTGATCGATTCAAACCGCATCGACCTCTCCACCTACATACGCCTCAGTGAAAACTGGGGATTTGGATTCCAGCATGTCTTTGAAATGGATGACGGCACGATGGAACTTCAGCAATACACCCTCCAAAGGGAGCTCGGTGACTGGATTGCCGGCGTCGGCATCAGCCATATGGACAATCGCTTCCAGAATGAATTCGGAATCATCTTCAACCTGACACTGAAAAGCTTCCCTTCCGCATCCCTGCCCATGAGCTTGAGCCAAAACTAGAATCCTTATCATGCCAATTTCACCGAAAGAACTGTTAGAATCCCTGAATTTCAGATACGCAACCAAGGTTTTCGACCCGACGCGCAAGATAGAGGCCGAAACATGGGCGGCTCTCGAAGCATCCCTCGTTTTGACTCCTTCGTCATTCGGGCTCCAGCCATGGAGATTCATCGTTGTGAACTCATCCGAAATTCGGGAAAAACTGAAAACCTCATCCTGGGGACAAAGCCAGGTCACAGATGCCTCGCATCTGGTCGTATTTACCGCACGCACCGACCTTTCCCAGCACGATATTGATGCCTGGATCCGAAGACTCTCCGATGTTCAGAGCACACCTCTGGAAAATCTCGCGGGATACGCTGGAATGATCTCATCGTTTTCAGCCAGCATGAGCCAATCCGAAAAGCAGGCATGGAACACCCGCCAAGTCTACATCGCACTCGGTCAACTCATGACCGCCGCAGCCGTGATGAAAATCGACACATGCCCTCTTGAAGGCATCTCACCCGGCGATTACAACGAGATTCTCGGCTTGAAGGATACCGGTTACACGGCTGTCGTCGCCTGTGCGTTAGGCTACCGTTCACCAGATGATTCCCACGCCAAGGCGAAAAAAGCCCGCTTTGCCGCCGAGACCCTGATCAAGCGTGTATAAGCAAATTGCCGGGCTTTTGTTTGCTCCAAATTCCAAGCCAACGGTCCACGCTTTTCCCTGCGGCATCCGGCAGCTCGCGTGATTGGTGATTTCTGACATTGAGAACCGGATTGACTTCGCGTTGGCGCATGCTCGCCACGAAGAGATCATGCTCCAGATCAAAATATGATGTGCACGCGAGATAGCCGTCCGGCTTCATCGCTGAGATAGCCTCATCCAAAATCCCCTCCCACACCATGGGCTCATGCCAGTAATTCTGATGCCTGAGAAAAACCAGATCGAACTCGGGCAAGGTCTTCATTCTCCCGAGCATCGCGGCATTTCCCTCCATGAAATGAATTTCACAAGTTTTCGATTTCCAGCGGCGAGTTGCTTCCTGAATCGCATCTCCCATGAGATCGATTCCCAAATAAAAGCCAACTTCCGCAGGTGCCAACGCTTGGACCAACACTCCGGTCTCATCCGCACGGCCACAGGCCACATTCAGGACTGAAATTTTTCCATGTAAGCGCATTCCGACCGCCGCGAAGGAATCCTTCAGCAAAAAACCGAGCTGTCGGACGTCTCCGGCTATGCCCTCGTAAGAAAAAGGCAGCTGCTGGATCATGGTCGTTTCATTCATCGAGCAACGGAATGCCAAGCTTGGTAATCGTCTCCTCAGGGAGGGTGAAAAACAAACCTGCGGATGCCTTTCTCCCGAAAACCTTACCGGTGGCCTTGTCAATTGCGATGGCAATCACCTCGGTTTCTTGGCCCACCTCGTCACCAGATCCATCAACCAGATTTTGAGTGATTTCAAATTTCAGGCACGGATTCTCAAGTGCGGCGGCGGCTTCTTCATCATTTCCGGCAAGCCAGCTTGTCACCTTCAGGTCCTCGATGGCGCCGATCAGGAAATTCGCCTCCAACGGATCCAGATTGGCCGTCATGTCTTTGGCTCCCTGGAATGCCTGCCATGTGTCTTTTATAAAATCATACGCCAGTTCCAACGGCTCCAATCCGTTTTGTTGCCGTTTGATGCGTGTGATATCCACGCGACTGAATGAGCCCAGTCTCGCATGCCTCCACTCATGCTGACGCACCGCTATTTTATCGAGAAACCCGATATCAAGCGACATCACGGTCGTGGTGCCTTTTCGCATCGCATAAAGCCCCCCTTTCGTGTCGAGGCCGAAGTGAAGGGTCAGCGCCTCATTGCTTTTCGCCCAGAATGTGAGTTTGAGAACCGGACGATCCAGTCCCCAGGAAGAAAGGTCTTCCGGCGCTGAATCGGTAACAAAGGATAAGGCGCGGGTTTCTGTGACTGCCTTGAGCAATTCATAAAGCCGATCTTCGTTGGCGGTTTGCTCCCTGTTGTTCACGGTGACAAGCCACGGCGCGGGGGGCTCACGGGACAGCAAAATCCTCTGGGAGGCGACGGATTCGATCGCGATACCGCGGACAGATGCAATATTGAGATGCGTCAGTTTCGCTTCCCTGAGCTCGTTGACCGTGAGCGGCAAATCGGAGATGGAGACCAAATCGGGCTCGGATTTCAGCGGCAAATGAAAAACCGTATCGGGTCGGTCACTCACGATCGCCTGGGTCGTTCGCGCATTCGGATCTTCTGATGGAAAGATATTCAAAACGGTTTCGGACTGGGCCCCGTAATCCTTCAATGCGATCTCCATATGATTCGAGCCGGCTCCCTTGGACGGAATCGTCACTTCGGACCTGTCACTCAGTTTGACAGCTTGAAATTCAACCAGCCTCTCAAGCAGGTTTTTCATGGCCTCGGAATCGGTGGCAAGATCCAGCGGCTTTAAAATACGCCATGGCGAACGAAGCGTTTCCCTTCCCAGCGTAAGTTCCCCCTCCGCAGTCTTGATACGCATTTGCTGAAGGTTGAGCGGATTAAAGTAAAAAGGCCTGTGATCGCGGAGATATTTGAAATGATCCTTAAACAACGGCAAAATGTCTCCCGTGGCCGCGTAGACATGGGACTTCCTGCCTTTCTCCAATGGCATCAGATAAATCGTCGGGGCTGGCTTGTCCCCACCTGCCTGAGGGAGATACTCCCAAGGCGTTCTGCGACCCAAGCGGAAATAAGCGAGGCTTTCACCCTTCGTATTCCGAATATGGATCTCATAGCTCTTGCTACCAAAGCCGGCCAACTCGGGATCCATCTCCTCTCGCGGCACGAGGTCTTCAGCGATCGTCTGGCTGGTGAAACCGATGATCGCGCCCGCGGCACGTGCATCCATGCGATCCTGCCATGGTTCAATCGCCCGCCAACCGCCGGCTGTCTTGATGAAAGTCGCCCGAACATCCCCGGATTTCAGGCGAATCTGCGCCGCTTCATTTGGATCAAATTGGGGGAAAATCCTCTTTCCCAACGGAGTCGGCGGCATGCCAAACATGCGATGCAGATTTCCCTCGCGGAACTGCCACAGCGCGAGCGCCCCGAGAGCTGCCGTGATTAACGCGATCAATAGAGTGACGAGAATGGAGCGCACGATGAAAAATTTAAAAGTCTAGGAACGCCGTGAAGAATAAACCAAGCCGCCGATCAACAGGAATGCCAATGGCGCGAAAAACAAATTCAACCGGTTGATGAACGATACCTGCGCTTCCAGAAGCGGCAGTTTGTAAGTACCGAAGGATCGGGGCAAAGCTCCGGACAGAGAGTCGCGCATCACCAGCCAGTTCGAAGCGGATGCGAGAAAATCCATGTTTTCGGCACGCTGGCGGTTTCTGTCCAAAAAGTCTGTATTTGAAATCAGCACCATGCGCGAGGTCTCGGCGGCATGACGATCGTCGTTTGCAGCTCCCCGGGTCACCGATGCGGCGATATAGAGCGGAGCGTCATGGTCTCCTCGGTCCGGATCAAAAGTCTCTCCGGCTTTGCCCTCTTCGGTTTGCAGTCCGAAATCGGACTCACCCCAGTATCCCTCCATGGCCTGAATCAAGGGCATTGGCGCAAGCTTGCGGACCATCAGATCATCCGCGTTCTCACGCACATCGATTGAGGATGAAGCTCCCTCAAATATGACCGACTGCCCGGAAAGATCTTTGAGGAACGACACGCCTGGAGTGAAATTTCCTCTCGTCGTGGTGATCACACGCGATGCGTCTTTCGTGATCACACGGTCATTTCTCGGCGTCACACCCTTCGATCGCAAAAAGGCTTTCAACCGGGGCGGGCATGGGCCGGATTCCAACAAAATCAGCAGAGCGGATCGTGGCGTATTCCAATACGCTTCCAAGGTGGCGATCTCTTCTTCGGTGAAATCATATGTGGGTGCGACGAGCGCGACTCCATGGACCTCCGCCGGAATCTCCTTCAATCCCGCCATGTTTACCGGAGTCATTTCGATGTTCTGGTAGCGAAGGATGGTTGTAAGATGATTCCACGGCGAGTGATCTCCGTCCGAATCGATGCGGGATTTGTCCGCAAGAAACCACAGGGTCTTGGGTTTTCCCTCAATGCTCTCCACCAAGCGCGCGGTAAGCAGATCCTCACCACGAAACTTGTCCGGCCGGCGCTGGCCCTTTTGATCGACCGCATAGGTCATCATGTCTTCGACAAGCGCCATGGTGATATGGGGATTGAGTGCCGCCGTGCCGGTTTCCACTTCACGGGTCACCGGCGCTTCATCCGATGACCTCGCATCAATCAGGATCATATCACGCACCAGTTTGAGATTGTAAGCCGCCGCAAATTGTTGCGCGCGATCCGTGGATCGGATCGGATCAATCACTTCCAATTCGATCTTTCCTCCCGATTTTCTTTCATACTCCTCAGCCAAGACGCGAACTCTCTCGTAAATCGGCGAGGATCGGCGGAACACCATGATCCACTTCACCGGGCGCGCGCGTTGGGTGATTGCCTCGCTTTTCAAATAATTCATTGACCAACCGGAAAGGCTGTAGTCCGCCGCGCGCGAATAGTCCGCACGGGTGTATTGGCGCGATGAAATATAGTTCAAACAGATCATGGCAAACAGCAGCATGATGATCTGCAGGATGGTCAAAAGGCCCATGCCGAATCGGTTCGGGCGGGAGGGGCGGTTGGATGGTGGAGACATGATGAATAAAATTATCGCGTTCAGGGACGCCAGCGACGCAGATCAATCACCTGGCAGGTGAGAAACAGAATAAAAACCGAGACGGAAAGATAATAGACGACCGGACGCGTATCCAGCAGGCCATTGGCGAAATAATGCAGGTGCCTTTGCGAGGAGATGTAATGAAACATCCCGGCTCCGGAGAATGATTCCCCCCAGATCATGGTGACGAATCCGAGAAAATAGAGCATCACCAAAGCCGTGATGGTGACAATGCCAGCCACGATCTGGCTCGATGTCATCGCCGATGCAAGGCAGCCGATCGAAGTGAAGGCGCATCCCATCAAAAACAGGATCAGGAAACTTCCCCAAAGCGCCCCCTCCGTGTAGGGAGGTGGAAAATCCGTCAGCCAGGAAAACGCTTTGATCTGCAGCAACGCGGGAATCCACAGGATCACATAAAAAATCATCGCCGCAACATATTTGGACAAGACAACCTGCCACGTCCGTATCGGAGCCGTTAACAAGGTTTCCAAAGTGCCGCTTTGTTCCTCATCCGCGAAAAGCCGCATCGTGATCAGCGGGAAAATGAAGAGGAAATAAAACCAGAAAAACGGAGTATGAAACACCACGTAAACCAAACTGTCCTTCACTGGCGTATCCCGAAAACCCTTCATGGCCGAAGACAAGGACAACCCCTGCATCAGCACCACAAATGCGAGCACTACCCAACCGAAGGGATTGAGGAAATAAGCATTGAGTTCCTTTCTGGTGAGGATTCGGAGTATTCGCATGTGGACAGAGATTGAACGCACGAAACGATTTTTCCAACCTAGAAATGCGCGGGAGACATCAAGAAATCGGATTTCAAACAGAAAAAGGGCGCGGAGCCGGTTCCAAGCCCTTGATTTGATTGTAAGAGTCCCCGTCAACGGTACATTTCAAAAATAGAGTTTTAGGCGGCAATTATTGGTTTTGTTAGTTGTTGTTTGTATATTTTGGGAGGGAGATTTCCAAGGGAAGCATGAGGGTGGGATTGACATCATTGCATGACGTCCCTGCAGTTTGCGCTGCGCGGATGAGATGATGGTTTTGCGTTTCGTAATCTTAGGCTTGGGTAGCCCTACTTCGCCAAGGCTACGAAGGGCATTGCCTACGCTACTCTCCGGCCATGCAGAGTGCCCGTTTCACTGGATATGATTGAGCGGCTACATGCCGCAGAAGCATTCTTCACTTCCTTTAACTAATCATATGGCTTGCCATTCGTAGCTTCAGGAACGGAAGCGAAGAATGGCGGAGAGGAAGGGATTGACTACCGCCGACATGCCGGCGTCCGTCCCTGCAGTTAGCGCTTCGCGGAAAGGATGAAAATTCGCGAAGCGAATTCGGCAGTCAAACCCCGTTGCTTCGCGCCGACTCGTCGGGGCTACGGCAAGGGGTTCTCGTCCCTTCCTTTAACGCCCTCACCCCAGTCCCGATCAACGGGACTGGGGTGAGGGCGGAGAGGGAGGGATTCGAACCCTCGGTGAGTATTACCCCACGTCCGATTTCGAATCGGGTGCCATAGACCACTCGACCACCTCTCCTTGCAGGGGCGCGAAAATTGCGGGATGTCGCGGGATTTGTAAAGCAAACTTCCGCATCCCCTCGTAGCCGAAAAACATAGATCTTATGCTTCTCAAAGAATCTACACTCCAAAAACTTTGCGTACCTTCGCGTTCTTTGCGGCTTAGCGTTGAAAATTGATTTCTAAAGTTCTTCAAGCAGCTGCTTGTGAATCCCGCCGAAGCCTCCGTTTGAGAGGACGGCAACGACGTCGCCTGATTTCGCACCGGCTTTGACGACGGCGATGATGGCCGCATTATCGGCGAGATAATGACTGTTGCCGCCAAGCGCGACAATGTCAGCGGCAAGCTTCAAGGGATCGAGCCGGTCGTTTTCGGGGATTTTGTGCAGATCGGGGATCGCGGCGACGACGGCGAAGTCCGCCAGCGCGAGGGCATCCGCGAGCGGTTTTTGAAACACGGCGCGACGCGTGGTGTTGGAACGCGGCTCGAACAAAACCCACAATCTCGACAGCGGATATTTCTGGCGGATACTCTGTACCGCGAGACGGATCGCGGTGGGGTGGTGGGCGAAATCATCGATGATTTTGATTCCGTTTTTCTCGCCTTTCAGTTCCTGCCTGCGGGCCACGCCTTGGAAACCCAGCAAGCCATCACGCACCTCCTCCATGGTCAACCCGGCAAATCTCGCGGCCGCCGCCGCCATCGCCGCGTTACGGACGTTGAACTCGCCGGTCATCGGCACGGAGTAGGATTCCTTACCGAGGAAAAACGAACTACTAGATTCATCGTATCCAACATCGGTGATCTGCACGGAGTTGTTTTCGCCAAAGCCGATCGTCGTCACCGGACAAGGTGCGTTGGCGCTGACATCCAGGCAGTTTTGCTCATCGCCGTTGACAAAAGCCATGCCATTGCGCGGGACGATGTTGAGCAGGCGCCTGAAGGCGAGTTTGATTTCATCGATCGATGCGTAGATATCCGCATGATCGAACTCGATGTTGTTCACGATCACGCACTCCGGAAGATAGTGGAGAAACTTGGAGCGCTTGTCGAAAAAGGCGGTGTCATATTCATCGCCTTCCAGCACGTTGATTCCGGTGTCGGGAAATTGCGCGCCGCAGCCGAGGTTTTTCGGTAGCCCCCCGATCATGAATCCCGGTTCCTTGCCCGCGCTCATGAACAGCCATGCGAGCATCGACGAGGTCGTGGTTTTCCCATGCGTGCCACTGACGACAAAATTCCGTTTCCCGCGCAGGAAATGTTCCTTCATCACCTCGGGCAACGAATGATACAGCAGCTTCCGGTCAAGCGCCGCTTCCGCCTCGGGATTGCCACGCGAGATCGCGTTTCCGATCACCACCACATCCGCTGCGGCAGGAATGTTTCCCTCGCGATAGCCTTCAAAGATCTCAATCCCCTCCCCACGCAGGAAATCCGACATCGGCGGATACACATTCGTATCGCTGCCGGTGACGACGAACCCGCGCCGCTTCATCGCCGCTGCGACCGCCCCCATCGCGGTTCCGCAAATTCCCGTGAAATGAAAATGCTTTTTTTCTAACATGATTTTAAAAGGTCGGAGCTGCGATGGTTGCGTTTTCCCGCTCTTCGATGCGCTTGCGCAGGATGCGATCCGCCATTTCTGTGACCATTTCCTTCATGAGCAACCACAGATGCGAACCCTCGCGATAATCCGCTGGAGCGATGTGCTTGACTCGCCCTGCATGCGTGCAGAGATCGAAACATTTGCGGAATGATTTTCCAGATGTGTCGTCCGGATTGTAGACGGCGATGCCGTGTCCGCCATTGCGGTTCACCACGGTGAAGCAGGGCACATCCGTCGGGCCGTCGCCCACATAAACCATGTTTTCAAAAGGGATGGGGCGCTGGTCCGCAGGCATGTGATCGTTCACGTCCTGATCGTAACGCAGCATGCCTTTGTTGATGCGGAACAAAAACTGGGTCTTGGTCGTGTGTGAAATGACGCGTTTCGGAAAATCGATCAGGCCCTCCGCATCTTCACCAAACTCGCAGCCGAACATTTCCTTCACATGGGGCTTGAGCCGAGATCCGTCCAGCAACGCCTTCAGACCCGAGGAGATGATGTAATGCTCCACTTTGATACCGGCCATTTCATGCTCCGGTTTCAGCGCCGCTTTCGGCAGGGCTTCGAACAATTCCGGCAATCCGGGGAAAAATGTCAGCCCCGCCCCCAACTCCGTCAGCATCGCGTTGGTCACGCGGTCCATCCCCAAATAATCCAGCAGGCACTTCATGTAGGCCAATTCCCCGTCCCATTTCCGCTCGCTCACCAAATGGTTGCATTTCTTCCAGAACTGGGCGGGATCGATCCCGAATTTCGGGAAAAGCACATCATCCTGCATGTATTTTGAGCTCAGCGTCTGGTCATAGTCATAAACCAGGGCGATCGTGTTTTGCGGGGCAGCCATCTTGTCCTGACAGGCAACCAAGCCCGCCCAAGCTCGACAAGACGTAAATTTTTTTAAAAAAGTTCCCACTGTCGCATTGACAAGCGCAGTCATATTCCTAAAGTCCCGCCCCCGCGCTGTCAAAGCGCCAACGATTCACCAAAGATTCCGCCATGAGCTTCCGCACTTACCAGCCCACCAAACGTACCCGTAAACAACAACATGGTTTCCGTGCCCGCATGGCCACCAAGGCTGGGCGCGACATCATCAAACGCCGCCGCCAGAAAGGCCGCAAACGCCTCATTCCAAAAGGCGCGGAGCTCCACTTCAAGCGTCACATCACGCAGCACGGCAGATAATTGGGCCGCGTGACTCCACCTGTCCCGATCCGTCGGGAGTCGCGCCTATCCCCTTTACCTTGCCTCTCCGGAACACCCATCCCATGCGTTTCCCGAGAAGACAAAGCATCACCCAAAGCGAAGACTTCCTTCGTATCAGAAAAACCGGCCAGGCGAAAGCAGGCCGGTTTGTCATTGTCAGCACTCTGGCAGATCCCACCCTTCCCGCCATCCGCGCCGCTTTCGTGACCAGCAAACGCGCCGCGAAAAAAGCCCACGACCGCAACCGAATCCGCCGCCGGCTTCGCGCCTGCCTCCAGGCCCACGCCGAAAAGTTCACCGATCCCAAGCGTTATCTCGTCACCATCGCCCGCCCGGGCGCCGCAGATGCCAGCTTCGCTGAGCTTGAAGCCGATTGGCTCAACCAATGCGCGCGCCTGAAACTCCTACCCTGAATCCAATCTTCAGCTTCTTGACCATTGACCACAGCCCCCTGACCACCTAAGCAGCGCGGGGTCCTCCACCTCTTTCCAATCTCAAACCGATTTCAACGCCATGTATGACCGTAAAACCTGGGTAGTCCTCGCCATCTGCGGGGTTCTCATTTCCCTCAACATCTATTACTCGGCTCAAACCAAGCCGCAGGTGGCGAAAAAAAGCGCGATCCCCGAGATTGTCGCCACGGATGCGGAAAAACCTGCCGGCCTCACCGTGGAACCCGCGCAATCGTCGGCACCCGAAGAGCTTGTCGTCCTTGAAAATGATGAGGTTGCCTTCACCCTCACCAACATCGGCGCGGGCATCAAGCATGCCGAGATGAAGCATCATCAGAACGTTGCGGACAAATCCACCCTTGTCCGTATCAACAACCACGGCAGCGGCTCAATCTGCGGTTTGGTCGATTCCAATCAAAAACTCGATATCACGCCTTACGCCTACAAGACCGAACTGTCGAAACCCGGCAAAACCGCCGTATACATTGCCAAGCTGCCGACGGGTCTCATCGTCAAAAAAACCTACTCTTTGGAGACCGGCAAGATACCCGGCCAACCTTATTTCATCAATCTCTCGATGGTGGTCGAGAACACCACCCAAGCCAATTTCGACCTTTCGGAATACGCGCTTTTCCTCGGAACCGCCGCACCGCTTTACGAAAAAGAGCGCCCGACCCACACCGGATTCTTCTGGTATGAGAACAACAAAATGCATTTCACCGCCGCGACGGAATTCGAAGGCGGATGGTTCTCTTCCAAAAAATCCATCATCACCAGCGAAAGCGAACAACCTGTCGCTTACGCAGGTGTGACCGACCAGTTCTTCACCACCGTTGTTCGCCCGAAAAAACCTGCGGTGACCCAGGTTTGGAGCAAACCCCAGCAAATCCGACTCTCGCCTGGCGGCCAATCCCTCGCCGCCATCCGTGCCGCTATCCGCCTTCCGGAAAACTCCCTTGCACCCGCCGAGACCACGGTTCTCGCCTACAAGATTTTCACCGGACCCAAGGCGAACACCATGCTTCGCAAACTGGACAACTCCGAGGCCGCGGGCAGAGGTTGGGGCGATGTGATGCAATATGGTTTCTTCTGGTTTGTCTCCCGTCCACTCAACTGGTTGCTCAACAACCTCCATACCGGCATCAATCATTTCTCCACGACCCAATCATGGGGTCTCGCCATCATCTGCCTCACCCTCATCGTCCGTATCTGCATTTGGCCACTGCATGCCAAATCAACCCACACGATGAAACGCATGTCCAAGCTCCAACCAAAAATGGCGGAGCTGAAGGAGAAATACAAAGACGATCCCACCAAGCTCAATACCGAGATGATGGGACTCTACCGCAAATACGGCATCAACCCGCTCGGTGGATGTTTGCCGATGTTCATCCAGATCCCCATTTTCTTCGGGTTTTTCCGCATGCTCGACTACGCGGTCGAGCTCCGTGGCCAGCCTTTCCTCTGGGTCGACGACCTCTCCCAGCCGGATACCATCCCCTACCTCAGCGATCTTGTCGGCATCCCTATCAACCTTCTGCCGGTCGTCATGGCCGCGACCAGCGTGATCCAAATGGCGATGATGCCCAAGACCGGAGATAAAATGCAGCAGCGGATCATGATGCTCATGCCGTTGATGTTCTTCTTCTTCTGCTACAACTACGCCTCGGCCCTCGCGCTCTACTGGACGATCCAGAACATTTTCTCCATCGGCCAAACCTACCTGATGAACAAAATTCCCGAGCCGGAACTCGTTGCCCGCAAAGATGGGGGCAAGAAATCCTGGGTGCAACGCATGGCCGAGAAACAGGCGGAAATGCAGAAGCAGCAAAAGGCCCGCGCCAAATCGGGTGCCAACATGCGCAACGTCACCCCCGAAGCCATCAAGAAAAAACGCCCGCCGCGCACCGGCGGATGATCATTTGAATGGTGAAGAGTGAATGGTGAAATTAGAAAGCCGGAGGACTTCTACCCACTATTTCTTCTTTTTCACTATTCACATTTCACTATTCACTCTTCTCCATTAACCATGCTCACCCTCGCGTTAACCGGCGGAATCGCTTCTGGCAAATCCACGGCCGTCGGCTTTTTCCAAGAGTTCGTTCCCGACATCGTCGTCTTCGATTGCGATGCCAGCGTCAAAGCCCTGCTCGAGACCCCCGGTATCATCTCCAGCCTGACCGAGCATTTCGGCAACGGGATCATCGATCCTGAAACGGGAAAAATCATCCGCGAGAAACTCCGCTTGCAAGTCTTCGGTCATCCGGAACAACGCAGGATTTTGGAAAATATCCTCCACCCGCGGGTCCGTGAGGAATGTCTTGCCCTCAAGGAAAAATCCCTTATACAGGGGGCGCGGTGCTTCCTTGCCGATGTCCCGCTCCTTTTCGAAAACGGTTTCGATTTCGGCTACGATCAAGCGATCACCCTCGCCACAACCCGTGCCACCCAAGTCGCCAGACTCAAAGCCCGCAATGGCTGGAATGACGATCTAATCGAGTCCGTGCTCGCCGCCCAACTCCCCGTCGAAGAAAAAATCTCCCGTGCGGACATCGTCTTCTGGAACGACGGCTATCCCGATACCCTCAGAGCGCAAATCCAGCGCTTCTGCAAAATTTTTCCCTCTCTCTCCATGTCAGAAACCACCGAACCCGCTTCCACAGCCGCAGAAACCGAAGTGCCGGACGCCCTCATCGATGTCATCGATGAAACGCCGGCCGCGCAGGCGGATCAGACACCCGCACAGGCCCAACCAGCCAGAGAAGAACGCGTGCCTTACCCGGTTCCTGAAAACATCGACCTCAACGAGTTCCGTCTCAAGCCCCTCGCCGAGCTCCAAAAAATCGCGGCGGATCTCCCCCGCAAAATCCAAGGCGGCCTCACCAAAACCCAGTTGATCTACGAAATCATCTGTTTCTATACGATGAACGGCAGCAACGTCACTTGCGAGGGCGTCATTGAATTCGGAAAAGAGCATTTCGCGATGATACGCGATCCACAGCGCTCATTCCGTCCCTCCCAGGACGATATCCACATCGGCGGCCCGGTTCTCAACGATGCCAAAATCCGGAACGGCCAGCTCCTCAAAGTCAAGGTCCGCCAACCTGTCCAGCGCGACAAATACCTCACCACCGCCGAGATGATCGAGATCGAGGGCAAACCCGCCGCCGAGTGGGAGGAACCGAAGGATTTCGACAAACTCACCCCGATGTTTCCGGATGCCCGCATCCACCTCGAAGGCGAAGGCACGGAATACCTCGGCGTCCGCGTCATCGACCTCATCGCCCCTCTCGGCAGAGGCCAGCGCGGCCTGATCGTCGCGCCGCCCCGTGGCGGAAAAACCATCTTGCTCAAACAAATCGCCAAATCGATCAAAGCCAACAACCCGAACATCGAGCTCGTGATCCTCCTCCTCGACGAGCGCCCCGAAGAGGTCACCGACTTCGAGGAAACGGTGAACTCACCGGTTTTCGCCTCCACTTTCGATGAAACGCCAAAACGCCATGCCCAAGTCGCCGATCTTGTCATCGCCCGCGCCCAGCGCATGGTCGAGCTCGGCAAACACGTCGTGCTTTTGTTAGACTCCCTCACCCGTCTCGCCCGCGGTCACAACTCCGCCATGCAGGGCGGCCCCATCGGTTCCGGCGGCGTTTCTCCCATCGCTCTTCAGAAATCCCGCAAATTCTTCGGTACCGCACGCAACATCGAAAACGGCGGCTCCCTCACCATCCTCGCCACCGCTCTCGTCGAAACCGAATCCCGCCTCGACGATGTGGTCTTCGAGGAATTCAAAGGCACCGGCAACATGGAAGTCCGCCTCGACCGCGAGCTCGCCGAGCGCCGCGTGTTCCCCGCCATCCACATCCCCCAATCCGGCACCCGCAACGACGACCGCCTCTACCACCCCGACGAATTCCGCAAAGTCATCGACGTCCGCAAACAACTCGCCGCCCTACCGATCGGCGATGCGCTGGTTACTCTGTTGGACAATCTCAAGCCGACAAAAACCAACGCCGAGTTCCTCCTGCGCGGGTTGCGTTAGCGGCACACGAATCAAAAAGCGCGCGCCAGCAACAGGAGTGCGGAGGATTGCCTCCGCCCCTAGGAACGGCGAGAGCAAGCTCCCGCACTCCAGTAAAGCAGGATGTCAAAACCTTCACATCTATTGAAATGCTTGCTTTGACAGGACCGTATAGATGAGTGGAAACTGTGCCGCCCCACCTGTTACCGCACCTGTTACCGGAATGAATTTTCGTCGAAGCCATCCCATTTGCTATTTAGCCACTCTCGCACTGGCTGGCTGCGCCTTTAAGAGCCCTCCGAGCGTTACCCCGGAAATCCCGGCAGCATGGAAAAACGCGGCGGCGTTTCCCATCGCCTCCGCGCAACAGGACCTGAGCCGTTGGTGGCAGCGCTTTGACGATCCCACACTCAACCGCGCGATCTCAGATGGACTTGCCAGCAGCCCGGACATCGCATCGGCCGCATCGCGCATTCGGGAGGCTCGTGCCCGCCGCGACGAAGAAGCCTCATCGCTTTTCCCCTCCATCGGTGGAGCCGCCGCATCAAATTCGAGTTGGTTGAAATCCCGTGGCCTGTCGGAGGATACCGGCACCCGTTATTCCGCGGATCTCAACGCATCGTGGGAAGTCGATTGGTTCGGAAAAAACCGCTCGAGGGTTGAAGCGGCATCCGCGCAAATCGATGCGGCGGCGGAAAATTTCCATTCGGTCCAAGCCTCGCTCGCGGCGGAAATCGCCACGGCCTACACCAACCTCCGCGCCAATGAAACGCGCATGACGGTGCTCCGAAACATCGTCAAAAGCCGTGAGCAAACCGCCCAGCTCGCGACCTGGCGGCAACAGGCCGGAGAGACGGATTCGCTCGAATCCAGCCAAGCGCAGAGCAGTCTCGAACAGGCGCGCTCGGGCATCCCCGCATTGGAACAAGCGATAGGTCAGGGAAAAAACCTGTTGTCGCTGCTCTGTGGGCGCAACCCGGGATCGCTTGATTCCATGCTGAACTCCGGCAAGTCCACCATACCACATCCCGCACGCAGCCTGGCGATCGGCATCCCGGCGGACACGATCCGCCAGCGTCCGGACGTCCGCCTCGCCGGCTGGCAGCTGGTGGCAGCGGCGGCCAGCATCCGCTCCGCCGAAGCCGAGCGCCTGCCTTCACTCAATCTAACAGGAAACCTCGGGGTGACCGCGCTGAGTGCCGGAAAAATCTTCAATCCGCAAACCACCGGAGCGGGGTTGATCGCGGGTATCAGCGGCCCGATTTTCGATGCCGGCCGCATCCGCTCGAACCTTGAGGCACTTGGCGAGTCCCGCGAACAGGCGGTTCAAACCTACCGTTCCGCGGTTCTAACCGGACTCTCCGAGGTGGAGGACGCGCTCATCGCCTGCCGCCGCTCCGCCGAGCGTCTGGAAACGCTCGAAAAAGCCACCCGGCTTGCCCGCGAGTCCGATCAACTCGCCCGCCAGCGTTATGAGGCCGGTGAAATCGATTTTCTTGCGGTATTGGATTCCCAACGCACCTTGCTCGCGCTCGAAGACAGCCTGATTTCTTCACGCACCGACCGCACGACCGCTTACATCCGCCTCTATCAGGCACTTGGCGGCGGCTGGTCGCCCGCATCCTGAATTTTCACTCCTCGCTCACCCGTCTCCTCATGCAAAAAACAAACCCGAATGAAGACCTCTCTGAAATCGTCCGCGCAGGCGCGTCCAAACCCGTTCGCAAAGGCCTGATCCTCCTGATCGCAGGTGCCCTGCTCGGCGGCGGCATCTGGTATGTTTTCAAACGAAACGGTGAAGCGGACCAAGGACCCGAATTCATCACGGAACCCGCGAAGCTCGGCCGTATTTCACTCATCGTCACCGCCGCCGGCAACCTCGCTCCCACCAACCAGGTCATCGTCGGCAGCGAGCTCTCCGGCACGGTTGATGAGCTCTATGTGGACACCAACGATACGGTGAAAAAAAACCAGCCCCTGGCCAAGCTCGATACCTCCAAGCTTGAGCAGCAGACGGAACGCAGCCGCGCCTCACGACTTGCCGCCATGGCCCGTGTCAGCCAGGCGCAAGCCACGCTTGCGGAGGGCAAAGCCGCTCTCGCCCGGCAAGAGGAGTTGCTCAAACTCAGCGATGGCAAAACCCCGTCAAAGGCCACCATGGAAAACTCCCGCGCGACCGTCGACCGCGCCGAAGCGGACTTGGAAAGCGCCAAGGCCGCGGTTGCGGGCGCGGAGGCCGATGTCCGCGCCTTTGAGAGCGATTTGCAAAAGGCCGTCATTTGCTCACCCGTTGATGGCGTCGTCCTGTCCCGCTCGATCGAGGTCGGACAAACGGTCGCGGCCTCGTTCACCGCGCCGATACTTTTCACGATCGCGGAGGATCTGAAAAAAATGGAATTGCTGGTCTCCGTATCCGAGGCGGACATCGGACGTGTCAAGGTTGGCCAGACGGCAACCTTCAGCGTCGATGCCTGGCCCAACCGCTCTTACACCGCAACCGTGAAAAAAGTCGCGTTCGGATCCGCCAACAACAACACGACCAGCAACGGCGGATCCAACAACAACGGCAACAACTCGGCCGCCGCCACCGGCATCGTCACCTACAGCACCGAGCTCGATGTCGCCAACGACGATCTCTCGCTGCGTCCCGGCATGACGGCCTCGGTGGACATCGCCATCGTCGATAAAACGGACGTCATGGTGGTTCCCAATTCGGCATTGCGTTTCGATCCGGAAATCGCAACCACCATCGGCAAACCGAAGAAAAACGACCGGACAATCGTTCAGACGCTCATGCCAAGCCGCGGCCGCTGGCGCACGCCTGCGGCCCCGAAGCCCGGTGCCCGCACGGTCGAACCTCATGTCTGGATTCTGAAGAACGGAAAGCCCCTGCAGATCAACGTGAAAACCGGTATCACCGACGGGTTGCGCACCGAAATCACCGACGATGCGATTTCCGAAGGTGCGCCGGTCATTGTCAGCATCAAGCCCACGCAAAAATCCGAATGACCCAGGAAACCCTCATTCAACTGCGCGGGCTCACCAAAACCTACGGCACGGGTGACGCCGCATTTCACGCCCTGCGAGGTGTGGATCTGGAGATCCGCCGTGGCGAGTTTCTGGCCGTGATGGGCCCGAGCGGATCGGGAAAATCCACGCTCATGAATCTGTTGGGTTGCCTCGATAGCCCGACCTCCGGGTCCTACAACTTCAAAGGGATCGAAGTGGAAACTCTCAACAAGGACCAGCGCTCGCTGATCCGCCGCCATGCTCTCGGTTTCATCTTTCAGGGTTTCAATCTGTTGGCCCGTACCTCGGCCTTGGAAAATGTCGAGCTGCCGCTGCTGTATCGCGGTTATTCCCGCAAGGAGCGCCACGATCGCGCGCGCGAGGCGCTCGCCCGCGTCGGCCTGCTCAACAAGGAGCGGAACACGCCCGCCGAACTCTCCGGCGGACAACAACAGCGGGTCGCCATCGCCCGCGCGATCGTCACCCGTCCGGACACGCTCTTCGCCGATGAGCCAACCGGAAACCTCGATTCGAAAACCACCCATGAGATCATGGAGTTGCTCGATCGCCTGAACACCGAACAAGGCATTTCCATCATCATGGTCACGCACGAGGAGGATGTCGCCTCCCACGCGAAACGTGTCATCCATGTGATCGACGGCCTGATCTCCGAGGACACCACCCGCCGCAACGCACGCACTGAGTCATGATTTTCAACGCACTGCTCATCGCCATTCGTGAGATCCGACGCAATCTGATGCGATCGTTTCTAACCGTCATCGGGATCGTCATCGGTGTTGCCGCGGTGGTGACGATGGTCACCTTGGGGCGCGGTGCGACAGCGAGCATCAAGGATCAGATTTCAAAAATGGGCAGCAACCTGTTGATCCTGCGTCCCGGCGAGGGCTGGGCCTCGTGGGGCGCGCCACAGTTCACTCTCGCCGATGTGCATGCCGTCCGCGATCAGGTTCCGGGCGTCGCGGGTATCGCGCCCTTCGTCCGCACCACCGTTCCTGCCGTCTATCAGGAGAACAACCGCACCACCGATGTCCAAGGCACCACCGCAAACTATTTCGGCATCGCGAACTGGAAGATCTCGCTTGGCCGCTTTTTCACCGAGGAAGAGGTCGACCAAGCGGCCACGGTGTGTGTGATCGGGGAAACGATCCGCAAGGAACTTTTCGGGGAGGGAGTGGATCCCATCGGTTGCAAAATTCGGGCGAAGTCGATTTCTTTCGAAGTCGTCGGCGTGACCGCGCCAAAGGGCCAGGGCGGCATGGCGGACGATCTGGATGACAACATCATCACGCCTTACACCACCGTCCAACTCCGCCTGACCGGGCGCGGTAACGGACGAAACATCAACCAGGTCATGATATCCGGAATGGACGGCTATCCCGGCGCCAACATCGTCGCCGACGTTAGCTCGCTGATGCGTGAGCGCCGCGGAATCCGCCCGAACGAGCAGGACAACTTCAATGTGTTCGATTCCCAACAACTCGCCGAGGTCATCAGCTCCAGCACGCGGGTGATGACCTCACTGTTGGGTTGGGTCGCCGGTGTGAGTCTGCTGGTTGGCGGGATCGGGATCATGAACATCATGCTCGTTTCCGTCACCGAGCGCACGCGCGAGATCGGCATCCGGCTCGCCATCGGCGCCCGCGCGCGGGAGGTGCTGCTGCAGTTTCTCGTGGAGGCGGTCACGCTTTCCTGCATCGGCGGCATCACGGGCATCGTCCTCGCTTACGGGATCTGCGTGATGTTCGTAAAAGAAGTGGGCGCGCCGTTCATCTTCGATCCCAAAATCAACCTCATTGCCTTCTTTTTTTCCGCAGCGATCGGCATCGTCTTCGGCTTCATGCCCGCCCGTCGCGCGGCGGGACTGGATCCGATTGACGCGCTCCGGCATGAATGAATCCGCCGTTGCTTCGCGATAGGGCCCGGAATTCCGACATCCTGCTCATTCCGTTTCAAGCACTTCAAAACCCAGCAACTACGCATTCATCGCTTTTGAGAAACGACGATCACATCAGGAATCATAAAAATGCAAATGCACTCGAATGTTGAGCCTGCATCGCAAGCCATATAGACTGAATCTTTTTTTGGTTAAAAAAATGCGATCGAGGAGCTGCTCCATCCCTTCGTTATCTTCTGTAAAAAATATCTTCTTCACAGAAGGCAACAAAGGGAACGA
>JBIKNX010000160.1:0-6460 GCA_044358435.1 Luteolibacter sp.
TTTTCGGCGAACTCATCGTTCAGCTCCGGAAGTTTTGGGGCCTTGATGCCCTGCACGGTGGTGTGCAGGACGATGGTTTTGCCGCGGAGTTCCTCAAAAGGAAATTTTTCGTCGAGGGTGATGGAGACGTCTTTTTGATCGCCTTGCAAGGAGCCGACGAGTTGCTCCGCGTAGCCGGGAAGGAACGAGCCTTCCTTGACCGGCAGCCAGTGGTTTTCGCGTTTGGCGAGGTATTGGCCTTTTTCACCGATTGCTTCGGTGAGCGGTTTGCCATCGAGCGTGGTGGTGAAATCAACCACAGCGATGTCATCGTTTTGGATCGCACGACCTGTGATGTCTTCAAACTCGGCAAGGCGCTCGCGGATGCTTTCGAGTTGGGTGTTGATCTCCTCATCGGTGACGGCAGTTGAAGGAGCTTTGATCTCGATGCCTTTGTAAACTGGAAGAGTGAATTCGGGAGCGAGGATGAGGCGGGTTTCGAAAGCGATCGAGCCGTCCGGGCGTTCGTTGATGTTGTCGGGAAAGCCGAAGTCGAGGACTTTGAGATTCTCGGTTTCGAGGGCTTTGTCGCAGGCTTCGCCAAAAAGAGCCTCGGTGAGCTCTTCGGAAATTTGTTTGGCAAACCGTTTTTCGATCACGGTTTTAGGAGCCTTGCCGGGACGGAAACCGGGAAGTTTTGCCTGAGAAGCATAGGAAGAGGTGATGGATTGGCGCTTTGCGGTGACATCGGCGGATGGGACCTCGACGTTGAGGATGGCGATGCATTTTGGCTGTTTTTCGACGGCGATGTTCATGAATGTTCTGCTTTGGGGGAGGGAAACTAGGCGTGGTTGGGTGGGATTGGCAACGAAATATCTGATTTCGCCGAACGAAGGGATCGGGCGGTTTCCCGAATGTTTCTCATGTCAGGGATGCCGCATCTTTTGGCTCTCGACATCTGTGCCCTTTTGGGTAACTGGTTTCCCCGTCATGAAAACGTTTCGGGCACTAACCTCAGTCGAACAACTTGCGGCGCATTTGCGCACTGAAATTTTGGCGGGTTCGTTCGGGAATACCTTTCCCGGAGTGAATCGGTTGGCAAAGGAACTGGCCGTAAGCCCGAAGACGGTCATCGCGGCAGTCGCCCAACTGGAGCATGAAGGTTTGCTGTTGAGTCAGGGCGAACGGCGGCGATGTCAGGTCATTGCCGATGTGGAGAAGGTGAAGGTCAAGCTGCGGGTTGCGATTCTGTTGTATCACTCCTTGGACCGGAGTTTGGTTTACATGGCTGAGTTGTTATACCGGTTGCAGGAGTCGGGGCATGCGGCATTTTTTGCCGACAAGTCTCTGACGGATCTGGGTTTGGATGTGGAGCGGGTTGGCTCTTATGCGAAAAAAATCAATTCCGATGCATGGATTGTTTTGGCCGGATCACGGGAAATTTTGGAATGGTTTGCGAGTCAGGGTATGGCTGTGTTTGCAATATTTGGTCAATTTCATGGGCTTCCGATCGCAGGGATGGGGGTTCGCAAGATTCCCGCCATGGCGGAGGCTGTCGGCAAATTGGTGAAGTTGGGTCATCGCAGAATCGTGATGATTGCCCGGAGTGAGAAGCGGAAGCCGAAACCCGCGCTTTATGAGCAAAAGTTTTTGGATGAATTGGAGCAACTGGGGATTGCGACCGGACCCTATCATTTGCCGGATTGGGAGCAGACGGTTGAGGGATTGCACCGTTGTTTGGACGCGCTTTTTCAACATACGCCGCCGACATTGATCTTTGTTTCCGAGTCCGTGTTATTCATATCCGTGAAGGATTATCTTTCGCAGCGAGGGGTAATCGCGCCAAGGGATGTGTCGTTGATTTGCGATGATCCGGACGAAATCTTTTCATGGTGCAATCCTCCCGTTTCACACATGTATTGGGATAGCGGACCCATCATCCGTCGGATGGTGCGTTGGGCGTACAAAGTCGCGCGCGGCGTGGTGGACAAACGTCAGGGTTTGACCGTCGCGGAGTTTGTTGAGGGTGGCACCATCGGCCCGCCTCCCGCTGCCAAAGTGACCTTCAAAAACTAATCGGGGAAGACGATGGCACGGTTGCCGTCGATGAGAGTCCGGTCGTGAACATGATAGCGAATCCCTTTGGCAAGGGCGATGCGTTCGCATTGGCGGCCGAGGCGGGCGAGATCGCCGGGTGAGTGGAAATGGTTCACGCGTTCGACCTCCTGTTCAATGATGGGTCCGGCATCGAGGTCGTTGGTGACATAGTGGCAGGTGGCCCCGATGAGTTTCACGCCGCGGTCGTAGGCTTGGCGGTAGGGGTTCGCACCAATGAAGGCAGGCAGAAAGGAATGATGGATGTTGATGATTTTTCCGGAAAATTCATCGCAGAAACCCGCGGGAAGAATCTGCATGAAACGGGCCAGCACGATAAGTTGGACATCCTGGGCGATCAGCAGTTCACGGATTTTTTCAAAGCCTTTCTCACGGTTCGGCCCGTCCATCTCGATGTGGTGGAAGGGCAGGTTGGATCGCTCGGAGATGGCCCGGCAGTTTTCGCGATTTCCGATCACCGAGGTGATTTCGATGGGAAGCTCGTTGAGTTCGGAGCGCCAGATGATTTCATTGAGGCAGTGATCGGTCTTGGTGACCAATACGGCGGTGCGCATTTTGTAGGGAAGATTCCGGAAATGCCACGTGGCAGCCAGCTTGCGGGCGAGCGGAGTGAAATTTTCCTTAAACTGTTCGACATCGATATTCAGTTCCGAGGTATCAATCTCAAGACGGGCGAAAAATTTTTTCCCGATCTGGTCCGAAAACTGGCTGAATTCGATCAGGTTGCCATGATGAGCTGCGACATAAGAGGCGATTTTCGCAACGATGCCGGGTTGATCAGGAGAAAAAAGTTTGAGGATGAGGCCGGAGCGCATGGGGGGTGTTTAGTGGTTGTTTCCGAATTTTAAACCCCAAATTTCAACGAGGTAAAGCGCCATCGCCTCGCGAATCGTTTGGTCAAGAGGGATTGAAAGACGGCGCGCCTCTTGTCCCGTCTCAAGTGGCTGGTGCGGCGGTGTCACTCTGCTCATGAGGTAACTCATGGGTTGAATTTTTCCGGTCCGGCATGCAGCATGGGTTTGTGAAAGTCATTGCGATTGCGGTTGTCATTGGATTGTTGGCGGGTTTGTTGGGCGCGCTGTGCGGAGTGGGCGGGGGAATCGTGATGGTTCCGGCGTTTGTCGGCTTGTTGGGATTTGCTCAGCAAAAGGCCGTCGCAACTTCTCTGGCCATCATCGTCGTGACCTCTCTGGTATCCACCGTGAACAACACGATCAAGGCGGGACATCTCGTGGATTGGAAAATCGTCGCCCTCGTCGGCGCTGCGTCCGCCTTGGCGGCATGGTTCGGGACGGATCTCATGCGTTCGCTTTCCAATCAGACACTGACCCGCATATTCGGAGTGGTGTTGGTTCTCTTCGGCGCGCGGATGTTGATCAAAGGCTGAGGAACTAAAAATTCCCCGGAATCGCGGCCAGAATATCGGCGACTTGCAGTTCGTTTTGGCAGCGTTGGTCCAGCTGGCATTTCGAGGACAGGCATGGGGAGCATTCGACGTGGCGTTTGACGACGATATTTTGTCTGCCGAGCGGGCGCTTCCAGTTGGGATCGTTGGGGCCGAAAAGGGTGATGCAAGTGCCTCCGGTGTAGGCGGCAAGGTGGGGGAGCGAGCCATCAGCGGCGATGATCAACTGAAAAGTGGCGAGGGTTGGCAGGGCGGCTCCGAGCGGCGAGGCGTGGAAAAAATCCACCTCGTTTCCCAAACGACTCGCGAGAATTTTTCCCAAATCCCTGCGCCCAACCCATCCCGCGATGGTCAGGTGCCAACCTTTTTCCAACAGATCCTCAGCCAACATCTGCCAGCGGTCCAGAGGCCATTCGTGGCTGTTGCCAAAGTCGGATTCAGGGCAAAGCAGAAGGGTCTTCGGGATCGCGGGAACGCCTATGGATGCGGGGACAAAGAACTCGGGCAAATTGACGGAAACGCCCATTTCCTCAACCGTCTTCAGGTAGAGTCGCACGCGGTGCTCGGTTGGCGCTTCCTTGGCGTTGAGCGGATGGGTGAGGAATTTTTTCAGGCAGATATCGGGTGGTCCGAGACGGCGCCGGACTTTCGCTTTGAGGAACGCCTTGGCAGCGATGCCCGCCTCCCAAACAAGCGATGCGTCCCAGTCGTTTCCCAAATTTTTTGAGAGGCGTCCGGCACTGGTTTTTTGAGAAAACGTGTAACTTGGCAGGGGGCATACGGTTTTCCAGAAACTCTCCTGATCTTCGTGACAAACCAGCGCACCCATCAGTCCGCTGCGAACCATGGCCCGCACCGCAGGAACCGCAAAGCAGGCTTCGTCCCAGCGCTCGGGCATTGCCACGAGCATGCCTCTGCCATGAATCATTTCTTGCGGGCGGGTTTCGGATCGAGATTTGCCGCCATGTCTTCCTCCGTCACCTTGGACGCGACGCCGTTTTCCGGAACTTCGACCTTGGTGATCCAAAGCAACGCGTTGAGCACGACCTTGCGCATGTTGTCGTCCGCCCAGTTTTTATGAAAATGTCCGCCGGTGAAGCCCACCCCGCGACCGCCGTCGGGACGTTCGATACACCACATCATGGTTTCTTCTTCGCCTTTTCTGGCTTGAATGTGCGGGTAAGGGCCTTTCGGATGGACGTAGGGGCCATCACGAGTCTCATCCGTCGGAGTTGCAACCAGAATGGATTGCACGCCTTTCATTCCCTCTGGAAAACGGATGGAGAAATACCATTCGTCTCTGATTTTGAACGGACTCACACCGCGGGAAATCGGGTGTTGGGGAAATTTTTTATAATCGGCCTCCCACATGGGGTTGCAAGAAAAGTTGGTTTCATAAGCGCCACCGATCCATTCGCGGAATTGCTCCCCCGTCTCGGGTTCGCTGTGGGAGCACTCGACCGCGTAGTGCATCATCATGATTCCGCCGCCGCGCTTCGCGACCTTTTGGAGCAATTCCCGATGATTGCCTTGGAGTGCGGGATGGCCCTTCCCGCCGTCCGAGTAGATCACAACCGCATCGGCGGTTTCGAGCACCGCATCGTCTTTGACCCAATGATTATTGTGCACCTCCACATCCAGGCCCGGAATATCCTTGAGGCATTTTTGGAAAAGCATGCAACCGGCATTGAATTCATGGTCGCCCGGGCCGTGGCTTGGTTTCCCGGCGATCAGGATGAGTTTTTTGTTGGCCGGCTTCTCAGCCAAAGCGGCCGTCTGGAAAACCAACGCAGTCGTGACGGCACCCAGGAACAAATAACGGAGAGTGGAGAGTTTCATCGCTTTAAAATGCATCATGTCTCTACGTTGCGGGCAACTGCGAAATTACAATCATGAGTAGCGCAGGGTCGGCACGCCGTGTTGACCGTCATGCTGTGAGATGCAAAACCTCATGGGACCCTTTCGTTGACTCCTTGCGCAGCGCGGCGCTCTACGGCGAGAGCGCCCTACCGTTTCGTATACTCCTTGCTCCATGATTCGATTTCTTGATCCCCCCCCGGAATTTGAAAGTTGAATTTTGAAACCTGAAGCTTAGAACCCTTGCATGTCCACAGCTTCCTCTGTCCTGATCGGCGGTTCAATCGCCATAGACCACATCAAAACCCCCGTTGCGGAGGGTAAAAACCTGCTGGGTGGTTCCGCATCCTTTACGGGGATTGCAGCTTCTTATTTCGCCTCCGCGGTCCATCTGATCGGGATCATCGGAAAAGATTTTCCGCAGGAGCATCTGGATCTGTTCGCTTCCAAAAACATCTCCACCACCGGCCTCGAGCGTTCCGAGGGCGATACTTTTTCATGGTCCGGCGAATATCACGAAAACATGAACGATCGCGATACCCTCTCGGTTGCCATCAACGTTCTTGAAAACTGGACTCCGAAAATCCCAGCTGAAATGGCCTCCGCTCCCGTCGTGGTATTGGCCAACATGCACCCGATCAACCAGCTCCAGATGATAGAGCAACTCACCGCCGCCAAACCTTTCATCGCGGCGGATACGATGGATCTGTGGATCACCATCGCGAATGAGGATCTCCATGAAGTCCTCAAAAAAATCAACCTGCTCGTGATCAATGAGTCCGAGGCGCGGGATTTTTGCAAGACCTCCAACCTGATCGTTGCGGGAAAAATCCTTCTCGATAAAGGTCCGCAAAGCGTGATCATCAAACTCGGTGAGTTCGGCGCCATTTTGTTTTCCAAGCATCCCGAAGGCTCTCCGGCCACTGAATTCACCCTTCCGGGGGAGAGTTTCGATCTGTTCCGCTGCGCCGCTTTTCCGCTTAAGGAGGTCGCCGATCCCACCGGTGCGGGGGATTCCTTTCTCGGAGCCCTCGCAGGTTACCTCGCATCCACCGGTAAAAGCTCATTCTCCTTCGATGACATCCGCCAAGCCGTGGTTTACGG
>JBIKNX010000289.1:0-6459 GCA_044358435.1 Luteolibacter sp.
GAAGAAGCACGTCTCATTGGCAGAATCGCGTCGATCCAGAGAGAGGACCGATTCGTTCTAATCCAATCTTACGGAACCTGGCGCACCCAAACCGGTGCCATCCTCGCCACGGTCGGCACCGATGGCCGGGCAGCAAATCTTAAAGTGACCGGAGAAAAAATCGGCCAATTCGCAGCAGCCGACATTCAATCGGGAACCCTCGAAATCGGCGACAGCGTCTATACCACTCTCAGCGGCGAGTTCATCGACAAGGAGAAAGAATCTGAGCTTGAAACGCAGACCGAATCACAACCCGATAGAACGGAAAACCAAGCGGAAAAAATATCTCAAGAAACAACAGACCGGAAGCAATAAGGATGCGGTCTTGCCGGCACTCGCACCATCCACACCCCACCATGCATCGTCTCTCCGTTCGAGCCCAATGACCCGGAATTTCCGTTCCAAGGACACCGTAAATCGATCACACAGGTTTGCTCATTTTTTCATCTTGGGGATCGACAAGACGGTATTCACACTGTAAAGACTTAATTCATCGCATTCATGATCATGAACTTGAAAAAATCTTCATTATTACAGCTTCCTTTCAGCAGTCGTGGATTTGCCCTGATTGCGACAATCATGCTCATGGTTCTGCTGGCGATCATCACGATCGGCACACTGAGCCTTTCCGCAGTCACGCTTCGAAGCGGCTACCATGAACAAGCCCAAATGCAGGCCCAAGCCAATGCCCGAATGGCCTTGATGATCGCTATCGGCGAACTCCAAAAACAAGTCGGCCCCGATCAAAGGATCACCGCGAACAGTTCCATCCTGTCCACAGGCACGGTGCCGAACCCCAACTGGACCGGAGTCTGGGATTCTTGGATTGCCGGAGACCTTACCAAAGCCCCGGTAGGTGCGAACTATCCGGATGCCGCCAGCGAGCATCAGACCATCGGATCTGTGCCGGATCCTAAGATGCGCCCCAACTACCCGCAAAAATCCAGACATTTCCGTGGCTGGCTGCTTTCTCTGAACCCAGGCGATAACGGCAGTATCTACTCCCCCCTCGGCCCTGTGCTGCAAGGCAAAGATTTGCCGCAAGCTTCCGACACTGCCGTACAACTGGTCGGCAAAGGCTCGCTCGGCTCATCCGGTCCAACCACCGACTACGTCAGCGCTCGTCTCATCGATGTCGAACCAGAATCCAGACAAAGCAAATACCGGGGCCGCTTTGCATGGTGGGCGGGTGACGAGAGCCAGAAAGCCACCATCATGGAGGACTCCTATCTGAAGGAGACATCCACCACCATGGCAAAACGTTTGTTCCGCCAGGAAGCTCCCGCCAGCATGGGCAACACCAGCATCACGGGCCTAACCAAGATGAAAGACGATAGCCAACTCGCCAAGCTTGCCACCAAAGGCACGATCGGACTGGTCGAGGGCGTCACGAAACAGGATGCAAGCCTCAGATTCCACGACATCACCACCTCATCCATGGGTGTGCTGGCCGATGTCCGCGAAGGCGGACTCAAGCGCGATTTGAATACCATCCTGGAGAGAAATATCGATCCGGCTGAAGTCTTCAACTTGAGCTACGTTCAGGAATTTCAGAGAGCCGATTCCTACAAACCTGAAGCCAATTCTTTCCTGCTCTACAACTTCGACAATTTACACAGCAGTCCCAAACCTACAGGACAGGCGATTGTCCCCATTCAGGATCTGGCTGCGTATTACCAGCTCTATGATGGCTCAAGACCCGGATGGGGCGGTGGAATCCAATTCTCATCCTCAGCATCCTCGCCAGCGAACAATCTGCTTCCCAATGGAGTGATGATAAGCAACACCGACTTCGGAGGATATACCTCAGATTTCAATAAATTTCTTCGAGGCTATACCGCACAATATCGGTGCCCCATACCTGTCAAATTAGAAGTCATGTTGAGTTACGTCACAGAACCCCGCACGGCAGCCGAAATTGAAGCGGATCCCTTGACGCTTGATGGTGATCCTAACACCACGGCAGACGATTACAAGCTCATGATAGGCCTCTCTCCCGCGATGACATTTTGGAACCCTAACAATGTTCCTCTGGTGATGAATTTGAGCAATCCCGAATACTCCTCCATCTTCATGCGCCATTACCCGATTCCAGTATCGATTAAAATCATGAAAAAGACCTCCTCGAGTACTACTGCGCCGGAGACAGGAAGCAAGACAATCGAAATGAGAAGGGTTTCCCAAACACAAGATGAGCTCTTCAATTTTTTCTATTCGGGAAGGAACAAAGCGGTTTTTGAACCTGGTGAAACTAAAGTCATTTCCCTACAATACACTTCCCAAACCGATTCTGATTTGGCAACCGCTAATACGGATATCGATTTTCATTTACGTGGAGGAGGGTCACGATACGGGGAACAATTTATACCAAGTCTCGAGCTAGTTGAAGGATGGCAGCCGGAAAGATTTGTTAGACCGCTTGTCCGCGACACCACCGCACGAGCCGGGCAGGTATTTACTTTCAAGGCCGGTGATTATGTCTCTGCTGAAATCAACGGCGGAACCGATGGGGGATTAGCAATGGAAATATCACAGAAATCACGGCACGGTCGTAACTCACCGGGCGTCATGTGGCACTATCGCACCCAACGTTGGGCAAGCCGCTTCTGGGGCTCGGCTTCCTACCTGAGTGATTTCTGCTATCTCGGCTTCCCTAAATCCGGACGCGGAGGAGCGATTGCAAGCGTCACTCCGAGGCCAATCCAGATCGCGCCAAGAAGTGGAAATACGCTTATTTCGGCGATGGGTAATGCCACGAACTTGAAGGATGACTTACCTCAATCGTTTTTTTACTACAGTATCAAATTCGGAACAGAAAGCCACGAGTCGCGGAATTTCGCACAAGGCGGAGCTGGGCGACGCTTCCCATCACGTCCTTTCCTTCACTCCTCACCCACTATAAACCCTTTTTACGATAAACTGGACGCAACTTCCACATACAACTACGGTTGGAATTGGGCTTTCATGGGGCTTAATAATTTTCAACAAGCTCCAATATCGATATCAGCGGATAATCATGGCTACTTTGGGGGAGGCTATACTGCGGAAAATGGGACAACTCATAATGTGCAACGACAATTACCTCTCACGCCGCCCATGTCCATTGCTGCCTTGAGCCACGCGATACTGGGAGGACACAGCATCGCAACTGAGCCTCCTTTTGAAGGGTATGACGCAATGGTTTCAAGTCCACTTGTCACGGAATCCCTGCGGCGCGTTTGTGCGACCGGACACAATGGTCTGGGCCCTGCCACCCAACAGGCCATCGGCAACTCCTACGCCCATCCCAGCATCCCGGCAGGCAAAGCTTACACCACGGTGAACCGCATGTTTGTCGAGGGCGTCGATACTCAAAGACCTTTTGTGGATCACTCTTACCTGGCTAATAAAGCACTTTGGGACGACTTCTTCTTCTCCTCCATCACCCCTGAGCCCAAAGAAGTTAAAATATATGAGACGAACACTTCCCGCACGGCGAAAAAAGTGGCGGAAGACTTCTTCTTTGAAAACAAACCACTGCCCAACCGCCGGATCAAACCCTACTTGGGAGATCTGGACCAGACGAAACTGGACAGTTTGTTCACCGACCCCAATTTATACATCGATGGCTTGGCCGATCAGATTGCCGCACATCTGATGGTCAACGGCTCGTTCAACATCAACTCCACTTCGGTCGAGGCATGGAAAGCCGTGTTTTCCAGCCTAAAAGGCAAACCGGTGGCTTATTTGGACAAGGATACCGCACTAACAGACGGAGTAAGCCTTAAAGAGGACCGTCCCTCTGGTGTCCCCATCGGTCCAGGCGGGGCTGCGAATGGGAAATCTTATAAAAATAGCTCCTCAGATCCCAGTGATCCAGAACAATGGATCGGATGGCGCGATCTTACGGATGAGGAAATCAAGCAACTCGCAATTGCCATGGTCAAGCAGGTGAAACTCCGCGGACCTTTCCTGTCTCTCTCCGAGTTTGTCAACCGCCGCCTTGATTCCACCAATCCAACGCTTTCCCTGAAAGGCGCGCTGCAAGCAGCCATCGATGATCCGAATGTCCCCATCAATGCCGGATTTCGCTCCAACGACCGGATCTTCACCGCAGCCGAGAAAACTTACATGAACGCGGTGTTCCCCGAGGCCATGGAGGGAGCCATCGCCTACGGCAGTTCGGCCTATGTGGATCAGGCTGATATCCTCCGCAATACGGCTGAACAGCTTTCACCCCGAGGCGATACTTTCGTCATTCGCACTTACGGCGACTCCATCGATGCCAATGGCAAGGTCATCGCCCGTGCCTGGTGTGAAGCCGTGGTTCAACGAGTCCCGGAATACGTGGATTTGAAAGACAAACCGCATCTCAAACAATCCGAGCTGACTTCGGACCATAACAAAAAATTCGGACGCAAAATACAGTTGGTCAGCTTCCGCTGGCTGAACAATTCGGAAATCTAACACTCAAAGAAAACCCACCATGTCCATTTCAACGGTATTCACCGGAACCGCATCCTGTATCCTCATGGCCGCGACGTGTGTTTTGATGCCCATCTCACGCGCGCAGCAAGCCCCGCAATTATCCCTTCAATTCCTCTCGTTTCCGGAACAACCGGAGAACGAGCCTGTTGAACTTTTGATCGGCGAGGGCAAAACCATCAAAGTGGATATTCCGGGAAATGAATTGTCGTCCGTATACCATGTGCCGCCCCTCGCTTCGATTGCCGTGGGTAAAACCACAGCCAATGAAAAAGGAGAGACCGCCTTTCAAGTGTATGGCAATGCGAATTCGATTGCCGCCAAGAAACAAATCATCCTCCTCATCCGCAAAGGGGAAAATAACAGCGACGGATTCGCTGTGTTGCCGCTCGATGCCCAATTGAACGAATTCGCAGGTGGCAATTACCTCCTCATCAACGCCTCCAAGTTGCAGGTCGGAGGAACCATCGGGGACAAGAAGTTCAGCTTGAAACCGGGTCAGAAAAATTTGCTGAAGCCAAATGCCAGCCACACGTCTGGTGGGTGCCAGGTCACCCTATCCTACCTGAAAGAGGAAAAATGGAAGGTGTTCTATGACACACGCTGGGTGGTCAACACCAGATACCGATCACTGATTTTCTTTTACCAAGACCCAGAATCCGGAAGCCTAGGTGTCGCTCCCATCATGGATTTTCTCTAAATGAATCCTCTCAACAGTTGTCTCCAGACCAAAATCCGGATTGACGCGGAATCCTTATTCTTGTTCACTATTCATACATTGGAGCAGCGCCCAGATCGCCCACTCACAGATTTTTGAGCCATCATGAAACTCACCCACATCCCCCCTGTCTACCGCTTCATTGTAATACCCCTGCTCCTCTCGGGTTCAGCCATTGCAGCAACGCCCGTCGCTATCACCAATCCGGGATTTGAGCTTCCGGCTGTTGCAGAAGAAAACCCGACATACTCTGATATTCCGGTAGGCTGGAGCGCCTACAACGGTGCCAGCTTGGGCTCGACGGTTTATGCCTACAATCCGAGCATCGATGACTTCGACTCAGAAGCACCGGAGGGAGACAATGTCGCGGGTGTGCTCACCCTATTGGCCGGCGGAGTGGAAAAAGGTCTTTCCCAAACCCTATCCACGACCTTCAAGGAAGGAGACGTCTATCAACTCACCGTCAAGGTTGGCTACACCAACTATTATGAGGTCGATCCAGGCTATAAGGTACAACTTTTGGCAGGCGGTACGGTGATCGCCGAGGACAACAACTCCCTCAATCCGGCTTTCGGCGAGTTTGCGACCTCCACGCTCAATTACGTCTATGATCCCGCGGACTCAGGCCTAGTCAATCAGGCGCTCCAAATCCGGTTGATCAACAAGGGGCTTGACGATTTTGAAAACGAGGTCGCCTTCGATGATGTGCAACTGTCCGTGGTGTTAGCCAACCCAGAGGTGAACGCCGGCGGACCCTATTACCTCCCCAATCCGACAACTTCAGTTTCCCTTTTCGCGACAGCCCTGCCATCCGGGACCGAGACCATCACCAACTATGAATGGGATCTGGACAATGACGGCCAATTCGACGACGCCACCGGAGCCACTCCGGCAGCCATTTCCTTCACGGATCTGCAATCTCTTTACGGCATGGTCGATGGTAGCAACACGATCCGCCTTCGCGTCACCGATTCCTCCTCGAAGACTGCGATCGATCAAGCCACGGTGGAACTGGTGAGTTCCACAAAATACACGGGCATCTCATCGAGCAACGATACCTGGAGTACAACTTCCAACTGGGACAACGGTATACCCCAAGGCGACTTGGATGTGGTGATCCTTGACGGAAAAAGACCCATGGTATGGAGCAATACCACACCCGCTTATACTGGAAACCTCACACTGCAGAACAATGCGGCACTGACCATTGGCTGGACGACTCAACTTCTTGGTTCCTA
>JBIKNX010000161.1:0-6457 GCA_044358435.1 Luteolibacter sp.
GGCTGAATTACTCCTGAGTGGATAAAACCACCACGCTTAACGACGCACAAAATGAAAAATCAAACTCCTCAGCCAATGAGGCTTAAAAAACACGCCCATTTTCCTTTTTAGGTTAATTTGAGGTGGTGTCTATCTCGGAAATCTCTTCATTCAAAGGGTCATTAAATGAAGGTATCGTCGGTCGTTTTATCAAAACGACCCTACCATGGATCCTCACTCATCGCCGCGGCGCATCTGAAAAGGGGCGGAGGTGGTGATGGCATGAATGAGCTCGGTGATTTTGCCGTTGTTTTGGTTCATGTGGGCGACGAGTTGTCGGATCGTGACGGAATCGTAATACTCCACGCCGCGGCCGATCGCGTAGGTGAGGAGTTTCTCGGAAAGGGTGCGGTAAAAATCGGGCCTGCGTTTCTGAGAGAGGATGGTTTTGAGCTCTTCAATGTTGGAAAATTCCTCTCCGGTAACGAGGATGCCGGCGGTGTCGATGGGTTTTCCAGCTTCGTTCATCCTGAATCGACCGAGCGCATCGTAGTTTTCCAAACCGAGGCCGATGGGATCCATGCGCGCGTGGCAACCGCGGCAATCTGGATTCTTGCGATGGATTTCCATCATTTCCCGCATGGTGGGATTAGAGCCTTGTTTTGCGGCTTGGGTGAGTTCGGGAACGTTCGGCGGAGCCGGAGGCGGCGGGGTACCGAGGATGTTTTCGAGAACAAAAAGTCCTCGTTTTACCGGCGAGGTGCGGGTGGGATTCGAGGTGACGATGAGAAAAGTGCCTTGGGTCAACAAACCGCCGCGCTCGGGATGCTCGCTGAGATCGACCGGACGAAGTTTTTCTCCTTTCACGCCTTTCACTCCGTAAAACGCGGCGAGGCGTTCGTTGAGAAAGGAGTAGTTCGCGGAAATGAGTTCTTCGGCCGGCCTGTTCTCACGCAGGATGAAATTGAAAACCGCGTAGGTTTCCTCGCGCATGTCGTTACGCAGGCGCGGATCGAAAATTTCCGAGGCCTTGCGTTTGTCCGTCACGCCGAGAATGACCGGTGCGGAGACGGGTGCGGTCATGACATCACGTGCCTGCAACCACTGGCCCACGAAATTTTCCGTCAGGCGATTTGAACGCGGATCGGCGAGCATACGCTCGACTTGTTGGCGGAGGTTGGCGCGTAGTTTTTGATTGAACGCCAGTGACAGCAATTCGTCATCGGGAACGGACGCCCAGAGGAAAAACGAGAGCCGGGAGGCCAGCGCATATTCATCGAGCGGGACGATTTTGGCCGGGTTGTTGGGTTCGGGTTGGATTTCGACGCGGAACAGGAAACGCGGTGAGGCAAGGCAGGCGGAGATCGCCTGCTTGATGCCGTCCTGGAAATTTTTTCCGGGTAGTTGGTCGGTTTCCTCGACGATATCGACGAGGCGGTTGATATCGCCTTCGATCACGGGGCGACGGAATGCGCGGGATACAAATGAGCGCATGATTTTGCGTGCGTAGGTTTTTGCGGCGGCCGCATCCTCGGGTGCCGGACCATCGACGAAGATCATGCGGTGACCTTTCGAGTATTCCCGTTGTGATCCCTTGAGCGGTCCTTGAAGTGTGAGCCCCTGGATGGAAAGGTATAGCGCCTCTTCGCCGTCGGCGGGTTCGAGGCCGGGATTGACCTTGATCATGACCTTTTGTTCACCCGCTTGGAAATTCGCGGTTGCGGTCAGATCAATGCTACTCCGCTGATCCCAGCCCAGTTTGGTTTCCGTCAGTTTCTTTTCGACCGTCGAGATTTCCAAAGTTGCCGCAGCGGTCGTGGCTTCGGTGGCGCCTTGGATCGCGTAGCGCAGGATGAGTTGGTAGTTTCCCTCCCATTTCACAGGGATGTCCAAGGTGAATTCGCCGCCGCTGGTAAAAGGAATCCAGGTGGACGGAACGGATGGATTTTTGAATTCGGTTGCGGGAAAATCGACACGCGGAACTTGCGCCGAGGCATCATCGGGCAGGGCGAGATTCACGACCTCTTCGGCAGCGGTCAGATATTTCTCCATCAACAACGGAGAGATGGACAGGACATCGCCGTTGTTATCGAAGCCGTATCCCGTGTCGTCCGGCGGGAAAGCCTCGGTGGTATCGTATTCCACGCCGAGCAGATCGAAGATGGCGTTGCGGTATTCGTTGCGGTTCAGACGGCGGATCGTGACGCGACCGGGATCGGGTTTTTCGGGATTGATCTTGAAAACGGTGGATTCGATCCAAGAGAGGAGTTTTTGTTTTTCCTCGGCACTGGGCTGCGCCTCATCGGAGGGCGGCATGATTTGTGAGCGCAGGTTTCTCCAGACGGGCATCCAGTGTTTGCGATCCTTGAGATGTGCGGACAGGTCCTTATGGCTGTCCATGCGGAAATCGCCCTTTTTCGAGCCATCTCCGTGGCAGTCATAACAATACTCGACGAGCAAAGGTTGGATCTCGTTTTTAAATGTCTCATCAGCCATGGCGGATAAGCCAAGGAAGATGAACGGGAGAAAACGAAGGAAAATCACGATCTGGAAATACGTTTGGTATGCTTCCGAGCTTTCATTTTATAAGAGAATATGAACCGCAGATGCACGCAGATAAGAATAGTTATGTTGATTGATTATCTATTCCATTGGATGAATCTGAAATATCCGTGAGTATCTGAAAATTAACGTTCATCTGCGGTTAATTTGCCTATCTTTGATTTTTGAATGAATCAATCGGCGCCCCGATCACTTCAGTGCTTTGATCGCTTCTGCGATGGCGGGGTCGGTCCACTTCTCGAAGCTTTCTTTTTCCGTTGGGCTGAGGGAAGAGACGCGCGCGGCCTTGAGGAAATTTTCGCGATCGGCTTCGGTGAAGGAGACAACGGTGTCGGGGTTGATGCCTTTGAGGTGAGGAGTTTCTCCGGAAGGGGTGTGGTAGGTGGCGATGGTCAGACGCAGCGCGGTGGAATGTCCCATCGGGATGATGTTTTGGACGCTGCCTTTTCCATAACTGAGTTCGCCAATGATCTTGGCACGCTTGAGGTCTTTCAGGCAGCCCGCCGTGAGTTCGGATGCCGAGGCGGAATGGCGATCGATCAAAACGACCATCGGGTAAGGGCGGTTGCGGCGCTGGCGCTCGGGAGTTTTGAGAAATTCATCGGGTTTGTCGCGTTCCCTGACAGAAACCACGGTTGTTTGGGGTGCGACAAACAGGCCCAGGATTTTGACCGTTTCGTGGAGATCTCCACCGCCGTTTTCGCGAAGGTCGAGAATCAAGGATTTCATGCCTTTGTCTTCGAGTTCATCGAGCGCGGCTTCCGTTTCCCGCGCGCAATGGGAGCCGAACTGTGCGAGGCGGAGATAGCCGATTTGGGGATTTTTTTCTAACAATTTTGCGAGAATCAGGGATCGCTCCTCGACATATCGGTGGGTCAGGGTGATCTCGGTTTTTGAATGCTTTGACGGATCCTGAAGGAGGAGAAGGGTGGTCTTGCCGGCATCACCGGTGAGTAATTCGAGGGCGTTTTTGAGAGGGATTTTCGAGGTGTCCTGCTGGTTGATCCGGAGAATTTTCATGCCCGGCTTGAGTTCCGCGATGGCGGCGGGTCCATTCGCATCCACAGCGCTCAGGTAGAGGCATTCCGAGTTCTTTCCAAGACTCAGACCGAGGCTGGGGATCTCGTTGTTGAGTTTGCCATCCTCATCCATCATTTCCCGCATTTCCGGATAAATGAAAGACGAATGGGGATCGAGGCTGCCAAGCATCCCGTCGAGCGCCCGATTGATCAGCCGATCGTAGCCGAGTTGATCCAAATCCGGATGACGCGCCTTGGTGATTTCCAAGACTTTGACAAACCGCTCCAAAGCCGGGTAAGCGGCCTCGGTCGATTCCTTTGGGGCCGCGGTTTCAGCAGGGACCGGATTTTTCGCCTGAAGCGGCAGGCTGAGCGTCAAAATGAGTGTGCTGATGCGCATGGGTGCTTGGGTTAGCAGTTTTGATGGATGGCTGGGAGAAAAAAACCAAGCGGAGGAAGAAATGCCGGCGGAATTTCAGATAACATCGACCCTGGGCTTGATTCTTTAAGTTTTCTTAAATAAAATCCGCCTCTCAGACGACATGGGTTTAAAAAAGCAGACATCGCCGGCAAGAAATACGCCAAATCGCAAGCGGGGGCCGAAGTTTCCGTATGATGGTTTGGTATCGGTGAATCGGCGGGCGCATGAGCGTGCGGACAAGCAATTGGGTAAAAACCGCAAGTTGAATCAGAGGGCGGGGAAATCGGTCTGGGCATCGATTGCCTTGGAGGATGTGGAAATGGAGCGGGAACAGTCGGCCGGTTTCATGAAAACGCTGGCGCGTTGGACCTTGGCGCTCTTGTTGTTGCCGTTTTGTTGGGTGACGAGTTGGACCTTTTTGAAAACCTTTTCTCACGCGACCATGGAGCTGGGATTCTGGCAGACGCCGCAATTCTGGTATTTCATTATCGGGGCGCTGGTGATGCTGGGTTGGTTCGCATCGAAGCTGGCACAGCCATTTTTCCTCTATCTTTATGTTTTCGGGCATGAGCTGACCCATGCGGCTTTTGTGAAATGTTTTGGGGGCAAGGTTTATGACATGGAGTGGAGCAGTTCTGGCGGATACGTCACCACCGACAAAAGCAACTGGGTCATCTCGCTGTCACCTTATTTCGTTCCTTTCTGGAGTGTGGTCACGGTGATTTTTTATGCCGTTCCAAGTTTCTTTTGGAGATTGCCCGGTGAGGCGGACTTGTTTTTTTATGCCGCCATCGGAGCTTCATGGTCCTTTCACATGGCGTGGACGATTTGGATGATTCCAAGGGACCAGCCCGATCTCAAAGACAACGGCACCTTTCTTTCCCTGGTTTTGATTTATTTTGGCAATTTGGTCGTTTTGATCGGACTGCTTTGTTTCGCCTCGCCAAATCCCTTTGAGAGCCTGCGTGATTTCGGTCATACGTGGTTCGTAACCCTGATGACATGGGGCGATGCGGCGATGGGTTGGCTGGAGCAAGTGGTCGCGCGGATTCCGGATCATTTGTAATTCCGGATTCCTGGTTGTTTTTTTCGTTCGGAAAACCGAAACTCAAGGGGTGATCGATCTTGATGCGAATGCGACAACCCGGATGCTGCCTGAGGTGGTGGACGCGATGCTGCCCTGGTTGCGCGATCATCATGCGAATCCTTCGGGGAGTTATCGGAACGCAAAACTTGCGCGAAAAGCCATTGAGGAAGCGCGTGAGCAAGTGGCCGAACTGATTGGCGCGGAGCCGGGGGAAATCGTTTTCACGGGTTGCGGCACCGAGAGCGTCAATACGGCGCTTCATTCACTGCACAAACTTTCAAGGGAGGGAGCGGCCGTGACTTCGGCGATCGAACATAGCGCGGTGTTGCGTTATCTCGATGGCCTGAAGCGCGAGACGGAAACCGTCAGAGTGGATGCTTCCGGAATGATCGATGAGGATGCATTTCTTGAGGCCTGTGAGGGGGCTGCCTTTGCGTCCGTGATGATAGCAAATAACGAGACAGGAGTGATTCAGCCCATGGCGCGTTTGTTGGAAATCGCGCGCTCCAAGGGTCTGCCGTTCCATACCGATGCGATTCAGGCGGTGGGAAAAATACCCCTTTCTGTCAAAACGATACCGGTCGATCTGTTGTCTATATCCGCTCATAAATTTCACGGGCCCAAGGGCATAGGAGCTCTTTACGTGAGGAATGGATTGGATTTCTCGCCTTTATTGTTGGGTGGCGGACAAGAATCCGGGCGTCGGAGCGGCACGGAAAACACCGCGGCCATTATTGCGATGGGTAAAGCGGCGGAATTGGCAAGACAGGCATTGGAATGCGGCTTGAGTGATGAATTGGCGGCGATGAGGGACAGCTTTGAAACGCAGTTACTGGAGGCAACCGCCGGATGTGTCCGCAATGGCGGTGCTTCGGACCGGTTGCCGAATACCAGTCATTTGTCGTTCCGGGATTGTGATGCGGCCGGAATGTTGATCCTCCTGGATGAGGCGGACTTGGCTTGTTCCGCAGGCTCTGCCTGTATGACCGGCAAGCGAAAGCCCTCCCATGTGCAACTCGCGATGGGAATTTCGGAAGCTGTGGCAAAAACCAGTTTGCGCTTCAGCTTTTCCCGCTTCAACAGCCATGCTGACGCCATCCAAGCGGCTCAGATCGTAAGCCGATCCGTAGCAAAGCTGCGTGCCGTGCAGGGAGGCGGAATCGGACCTGTCGCGATCTACACGTCTTGAGATTGTTTTTTCTTCAAGGCGCGTTGATTGCTAATTCCGGCCGGAGGCTGCGAAATGCTGCCATCATTTCCAATCTCCAACCGTGATCCGATCATATCAAATCCTGAATCATTTCGCCACGTTTGGTTTTTTGTTCGCCTTATCCGCCTGCGGTTTTTTATCCGCTTCGGTTTTTTTATTTGTCTTGTCCGCCTGCGGTT
>JBIKNX010000162.1:0-6431 GCA_044358435.1 Luteolibacter sp.
CGATTTAAAAGCAAGGGGTTCAAAGTTCGCGTAGCAGATACCAAGATGATCGAATCAAAGTGCTTCGCAGCCATCTCTGCGTTCTTTAAGGCCCTTGCGGTTTAATCATCTTTTCAGCCAACATTCGAAAACTCGGTAAGCAGTTGCGGCCTCAACCATCCCGCTTTAGACTACAAGTCTTTCCTCTCGCAATGCTAAACCTGAACTACTACCTCTCTCCCCTGAAACGTCTCCTCACCTCCCTCGTCACCGTTTGCCTTAGCGCTTGCGCGAATCAGAAAAACCTTCCGCCCACGGTCCAGAAAATCGATCCCTCACTTTATGCGGGTGAGTGGCATGAGATCGCCAGACTTCCCAATACCTTTGAAAGAGGCTTGGTAGCTGCGAAAGCCACCTACTCGCTCAATCCGGATGGCAGCCTCACGGTCCTTAACGAAGGACTCAAAGCAAATGGCAAAACCACTAGTATCGCGGGCAACGCAAGATGCGTGAATCCTCAAGAGCCCGGAAAACTTAAAGTCCGCTTCAACCGTTTTCCCGCGAATTTGTTTGAGGGCGACTACTGGATCCTCGATCTCAACCCCCAACACACCAGAGCCCTGATCGGTTCGCCAAATCGTAAACTCCTCTGGCTGCTCTCCAAAGATCCCAACGATCAAAAAAACAACTTTGAGGACTTTATCAAGCGTGCCGAAGAACTGAAATTTCCAATCGAGCCACTCTTCTTCAATCCCAAACGCATGGAATGAAAAAGATACACTCGGAGGTCAATGACGACACTATAGCGAAAACCCGAATGCGATTTTTGATCTCAGATGCAAACGAGATAGAACAAGACTGCATTCTAGCGGGAGACACTCGCCACGGCCTGTGACTTCTTGTGAGCTTCCAAAGCGGTCTCTGATTGGGACTTTGCCCACTCATCGTAATCCTTTTGAGGAACCACTTCCAATGTGCCCACCATGTTCGCGTGACCTTCGCCGCAGAGCTGGGCACAAACCACGGAGGTCTCCATTGGTTCAACAGGAGTGAACCACATGGTGTTTTCCTGACCCGGAATCGCATCCATCTGAACACGCATTGGCACAATCGCATAGTTGTGAATCACATCCTTGGATCCCACATTGAGAACCGCAGGGCGTTGTTCGGGAAGTTTGAGCCCGGAAGCAATGAAATCGTCATGGGCGTTCGGATCGGTGTAATCGATTCCCACGACATTCGTGCCATCCATCAAAGCCGCATCGACACGTCCGAATTTACCATCAAGACCCGGATAGTGATAAGTCCATCCGAACTGCCAACCAACGACCCTGATCCGAACCGGATTCATGTCTTTTACGGTTTTCCAGTTGTCCACCTGTTCGTTCCAGAGCGGAAATGCAAAACCCAGGAGCAAGACGGCTTCGATGATGATCACCGCGATCTCCATGTGACTGGAAAGATGGCTCTGAACACCGTGATACGAGGCCTTCGGACTGCGCTTGCGCCAAAACTTGAAGAGACAATAGAAAAAGAAAGCCGTCCAACCGACAAATAAGGCGAGCATGAACCAATGCACGACCATGATGAGATGGTCTACGTTACCACCGTGGGCGGAATAGTTTTTGGAAAGTCCGATAAGTTCTGAGAAGGTCATGTTGGTAAAATCTGAAATTCGAGGTGGTGGTGGATATCTTAGTGACTGACGTAATCATCACGGAGCTCAGGATCAAGGTTGGCGTTCTCGCGACGCGCCAAGCGCACCATGAAGAAAACCACACCTGTCAAAACGGCCGTGATGACCAGTAGAAGGAACAGGATTGAGTAACCAATGGAATCACCGGCTGCCTCGAAGGATACACTGCAGGTCGTGCAAGCTGGAAAATTGAATGGATTCATGGCTGGATCAGAGTTCTAGATTGTTGGCTTTTCTGCAGAAGCAGACGGCGTAAACCGGCATGAGGAAAATTCCAATCACACCGATGAAGCCCGAGCACGTGGCCATCAATGATGGTTCCGGAGCAAGCACAAAGGCCCACAGCACCAGGAAAGCGCAAAACAAGGTGCAAACCGTGATGAAGACGATATGGAAGCTGCGGAGTGACATACTGCTTATTTATAAAAAAGGTGATCAAAGATAGGACTGCCTTTCGCAAGCGCAAGGAGCGCGGCTAGACAGATGAAAAAAAAGATCGATCCGAAGAAAACCCAGTAGATCAGTTTTTTCTCATGATTCAGGTGCATGAATATCACGGCGACGAGAGACGCCTTGGTGCCGGCAATCAGCATGCCGACAATCGCGTCCCATTTGTCAAAACCGTGCCCACCTACATCAAGCCAGTATAGCCAGCCCGGTGCTTCCGCGACCAATACGGTAAGAACAGTACCGACCAGCAGCGCACCGAATACGGCAAGATAGGTCTTCTTGGATTTTTGGATTGCTTCGATAGAATCAGCCATTTCAGGAATGAGTTAGAATTTATGAGAAAAGGTTTACATGAGGTAGAAAATCGGGAACGCGAAGATCCAGATCAAGTCAACAAAGTGCCAGAACAAGCCGCCAACTTCCACTCGGTTGGCAAGCCACTCCGGATTTGAGAGATACATCTTGCGACCAAACAGAAGGTAGTAAAGAAGCACGAGGGCACCGCCGATGACATGAAGCCCGTGAAGACCTGTGATGGTGAAATAGATCGCATAATAGTTGTTCCAGCTTGGGGTGAATTTCGAAGCGTAGCGAATCTGTTCACGCGGCAAAGTCAGCTCTTCAAAGGTCTCGTTACCCCTGGCATCATAATTCGGCCCCATGAACTCTTCTTTGAGTTTGTCAAAACCGGAAATTTTCACACCCTTGGTATCAACCCCTTTTTCAGCAAGTTCTTTCCAACCCATGCGATAGAGCTCTTTTTCGGTAAGAACCCGAACCGGCGTTCCATCCTTTTTGAACCCATAACGGTCATTCAGCGCTTTCTGCTTTTTGGCGGTTTGTTCTAAATGCCATTCCCACGCTTCACGGACAAACTCCTGGTTCTTCATGAGCCACGAATTTTCAATGGCGGCCTCGGCAGCAATCCCCTTCTTTTCCGCCTTCATGACCAACCACTGGAAATCGATCGCATCGACGTAGTGGAAAACCATGGGGCTATCCTGCAGCTTGCCGGTGATGACGGTATCGTCCCGAAGAGTGGATGATGACGGACCTTCCTTGATGTCACGTGGCTTGAAAAGCAACTCAACCGGATCAGCAACCACAAACGTAACCGATGGAATTTCGCCCAACATGCGCGGTTTGAGAGCTTCCGCATCGATACCAACCCCTTCTGCCAACTCCCTGTCCTTTTTACCGGGATTCGCTTCGTGGGCGGTCTTCCATGCCTCTCTGAGAGCCTCGGTCCGCAGACGGGAGTTATGGGCCAGTGCGGCGATGTGAACCTCTTTGATCTTTTTCAAAAGCTCGAGAGACAGCGTGGTACCCGCCTTTGCGATTTCAATCGCAGGTTGACCTTCTTCCACAACCAGTTTGATATCAGCTTCAAGCTTGATTTCGGCGTGATGATGCTTGGCCTCCGCAAGCATCTCTTCAACCCATGCGGCATGATAACGTTTCGTGGAGAACGATATTTTCTCCGTTTTGATACGGATCATGTTCTCTTCAATGTGGTGACCCTTGCGATCCAGAACCAGTTTTCCATCCTCCTTCTCGTATCCAAGGTGACCCTCGACAATCGAATAGTCATGCAGGCGTACGGCTTGGTGGTGAAACTTAAGATAATATTCTATGCCTTTGAGCACCATGAACAGGGCCGCACAGGCGACTGTGATCGCCATGTAGACCTGGAATTGTCTCCATTTGCGCAACTTGAGAGCGGCCCATGCAAACACCACGGTGACCGATGAGGCGATGAGCACGAAAGTGTTGATCAAACCGGGCAGCACGGGAAGGCTTCGCTCAGGCCATGGATAATCCGCACCCAAGCGAAGATATACATAAGCGGAGAAAAAGCCGCCGAAGAGCATGACCTCGGAGGCGAGGAAAAGCCAGATGGCGATCTTGGAGTTGACCAGACCCGTGTCTTTGCGGGGAGTGAAGATGTATGGGATTTCCATTTCTAAAATTGGGCTAAGGCTAATTTGTCAGCGATTGATAAAACTTAATGGGTGTCTTTCGGAGTGGCGCCGTTGGACCCGTCTTCAGATTCCCGGACGTTCGAGCCAGGGACCTGCCATTGCGGCAAGAAGTCCTTGTCACAGTCAGGCCGTGAATATTCATAGGGACCACGATAGATCGCCACATCGAAGGTGAAATTTCCATGACCCGGAGGCGTCGGAGTGGCCCACTCGAGTGTGGTCGCGTCCCATGGGTTGTCATTTTCAACCTTGCGGCCCATTTTCCAGGCTAGCAGCACATTGATGATGAAAGGAATTTGAGCAACTGCCAATGCCCATGCGCCGTATGACATGACAATGTTCAGGTCAATGTATTCGCGAACTATGTTGCCGAAAACGTTGGCGCTGTCGGCCGCTTTTTCCAGATAGGCATCTCCCCCGTTATACCAACGGCGATGGAATCCCGCCATTCCCTGCACCAGCATCGGAAAGAAAAGGACGTTCATGAAAATCAGACTCGGCCAGAAATGGAGATGATTGAGGAGTCCGTTCATGTAGCGTCCTGTGATTTTCGGATACCAGTGATGCAGCCCGGCAAAAAGACCAAACAGGATTCCCGGCGCGACCACGTAATGGAAGTGACCGATCACATAGTAAGTATCGTGCAGGTGAAGACCGACGAGGTTGAATGCCAGAGGTAATCCGGTGAGACCTCCAATACCGAACATCGGAATGAAGGCGCACGCCCAGAGCATGGGTGGAGTGAAGCGGATTGATCCACCCCAAAGGGAGATCAAAAGGGCGGTGATGATGACCACGGATGGAATCGAAATCAGCACGGTGGTGGTTTGGAAAAACGCCGATACCGAGGATCCCATTCCGGTCATATACATGTGGTGGGCCCAGACGATGAAGGATAGGAAGCCGAGGATAAGGACTGAGTAAACCATCGATTTGTAACCCCAGAGAGGCTTGCGCGTGTTGGCTGGAATGATTTCCGCGACACAAGCGATGGCTGGCAATAGAAGAACATAAACCTCAGGGTGACCGAGGAACCAGAAAAGGTGTTGGAAAAGCAGCGGCGAACCACCGCCTGCGAGATCCACGAGACCATCGGATTTGGTAAACAGACCGGAGGGCATGAAGAATGACGAGTGAGCCACCCTGTCCATGAGCTGCATGATGCCTGCCGCTTCAAGCGGAGGGAACGCAAGCAGCAAAAGGAAACCTGTGACCAGCATCGCCCAGACAAAAAAGGGCAAACGCATCCAAGTCATGCCGCGCGCTCTCAGGTTGATGATCGTCGTGATGAAATTGACCGAACCGAGAAGCGAGGACGTGATCAGCAACACCAGACCGATCAGCCATTGGGTTTGACCTGCAAGCCATTGGTTGACGATTTGCCCGTCAGCGAAACCGGCAAGCGGTGAATAGTTTGTCCATCCGGATTTTGCTGCGCCGGACTCCATGAAAAACGAAGCGCACATCACCAGACCGCCCGCAAGATAAGTCCAGTATGAAACCATGTTCAACTTGGGGAACGCCATGTCAACCGCACCGATTTGAAGCGGCGTCACATAGTTGCCGAACGCACCGAAGCCGAGCGGCACGATTCCAAGGAAAACCATGATCGTGCCATGCATCGCTCCGAACATGTTGTAGGTTTCACCGGTGACTTTGCCATCCTGAAGCCAGCGGGATTTCCAAGTATCACTGAATATCCAACCCATCCAATCCGGCAGAGGCTGATGCGGATAAGCGATGCTCCAGCGCATCACCATCATCAGATAAAAACCGAAAGCCAAAAACAGCAAAGCCGTGATGCCATACTGAATACCGATCGTTTTATGATCCGTTGAAAAGATGTATTTTGCAAACCAGCCGGGATTGTGATGATGATCGTCATGATGATCGTGGCTGTCGTGAGATGCTGAATGGGCGCTCATAATTGGTTCAGGCGGAGATGATGGATAAGTTGAGTGAAGCCGGCATTTGCCGTTGTTGTGTGAAGTTAAGGAGCCGGTGTGAGATTGGAAGGGTTGACCATTGTGGCGGGTTCCAACACCTCACCGGGTAACATCGCCATGTGCTTGGCAGCGATTTCCTCAGCGGTAACCGCTTGACCGGCCTTTTCACGCGCTGCAGAAATCTCGAAAGCTTTGGTTGCCATATCGATCGAGACGACATCACCGGTTTCATTTCCGAAGCTGTTACGGACAAAGGTCATCAAGGAGGCAAGTTCCACAGGCGTCATACCCGCACCCTGTGCCGGCATCACTCCGGCACCATAGACTTTTCCACTGCTGGTCGGACCTTGGATTCCGTTGAGAACAATCATCGCGAAT
>JBIKNX010000163.1:0-6410 GCA_044358435.1 Luteolibacter sp.
TTGTGCCGTCTTCATCGGCTGAAAACAGTACCGTCGTCTCAAAACCATGTTTTTCAGCCAACATTTTCGCAAGGACCGGCATGACCTCCTCGGATCGGTATTCCTCATCCCCGGCCAAAAGCACCACGTGTTTGCCTTTTCCTGCCCCCTCCCCGCCACTGAAGTTCAATGTGCCTGTTCCCGATGTCATTTTAACCTCCGCATGAACGGCTGCCATGGAAAATCCGAATACTGCTGCGCAATGTATGAGTTTCATCATGCCCGGATACTCCACGATCCATTCATTCCTCTCAAGAATAATGAGTCCTTATTTTTTTGCGTCCAGAACCGTGAAATCCGGAACTTGCCAAAGGCCCGTCCAGATTCATGTTTACCCGTATGAAAGCGATCTGCCCGATCTCGATTTTGATGGTCACATCCGTGCTGGCTGGTCCACAGCACGCCACGGCAACGTGGATGACCGCTGGTAAAAGCGTGGCTGACGCCGCACCAATCCGAAGTATCATCCAAATAAAAGTCTCCGATGGCTGGCATACCTATTGGAAAAATCCGGGTGAAGGCGGCATTCCGATAAAAATCGAAGCGAAACTGCCCGACGGATGGACCCTCGGTGACATCCAGTATCCAGCCCCAAAACGCTTCACGAACGGAGAACTCCCGAGTATCGGCTACGAGGGAGAGATCCTCTTGCCAATCACCCTTCATCCTCCCAAAGCCGCACCATCCACTCTCCCGGAACTCAAAGCCACTTTATCCTGGCTGACCTGCAACGAATCCGGCTGTGTGCCCGGTGAAGCCGAATTGATCCTCAGCACCAAAGGCGATGCAACAGCCATCCAAAAGGCATACGATGCCATCCCGAAACCTCTCGAAGGAGCCAAACTTGAGTTCGTGGCAAACAAAGACCTGCTGAGCCTGACCCTCACCCTGCCGGAGAAATCGAAAATCGATCCTTCCGTTTACGATGTGTTTCCCGTCACCCCAGACGCCATTTCCGCGTCCTCGGAGCTTCGTTTCAAAGCCATCCAAGGTAAATCCAACGCCTGGATCGCCACCGGCAAAAGCAGCGAGTATCTCGATGTGAAAATCAAATCCCTCAGCATTGAGCTATTCAAATCCGGCGAACCTGCGTGGAGTATCTCATCCGAGAAAAAATAATTGTTAGAAAACCCATCATGCGATCATCTTCCACTGCGGATCTCTCCGGCTTGCTCATCACGCTTCGTCATCTGATTCGCGAGCCTTCCGTGGTCGGCGCTGAGGATTCGTTTTTCCGCGTGATACGCAGAGAACTGGAGGAAATGGACATCTCGGTCGAACGTCACAGCGGATTGTTGGTCGCACGCGGCAATCGTCCGGACAGCGCCTATCTCTCCGCACACGTGGATCGCAACGGTCTCGTTTGCACCGGACCCAACGAATTCCAATACGCCGCCTTCATCGCGAGCAACCGCAGCGAACTCACCGGAGATTCCATTTCCGAACAAAGAGTCGCCACCATCGCCGATCGCTTCACCGGCCAGCGTATCCAAGCCCATCTCCCCTTTTCCGGAACCTACATTGGACAGGGCACGATTTCCTCCGGCTACCTCTGCCCGAAACGGTCCAACCTCATTTTCGAGGTCGATGGCCTGGATTACCTCGAACCCGGCACTCCCGTAGCTTTCCTCGATCGACTGAAAGTCGAAAACGGCCGCATCTCCGCGCAGCTCGACAACGTCGTCAGCGTGGCGCTGATCATCTATCTGTATCGACTCGGCTACCAAGGCACCGCCTTTTTCACCGCCCAGGAAGAAGCCGGAAAAAGCTGGCGGTTCATTCTTGCGTGGTTTCAGCGCGAGTCCCTTACCACCAGACGCCTGTTGGTTCTCGATACCAGCCCCTATCCCACCCAGGAGGAAGCCGAAGAACAAGATCTCACCCTGCGGAATCAGGACGCGACCTCGATGTTTGATCCGGATTTCACCCGGGAAATCGTCAACCGCTGCGACACGCTCGGCATTTCCTATTCATTCAAGGACGAATGGATAACAATGCGAAATATCGGACGGGAAAAACCCTATTCATTGGGCAGAACCGAGCTCGGTAGATTGATCGCGGCCAGCGATGGGAAAATTAGCGGAACCACCCTGCAAATCCCAACCACCGGCTACCACACCGCCAACGAAACCGCATCCCTCTCCTCTCTAACAGCAGCTTTGGGCCTGCTGAGTTGCATTTCAGGCAGTTGATGGGAATCCCCAATCCCTAAAACTTTCTCAGCATGGTGGGCTTGAGGAAACGATCGTCCGTTTCCGGATAATCCATGGTGAAATGCAAGCCGCGGGATTCCCTGCGTCGCAGCCCGCACTCCACGATCAAGCCCGCGACAGCGACGAGATTTCTCAATTCAAGAATATCGGCATTCACCCGGTGTCCCCAATAAAACTCACGGACTTCCTTTTTCAGGTTTCTCAGACGTGCCGCCGCGCGACGCAGCCGGTTATCCGTTCTGACAATGGAAACATAGTCCCACATCAGCCGGCGGATTTCATCCCAGTTGTGGTAAATCACCACAAGCTCATCCGGCTCCGCCACGTCTCCATGGTGCCATTCGGGAATCGGAGGGGCATCCATCACATGCTTGCCCGGCGGATAGATCCGCATCATTTCCTCAAGCGCCAGGCGCGCCACCACATTGCCTTCCAACAATGAGTTTGAAGCCAAGCGGTTCGCCCCATGCAACCCCGTGCAGCCCACCTCTCCGATCGCAAACAATCCGCGCACCGAGGTCTTGCCGGTCACGTCCGTTTTCACTCCGCCGCACATGTAATGCGCCGCCGGAACCACTGGGATGGGCGTGGTTTCACAATCCACACCGAACTTCATCAGGGTTTCATAAATATAGGGGAAATGTTCCTTCATGAAACCTTTCGGCTTGTGCGTCACATCCAGATAAACACAGGCCGCACCAGTTCTTTTGATCTCCTGGTCAATCGCTCGTGCCACTATGTCACGCGGCGCCAGCGAGCCTCTAGGATCGGCTTTTTTGGTAAAATCCTCACCCTTCGTATTGCGCAGTATCCCGCCCTCACCGCGCACCGCCTCACTCACCAGAAACGATCTTGCCTCAGGCCCCGTCGCAGCCGGGTTGTAAAAGCACGTCGGGTGAAACTGGATGAACTCCATATTGGAAATCGTCGCTCCCGCCCGCCAAGCAAGCGCCACCCCGTCACCCGTCGCCGAGTCGGGATTGGTCGTATAAAGATAAACTTTTCCGCACCCACCCGTCGCCAAAACCACCCGATCCGAGCGGAATACGGTCACCTCACCACTCTCGCGATTCAGCACGTAAGCTCCCAAAACCCGATCGCTGGAAACCATATCCAAACGCACCGAGGTGATCAGATCGATGACGAAGTGATTTTCCAAAAGCGTGATGTTCGGCTCATTCCGCGCCGCCTTCAACATCGCCCGGGCAATCTCCCTACCCGTCGTGTCCCGCGCATGCAAAATCCGCCGATGACTGTGCCCTCCCTCTTTACCCAACGAAAACTTCGCATCCTGCCGATCAAACTCCACCCCGTAAGCCAACAAATCCTCAATCGTTTCCGCCCCCTCAGCCATGATCTGCCGCACCACCGCCTCATCACACAACCCCGCCCCGGCATCCAAGGTATCCGCCACATGTTTCTCCACCGTATCGCCCGCATCACACATCCCCTCCGGTAATACGGATGCGATCCCTCCTTGCGCCCAAGCCGTATTGGATTCCTCGGCTTTGCCCTTGGTCAAAACCGTCACCCTCCCGTGCTTCGCCGCCCTCAAAGCAAACGACAATCCCGCGATACCCGCTCCTACCACCAAGAAATCCGATGTCATGTGACCGCCATCATGACGGCACATCCACAGATGGAAAACCGAAAATTCACCCCAAAATCATGAATGCATTTTGAAAATCCGCTCTTTCTCCTATAATCCATGCTATATTGACGCATGAAATTGATTCTCATGATTCCTCTCCATTTGCTCGCCGCATCGGTCTGTTTTGCTGAATCGGCTGCTGTTTTGATAAAAAAAGGCGACGAATTCGATGCCTTGCGAAAAACTCAAGATGCCTTGGAATCCTACGAAAAAGCCGACAGCTTGCAGCCCAACCAAGCGGGCGTTCTCATCAAAATTGCCAAACAATACGGAGATCTCATGCCCTCCCTGAAAGGCAACGCCCGCCAGAAAGCCGCTCAAAAATCCCTCGAATACTCCCGCAAAGCCGTCGCGATCGCCCCGAAACTTTCCGACGCCCATCTTGCTCTCGCCCTCTCACTTGGAAAAAATACCGAGTTCCTCGGCAACAAGGAAAAACTCGAAGCCTCGCGCGAAATCAGAGCCGCCGCCGAGCAAGCCCTCAAACTCAATCCGAAATCCGATTACGCCCACCACATGCTCGGCCGTTGGCATCAGGAAATCGCAGATATCGGCGGCGCAACCCGTCTCCTCGCCAAGGTTGTCTACGGCGGCATCCCCAAAGGCTCCTATCAGGAAGCCCTTGGACACTTCAAAAAAGCCCGTGAGATCAACTCCAAGCGCCTCATCCACCAGATTGAATACGGCCGCACTCTCGCCATGATGGAAAAAAATGACGAGGCCATACGCGAAATCAAAAAAGGCCTCGCCATGCCGAACCGCGAAGCCGATGACGCCGAATCCAAACAACGCGGCCAAGCCACTCTCGATCAAATCTGAAAATGTTAGAGATCCTGACGGACTTTCGTTTCATTCGCGTTTCTATTCCATGATTCCCATCGTGATTGAAGAATCCATCAACCTCCGCCCGATTTCGCCGGCAACACAAACCCAAGCAAAACACATAAGCCAAGTAATCCACAGCCTTTCATCACCCATGTATCGACCCATCACCGGAAATCTCCAATCAAAAAGATGAGATCAACCGATATCAATGCTCTGATTGTCATACGCGCTTTATTCCAAGCGGAAGAGGGAGAACACGTAGGAGATCTGAAAATAAAAGAAATCAATCCAAGTCGTCTCTTCCGTCTCCCGTCTCCCGTCTTAAATTCTCATGCCCTCCTTAAACCATTCGCAGCGTAAAGCCCGATCGCAATCCAGATCAAGCCGAACGACATCAGCCGCACGGTGGTCATCGGCTCTCCATAGATTTTCCAGCCGATAAAAAACTGCATGGTCGGCCCGATGAACTGAAGCATTCCGAGTGTGCTCAAACGGATATTGCGGCTCGCGAAGGCGAACGCCAAAAGCGGGATCGCCGTCACCACTCCGCTGCACGCAAGCATCAGTCCGTTTTGCCAGTTTCCCCCGAACGCATCCGCCACGCTCCCGTGTTGCCACAACAACCATCCCAACGCCACCGGCACCAGCAGGCTGCTTTCCACCGTCAAACCATCCAGCGCACCGAGAGAGGATCGTTTCCTAACCACCCCATACAGGGAAAAACTCAAACCCAATGCCAGCGCCACCCACGGAAAATGCCCTACTCCGGGGATCTGTAACATCACCCCCGAAAACGCCGTGACGATCGCCACCATCTGCAAACGATTCTGCCTTTCCCCAAACCATAACGCTCCGAACAGCATGTTGAAAAACGGATTGATGTAATAGCCCAACGCCCCCTCGATCATCCGTTCATGGATCGTCGCCCAAACATACAGCAACCAGTTCCCACCAATCAGAACCCCGGAAACGACATGCCAAAATAGCGTCCGCAAATCCGCATGAATCCCCACCCCCCTCCACCACAACAACGGCCACAACACCAGGCAGGTCCAACACGTCCGCTGCGCCACAATGCTCATCGCCGGAACCGCTTCCAAAAACTTCCAATAAATCGGCAATATTCCCCACAAACCAAACGCCAACACCCCCGCCATTACCCCTTTCGCATTTCCCGTCACGGCTGTTTCATAAGCTTGCCCGTGAGCGCGTGCAATACTCTTTAAAACAAAGGAGAAGGGACATTCCTGTCCCTTACATCTCTTCCCCGCCGCAGGCTCTGGACTGCTGGGATTCTTTGTTCCCAGCTCTCACGCAAACCTTCTCTCTTACCAAATCTCCGAACTACTCAACACCCCTACTTACCATGATCCAAAAAGATTTTTTGAATAAGGAAGGCAGGAAATCAGGAAGGTCGCACTCCCATCTTTTCCTAAATTCCTGCTTTCCTCATTTAAACCCTTCCCATCCAAAGAACCGCAAATTCGAAGTTAGAAAACATTCTAACGGACGGACCATCTACATCACTCATCCTTCAATAAGATTTTTTGAATAAGGAAGGCAGAAAATCAGGAAGGTCGCACTCCCATCTTTTCCTGAATTCCTGCTTTCCTCATTCAAACCCTTCCCCTCCAAAGAACCGCAAATTCGAAGTTGGAACATCCTTCGTTTCCTCCGTTACC
>JBIKNX010000164.1:0-6364 GCA_044358435.1 Luteolibacter sp.
ACGGCTACCGCAGCTTCGAATTGCTACAAACCACTCTGTTTCATACACTTGGGAAACTACCGGAGCCGAAGTTCACCCACAAATTTTGCTGAAGAGCCAAAACATTCTAGCCCTGAAGGGGCGATTTAAATCGGTGCAACTATCCTTATTCCGCTGCCTTCACTTCAATCCGAGGAAACACAGGTGAGGGTTTCTCGATTTCGTGACCGGCGGGAATCAGGCCCCATGCGAGATCGTCGAGTTTAATACCGGAGAGTCGGGGAAGCTTGAGTTGTGCGGCAAGTTTCGCCGCAGCATCCGGAAGGACGGGTGAAAGCAGGATTGCGCAGTGGGCGACGGATTCGGCGAGGTGATGCAGAACCGTGGCGAGGCGTTCTTTGTTTTCGGGATTCTTGTTCAGTTCCCAGGGTTTCATGCGCTCCGCGTATTGGTTGCAATGCGAGACGTGACGGTTGAGCGCTTCGAGACCCATGGAAATTTCATGATGATCCATCGCCTTGCGGTAAGCGGCGGTGGAATCGATAAGCGATTGTTGGAGGGCGGTGTCATCCTCCGAAAGCGCACCGCCGGGTGAGATGATGCCATCGGTGAAACGCACGCTCATGTTGAGAGCGCGGTTGCAAAGATTTCCGAGTTCATTGGCGAGTTCGGTATTGTAAAGCATGACAAGACGCTCGACATCGAAGTTTGAATCCTTGCCGGTATGGATGTCGCGTACGAGGTAGTAGCGCAGCGCATCGACGCCGAACGTATCGGCGAGTTCGACGGGATCCACGATATTGCCGAGAGATTTGGACATTTTTTCCCCGCTGCGGTTCCACCAACCGTGAACGAGGAGTTGCGGCATCCGGTCTTCGGCGAATCCCAGGGCGCGGAGCATGGCGAGCCAGTAGATGCCGTGGGCAGGGACGAGGATGTCCTTGCCGATGATGTGGAGAGGACGATCCGTCCATGTCGATTTGAAATCCGGCAAGGAATCGTCCGGAATATAACCGATGAAAGAGATATAGTTGATGAGCGCGTCGAACCAAACGTAGGTGACGAATTCCGTATCGAACGGCAGCTCGATCCCCCAGGTGAGGCGTTCTTTGGGACGAGAAATACAAAGATCCGCTCCGGTGTTTTTTTCGAGCGCGTTGATCAATTCGGATTTGCGAAAGCCGGGCAGGATCGTGTCGTCGGATGTTTCCAGAAAATCGCGCAGCCACGGGGTATGATCGGAGAGTTTGAAATAGTAATTCTCTTCTTCGATCTCGGTGACCTCGCCCCATTCCGGCCCGAAGTCGCCCGCTTCATTGCGATCGCGATCGGTCAGGAACTGTTCCTGGCGGACCGAGTAGAAGCCACGGTAGGTTTTTTTGTAGATCTGGCCTTGTGCGTGGAGATCGGAAAGGATGGCTTGCACGCAACGGATGTGGCGGGGATCGGTGGTTTCCGCCCAGCCATCGTAATCCACCCCGATTTTTTCCCACAAGGCGCGGAATCTGGCGGTGACGGTTTTGACGTATTGAGCCGGTGAAACGCCTTCTTTCTCGGCGGTCTGTTGAACTTTTTGTCCGTGTTGGTCGACTCCGGTCAGAAAATACGCGTCTTCTCCGGCAAGGCGGCGGTAGCGCGTGATGACATCGGCCAGCACTTTTTCATAAGCGTGTCCGATGTGCGGCGAGCCGTTGGTGTAATCGATGGCGGTGGTGAGGAAGAACATAAATTTCAAAGTTCAAATTTCAAAGCTCAAGGAAGAGAGCGACATTCTAGCGGACGATTTTTCCTCCCATGGAGAGGATGCGGGAGTTGGCTTTGGCGGCTTCGGCGTTGGGGATGTCGCCGAGGCGGACGTAGATTTGTGAGAGGGCAGTCCAGGCGAGGAGGTCATTGGGCTGGAGGGTCGTGGCCTGGAGCGAGGCGCCGAGGGCTTCTTTGAGATGATCCGTTTTGAGAAGCACCATGGATAGCGCGTGCCAGGCATCGAAGTGGTTCGGATCCAGCTCCACACATTTGCGGTAGAGTGCGGTCGCTTCATCGAGCTCGCCCAGGGCGAGGTGACCGCTGGCATCGTCCAACAAAGATAGGATGGCTTCGCTCAAAATTTCAGGTTCTGGGTTGTAACCCGCAAGGTTGAGTGACCGCGTCGGGTGCGGGAACTTACTTGCGGTTGAGGCGTTGGATGTCGGACGCTTCCGTTTTGTCGTTGAGCCATGTGACAAACGCGTTGATGCGGTTGCTTTCGGTCTCGCGATTCACCAGGGAGTCGATGGATTGCTCGGTGTCGGCATCTTTCACGAACTCACGCTTTTCAACGAAAATGATGAAGGCGCGATCGGCTTCGATTTCAGGTTCGGCAAGTGTGCCCGGAGCGGTGTATTTCGTGCTTTCAAAAAGTCTTGAGGGCGACTTCGTGACATCGGGCTTCGTGCTTTGAGAAATTTCTGTGAGGCTCACAATATCGGATTCAATGCCCGCGGATTTGGCGGCATCCGCAAAGGATTTTCCTTCTGCGAGTGCGGCTTTGATTTTCTCATGGGTCTCGGTGGCGGCTTTCGCAAATGCGGCGGCGGCTTGCTCAGCCGTCCACTGCTTGCGAGCCGCTTCTTTGGCTTCATCGAAAGTTTTGACGCGGCTTGGTTCCGTTCCATCGACGTAGGCGACGAGCCAGTCGTTTTCGCCGATAGCGAGGTCGGTGATTTTTGAGGCCGGATCGGAAGTGAGGTTCACGCGGAACAGCGCACTTGCCGCAGTGCCCTGTGTGCGGGATCCGCGGATCTGCGCCTGTAGCTCGGTAGGGGCTTCGCTTTGTGAGATCAGTTCCGTGGTCTGGAGCTGGAAGCCGTCCTCTTTGGCAAGTTTTTTGAAATCCAGTTTTTCCTGGGTTTCCAGCTTGTAGAGCAAATCATCCACCTTCTTGCCGATCTCAAGCCTAGCGAGTCTTTTTCCTTCGGCGATGGCGGCATCCCGATCCGCGACTTTTTTGGCATGTTCCGCCTTGGCTGCGTCATTCGCATCAGCGGCAAGAGGGGCGATTTCCGCAGGCTCGGCAGGCAGGTTGGGTTTGGCGATGAAATAAGTGAATCGGCGTTTCTCGTCCGTCTTGAACGCGTCTTGGACGGTTTCCCAATACGTTTTGATTTCGTCATCCGTGGCAGAGATTTTCGCTTGAATCGGAGCGATGTCGATGCGGGCAAGTTTCGCGTCGATGCGCTGGCCATCGATGGCGACTTGTTTGGCGATGATCGCGCGATCCGTGGTCAGTCCCGAGCCGAGGATTTCCGTGAGCTTGCGGTGGATGAGCATGTCGGAAGCGAGATCCCGGATATCGGCTTCGACCAGGCCGAGGCGACCGAGACCGCGTTCGATGAAGGTGCGGTATTGTTCTTGGGAAAAAGCTCCGTCAGGACTGGTGAAAGCGCGGAATTTGCGGATCATACCATCGATTTCCTCCTCGCTCGGATAGATTCCGAATTCTTTTTGTGCGCCGCGGAGCAACATCCGGTTGATGAAAAAGGTTTCTTTGGCATCGCCCGCCGGGTCGTTTCCGGAAAGCATGTTGAGAAAGCCGTAGACTTGGTAATCCCCGGCTTGGAAAAGGGCGACCGTCAGTTCGTAGGCGGAAGATCCGTTTTTAAGCAGATCTCCATCCGTGTAGGTGCTGCCGGCAATTTTGAGAACCGGAATTCCACCGCTTGAATTGCTCATTTTGTTTGTATCCATCAGGACGAACCCGACGATAACAAGAACGAAGAGTATGATGATAAGAACGGTGTATTTACGTAGATTTTCGATCATGGCGCGTTGGCTGGGAGCGACAGTTAAACGCTAAAATCAGAAGTTTAAACTCTAAACTTCAACGAAAGTCATCATTCAAAAGCCGCACGGGTGGGAAGAGGCTTGCGGAAAAGCAGGTTTGCGGGTTGTTTGGGGTATGAATTTGCGTTGGTTGAATGCGTTGCTCTGGGGAAATTCGGTTGCGCTTGCTTGGATGTGGGGCTTGGGCCTGTTTTTCAGCGTCCAGATTTCCTTCATGTTCGGAATGCGCGGGTTGCTCATGTTCGCCGTGCCCAATGCGATCGGGCTCATGCTTTTTGGCTGGCTGACCCAAATTGTGGCGAAAAAACACCAAGGCGGGCATGAGTCTTTGGCTCTGTTTTTCGATAAATTCGCCAAGCCCTTCCGGCTGATTTTCTACATTTATCAGATCGTGGCTTTGTCCCTTACGGTTTTCGCATTGGTCAAATACCTGTTCGTGCCGTTGTTGGGGACCTTTGACGGATTTTCTGGAAACGCCGTTTTTGTCCTGGCCGTCACCATGGCCGTTTTTGTCTTGCTGGCGGTCGGGTGTCTTTTTGGAGAGGAATTCGGAATCCGGAAAATCAAGGCGGGGCACGCGTTGCTGGGAATCTTGCTTATGGTCTGCATCCTCAGGGTGTTGAGCTCGCTAAGCCCGCTCGATGTGGGTGCCGGTGTGTTGGGGCTTGGAAAAGATTATGGATATGGCGAATCCCGGTTCTGGGGCCTTGCCGTGCCGCTGGTGGTGGGGCTGGCGGTCGGACCATGGCTGGATTTGCAACATTGGCAGCGCGCGATCCAGATTCATCGTGAAGACACTTCCATCCGCCTGAGTTATGTTTTTGGCGGGTTGATTTTCTTTTGCCTGCTGATGTTCCATGGCTTTTTGGCGATGTGGGTCATGGGCAATGCGCCGCAGAGCATCGAACTGACCGCTTCAACGCTCGATGATCTCGTCTACGGACATCATCTCATCGTCGATTATTTCGCCAAAGGCTTTGCCGGCAATTCATGGATTCCCGCGGCATATTTCGGCTTTCTTGTGATCTGCGTGCTGACGACTCTGGACAGCGGATATGTTTCCCTCAAATGGTTCCTGGAAAAGAATGTGGAGAAGAGTGAGAACATGTTGCTTTCGATCATTCCCAAGCAGATTTTTTCTTCGCCGATCCCGACTTTTGTGGTGGTGGCAATCATCACTCTCGTCGGATTTTTCGCGAAGTTCGAGGTGGAGTATTTCATGGTGTTTTACGCCTCGTTCTTCGTGGGTTACGCGGCCTTGGCGATCACGCGTTGTTTTGTTCCCAACAGCCAGCAACCGCTTCCTCAGATCCGGATGTTTTCGATGGCTTGCCTGTGTCTGGTCATTTTTGCCTTCGGCTACATGATTGACCAGAATGTGTTGTTATATATCGGATCGCTGTTGCCACTGGCGTATGTGGTGTGGCTTGTGACGACGACGGATCTGCTGCGTTTGGTCACGGAAAAAGCGGATCAGGTGATGCACGCGGCGGCGGAGCTTCCGGCGATCAAAGCGATCGCTAAACAAGAACCCGTAGTTCGTAGCGAAGTCGAAGCACCTGCCACCGGCAACCTGCATGATCTGCACGGTCACTTCGAAGGCAAATGGTTCGTCTATTCTTTGGTCGCGACCTATCAGGATACCAATTCCGTCGGCAACGTTTATTTCGGAATGTATCCGCTCTATGTTGGAAAAACCCGTGAGTTGTTCTTCAACGCCGCGATGCCGGACTTCGATCTGAAGACCACCAAATTCTACATTCTCACGCGCTCCTTCGAGCATAAATTTGTCCGTGAGACCCGCGAGTTTGACACGATCACTGTGAAAATCAAAGTCGCTGAGGCGAACCGCAAATTCTGCACCCTGGAGCACCAGATCTTTGGGGCGGAAGGACAGCTTTTGGGGAAAGGCAAGCAGAGCCTGCTGTTCGTTTCCTCGAAAGACTACGGGTTGTTAGACATTCCCTCGGAAGTCTACACGGCATTCATGAAATATCTGTAGTGGAAAGCCGTGCTGCTTATTTACGAGAAAGTATAACCCGATTGACAATTTCAATCCGCGCCCCCCGCGTGGGGGGCGATGTGTGTTTGTTGGTTGTTTGTCTTGTGACGGGGTGTTTCAATCCGCGCCCCCCGCGTGGGGGGCGATTTTTTGCATTTACCAAGCCGGAAAAATTAACATCGTTTCAATCCGCGCCCCCCGCGTGGGGGGCGATTTTCACTTGTGACGCTCTACAACCTCCTCAAAAAGTTTCAATCCGCGCCCCCCGCGTGGGGGGCGATTCGACGACCTGAGCAAGCTCACGCTTAACGAGACGTTTCAATCCGCGCCCCCCGCGTGGGGGGCGATTGGTTAGGCTTCAGAGACATCCTCCACCGTAATGCGTTTCAATCCGCGCCCCCCGCGTGGGGGGCGATCAAGCACGAGTCCCCAAGCCAACGCCGACCAACGGTTTCAATCCGCGCCCCCCGCGTGGGGGGCGATTGTTTGTTTTGTTTTGTCGATTGCGTCCACAGAGTTTCAATCCGCGCCCCCCGCGTGGGGGGCGATAGCATCTTGCCT
>JBIKNX010000021.1:0-20629 GCA_044358435.1 Luteolibacter sp.
GCTCGAAGAATTCCAGTTTTTCCTCAATCGACATCGGTTGCGGAAGGGCTTGGTTGCCGTCACGGAGATCGACCGAACACCAGATCGGGGCGCGGGTGATCATCTGGTCCGGCCAGGTGCGGTCGGGCAGGGAGATCGCCGGAAACGGGCGGTATTTGGAAAGGCTGTTCGGCTTCATGACTTGGGCTGCAAAAGCGGCGGGACGGCAGCTTACTCAAAACAGGGACGATGGTGCAAGGCTTGCGTCAGGAAAGGAACCGCGATTTCCCAATCGCGACTGCAATGGCTGAGCCCGCCCGGGATGTTTCGCTTGCGAGGGCGCGATTGGGAAATCGCGGTTCCTTTCATGAACCCATCACTTTCTCCAGATCCAACGCATCGCTTCCGGCAAGATGGCGCCCATGTGTTTGCCGTTGTGGCCGCCCTCGCCCCAGACGTATTTGTAATCGTATTTCTTAAACTTCAATGCCGCTTCCATGGCCATGTTTCCCAGAGGCCAATTGCCGTGTTCATTGTCCAGGTCGTTGATCCCATCCTGGAAAAAACCACGGATGGGTTTGTTTTCGGTTTTCCGGATCATGCCGGGATAGGCATCGCCACCGCGGATGTTGGTGAACGATCCGATGGATGAAACCACTTTTCGGAACGCATCGGGACGCTGCCACGCGACCGTCCACGCACAGATACCCCCGGAGCTGGCACCGCAGATGGCGCGCTTTTCCGGGTCTTTGGTCAGGTTGTAATCTTTGCCGATGAGCGGCAGGATTTCATCGATGAGAAAGGTGGCGTAGTCCGCGGAGAGTGTGTCGTATTCGAAGCTGCGATTGTTGTTTTTCCATGGAGCCACCGGCTTGGAGTCGCCTTTGTGCCCGGGGTCGATAAAAATTCCGATGACCGGAGGCATGTCTCCGGAGGCGATGAGATTGTCAAAAACGATGGTCGCGCGGTAATCCCCCTTCGGATTCACATAGGCATGCCCGTCTTGAAAAACCATCAATGCGGTCTCTTTTTTCGGATCATATTGGGCGGGGACGTAGAGGTGGATGCGGCGCTTCGTGCCCACGAAAACCTTGGAGTCCGCAAAAATGAAATCCGTGACCTTGCCCTGCGGCACGCCTGGTTTCACGTTGGAATCGGGTCCGTGAACCGGCTCGGGTGTTTTGGGGAGGACGAGTTTCGGCGTGAGTTCCCCGGCAAAAAGCGAAGTAACGAGAACGGCGGCCAGTGCGACGGATTTTCCAAAGATCATGGGCAAACGTTAGTGAACTTGCGGAATCTTACAAGTGGGCATAAAACTCTCTGAAGAATGCCAGCCGATTACCACACGCACACCCCGCTCTGCAAACATGCCACCGGCACTCCGGAGGAATATGTGGCTGCGGCGATCGCCGCCGGGTTGACGGAATATGGCATATCGGATCACGCGCCATGCCGACCCGAGCCGTTTGATGACTGGCGGATGTTAGAAAGCGAGCTGCCGGAATATTTCGATTGGATCGCGCGTGCTAGGCAGGCGGCTGCGGACAAAATCGTCATACGTTCAGGACTCGAGTGTGATTGGCTGAAAGGTTGCGAAAGTTACATCGGAAAACTCGCAGCCAAATCGGATTGGGATTACCTGATCGGTTCCGTGCATTATCTCGGTGATTGGGATTTCGATAACCCGATCTGGTTGGGAAAATGGGCCCAAACCGACGTCGATGCCGCATGGAAAACTTATTGGGAAACTTACGCGCAAATGGCGGAGAGCGGCTTGTTCGATATTCTGGCGCATCCGGATCTGATCAAAAAGTTTTCCTACGCTCCTGCAGGCGATCTGGATCGCTTTTATGATCCGGTGATCGAGGCGATCGCGGCAAACGGATCGGTCATCGAGCTCAATACCTCCGGCCTTCACAAGCCCTGTGCGGAGGTCTATCCCGCGCCGCGTTTCCTCGAGCTCGCCGCATCCGCAGGGATCGGACTGGTGATTTCCTCGGATGCGCACGCACCCCAGGAAGTCGCGAGGGATTTCACAAAAGCCCGCGAGCTCGCCAAGTCCGCCGGGTATCGCGAAACCCAGTTGTTCGAAAAGCGCAAACGCACAGGAGAGCCGGTCTAGACCCATTGCCAAAAATCTTTTCCGAAACGGAGGGGAGGAAAGTTTTGGATGCATGCCGCATGCGCGGTATAGAATCAAGGAGTTCCGGCCCGCAAAGCCTTATTGCGTCGTTACTCCTCGGTCACGGATGTTCATCCGTTCTCTCGTCGCGCCTAGAACTAAGGCTTCGCAGGCTCGGCCGTTTTCGGCAAATCTTTCTGGCAAACGGTCTAGACACCCAACATCAGGGAAATGTGCTCGGCGGTCAGTTCGCCCATGGATGTGCAATCGCTGAAATCCGTGGTTCCATGCATGCGGTTCAGATCAAATGCCAGCCTCCGGACATGTGCTTCCGGCGCGATCTGCTCACGGCGCATGATTCCGAGTAACGAGCGCAGGCGTGTCGACTCCACCTTCGCCCTTCTTGCCATCTGCGCGTGTTCTTCATTGACGTATTGATCGATCGATTTCCGGTTCAGCACTTCGAAGGCGAGTCGTGTCACGGGGCGGTTCGAGTTGAAACGGAACGCCAGGTAAATGTTGCCGTTTCCCTCATAGGATTGTTGGTCGAAGTCGATCGGCCGGACGCGATATTGCACTTCCTCGAAGTCCGGAGTGATATCCACGACATAGTTCACACTGCGCATGTCGCCCAACAGCCGGATGAAAGACCGCTCGGTGAATTTCGTGAATTCTTTGGCGATACGGACTTTGTTGAGCGAGGGATTGGTCAGGTAGTCCCGCATGAACATGTCGCCGGGAACTCCCGCGATGTGTTCTTCGATCAGTGTGTTTCCGCTCACGATGTAGTTGATGCGGTTTGGAGAGAGAATGTGTTCCAGTTCCAATCCGTAGATGCGGGAAGCGTCCGCCTGCTTCACGTAGAAGTAATCGGAGTTGTCGTTGAAGAGATTTGTCACGCGAATGCGAAACGGTTTTGAGTTTCCGAAATCCCCGAAGTCGATGCGATCGACCAAAAGATGTTCGTGTTCCTGGGCTGCCGCATCGCGACCGATTTTCAATTCGCTGTAGATGCGGATCAGTCCGCGCCGCAAATCATCGCTGACTTCTTGCGGATACATGACCGTCAGCCAGAGCGTTTCACGGCCCCGCACATCCTCATAAGGCATCGCGCCCGTGAAACGCGTCAGATCCTGATAGAGGTTCGGAATTTCCCGGAGCCTGTCAAAACGGTAGAGATACTGCCGCAGGCTGGTCGATACCTCATACATGATCTTGCGGGCAGGAATCATGGAATAGTGAAGAGTGAATGATGAAGAGTGAAAGAAGAGCGAGCGTTAGCGAGCAGAGTTAATTTGGGCGAAGTGCGAAGATAGAATAACTTTCATCATTCACTCTTCACTACTCACTATTCAAAGCGGCTTCCCGTAAGTATCGCAGCGGTTGTGCCAGCCTTCGCGCCAGCGGGCTTCACCGCGCTCGGGAGGAGAGTTTTCGATGCGGCGCGAGAGGATGCGCTTGGAGGATGCGGCGAATTCCCTGGCGGCGGCCGGGCCGGAATCGACCTCCCGCATGCCACCGAGAACCTGCAGCAATCCCCAGCCTTGGCCCTTGTATTTTTCGGTTTGGCTGGTTCCGTCCCCTTTGAAGTTGATATAGTCGATCAGGGCGTATGTGCCCTGGGGAGTGGTGGCGACTTTTTCATAGTTCGCCTTGATTTTCGAGCGCTCGGCAACGGGTGCGGCAGAGAGTATTTTCGGAAACGCGGCATGTGACCGGTCTACGATAAAATCTGTCTGCAGGCTTACGGTTGAGGCGAGCCAGTTACGAAGACCCGTCATTTCGGGGGATCTGAAGTCTTTGAAAAACTCATCCCGTGTATTCCATGGCGAGTTGGCGACTTTGGCGAGGGTCGGCGGGTTGACTCCTTTGCTTTTTGCGTAGGCGATGAATTCCGGCCAGGTCTCTCTGAAGCGTCCGTTGAAGCCGGCCGGATACCAGATAAAGTGTCCGATGCCGAGTGAGGGAAATTCCTCGCCCACGTTCCAAGCGGTCAGGCCATCGATTTTTCCGCCGGATTCGTTTTGCCAGATTTTTTTGCCGATGGCGGCCTTCTGTGAGGCGGTGAGATGAATGCCTTGAACGTCAGCACCGGGATTGCCGGGAGCACATGCCGACAGGCCGAGTGCGATGATGAGGATGGGATGATGGAGTTTCATAAAATAGCGGATGTTGGAGATTAGTAAGTGAGGCGCTTTTCGATATCATCCAGCACCGCTTTGTTGTGAAGCATGAGCGGATGCAGAGCCACGTTGTATGAGTGATTCTCAGCGCGATCCCAGCAGGAGGAATGGGTGGGAATGATGACCAGATCGAGAGGTGTCCGATAGGAAACAATCGGCATATCTTTCAGGGTGTTTTCCGATGCCTTGAGTTTTTCGAGGAATTCACTGCCGGGGCGCATTTGTCGGGCGCCTTTGGATGGGTATGCGTGGGCGACGCTGGTGCCGTGGTGCGGAGTGGAAATCGTGATCAGCGTCTCACAGCGCTCCGCGCCACCGAGTTCCTGCAGGTAATAACGGGAAACCAAGCCGCCCATGCTGAAGGCAACCAGGCCAATGGGTTTTTCCTCACCAAATTTCGTATCGATGTCCCGCTTGAGGCCGTGAGCCAGATTTTCCAGGCCATCCCTCGCGTCGGCGGGTTTCAATCGGGGCACGTAGCATTCGATGCCGTTGTATTCCAGGCGTTTTTTCAATGAGTCAAACGCTTTCCCATCTTCGAAAATCCCGTGAACCAACACCACGCGTTCGACTTTGGGTCTGGCAGGTTGGGGATGACATGAAACGGCGGTCGCGCAGATGCCGGTGAAGAGTTGGAAAAATCTTGCGGTTATCATGTGATCTAGCCCGGAGGCCATGTTAGAGATCTGCCACCGAGCAGGTGGACGTGGAGGTGGGGGACGGTCTCTCCGCCATGAGGGCCTTGATTGATCACCGTGCGGAATCCCGTTTGATCGATTCCCTGATCCCGCGCGATTTTTCCGGCGGTAAGCAGCAGATGTCCGAGGATTTCCTGATCCTCGGCGGTGGCCTCGCCGATCCTTGGGATCGCTTTGCGAGGAACAATCAGGATATGGGTGGGAGCTTGTGGGGAAATATCCCTGAAGGCGCAACAGATCGTATCACGGTGAACGATGTCCGCTGGGATTTCACCATCATAGATCTTTTCAAAAAGCGTTTTCACGGTGAACGCAGGTTAGCGATAAAAACGGGGATCGCAAGCTCGGGGAACAAATGATGTTTCCGCTCATCCGCCTTGCAAAAGCAGGGCAAACCGATTTAGGCAAAGGGGTGCCGACGACTCAAAGCCGCAAATCGAACCCGGGTTCATGGAAAAAAACCATCGTCCGGGTGGTGATGGTTTGTGCCGGATCGGTCGCGATTTTACTACCCGCATGGCTGCCCAACAAGCCGGGCGCGCCCCTGGAGCGCGGCACGGTTGAGTTGTTGCAAGCCGCTTTGCTCGCCGCATCGACCGCGGTGATGATCGGCGCGATGGGTCACTCTGGCCAGCGACGCTGTGTCTGCCGTGTATTGGCGATGGGCTTGGCAGCGGCATTGGTCGGAGAGATTGAGGATTTCATCGCCGGAATCATGCGATGGCCATTCCCGGATCTCTGGGTGATAGGCTTCCTCTTATTGGGCGCGCTCATCACCGTGCTGCGGCACAGGTTTGTGATGCTGAAATTTTTTGCCACGCTGGGACATCATGCGGGTGCCGGCTTCATCGGGGCGGCGCTGTTGATCATCTATGTTTTCAACCGGGTGATTGTCGCACCGCAATTTTGGCAGGCTTCATTAGGAGATGCGTTTTCGCCTGAAGTGCCAAGAATTTGTAAGAGCTATCTGGAGCTCTTGGCATGTTATTTTATATTTGTGGGATCGATAGGCCTGGCGATCACACTTGGCAGAAGAGAGGAAGCGGATTAAATGATAGTGACTTTCGGGAAAAGAATCAGCTGGCGGTTGGAGGCTTTCGGACATGCGTTGGTGGCGGCTCTGATGCGGCTTTTACCTGCGGAAACTGTATTTCTGATCGGTGAGTTTGTTGGAAATCTCCTCTGGCCGATGATGAAATCGCGGAGGGAGATCATCATAAGAAACTTGCGTATCGCCTGTGCGCCGCTGGAGTTTGAAAAGGCGGAGGAAATGGCGAAGGAATCGTTTGTCCGCACGGTGGCGAATTTACTGAGTTCATCGGTGTCGCCCAAAGCGAAGGGAGGCGGTATTGATGACATGTTGGTGATTGAAAACCCCGAGCTGTTGGAAGACGCGTGTGCGGAGGGACGTGGGGTGGTGCTTTTGCTGGCTCACATGGGAAACTGGGAGTTGCTCACGCGCATGAATCATTTTTTTCCGAAGGGAACGAAGAGCGGTGCGTTCTATCGTCCGCTGAACAATCCGATTTTGAACGCACGCGTCGTGAAGTTGCGTGAGGCGGATGGCACCCGTTTGTTTTCCAAGCGGAACAATTTGCATCAGGTCGGCGGATTTTTACGGGATAACGGCGTGATTGGAATTCTGGCGGACCAGCGGGTCGGCAACCAGGGTGAAGCGGTTGGTTTTTTCGGGCGTGTCACGCGTGTGAGTCCGCTGCCAAGTTTGTTGGTCAGGAGATGCAAGAGTGAGGTGCTGGCTCTTTCGCTGCGCACTTTGGCACCCGGTAAATGGAGCGCGCGCTATCACAAGGTTGAGAAGCCATACAATTCTGAGAACTGCATGAATGCTTTGGAGATGGCAATGAGGGTTTCGCTTCCCGATGTGTTCTGGCTGCAAGAACGCTGGAAAGTTTATCTGGGTAAATCGCTTACCCCAAAAAAGTGGCTCGGGGATGATGACTTGAGGGGGGAGAAGCCTCATCGGGCACTATTCTGGAAGATTTCGGATTCGGAGGAGGCCGGGATCCGAGCTGATTTTCTGCATGGTGACATCGAATGGGAGTCCGTTAGCGGCAGGCATCCTCAAGAGCTTGAGGAAATCGACCGGTCAAAGCCCCTACCCATAGATTTCATTCTCACGCCAAAGCCGGATCCGGAGTTGGCAAAGGCTGCCGACAGGTTGGGGATCCCGCTTGTCGCCAAGTGAATCTTCAAACTCATTCCCCGGCAACCTGCGCGGTGGTTTTGAAATGCAGTTTCGCAAATTTGCCCAAGGCATCCACACCGTGGGTTTTCACCAGAGTTTTTCCGGCTGCCACAACCGCGGCCGAGGCCCCGAGCGGAATTTTGAAACCCATCTTTTTTGTCGCGGCATCCATCCAATCGATGAAACGCTCGCGTGCCAGAATCGATGCGGCGGCAACAGCGGTGTCGGATTCGCCCTTGGTGCGCTGATCAAGTGCGAGCGTGATGTTTTTTTGTTTCAAGGCGCGCTGCAAAACTTCCGGCTTGGCAAACTGATCGGAAAGTGCGCGCGGGCAGTCGGGGCGTTTCCTGACGAGTTCTTCAATGACTGTGGCATGTCCCCAGGCGAGCATGCGATTGAGGTTTTTGAACGAGGCATAAAGCTCGTTGTATTTCTCGGGACGAAGCGCGATCACGTCGAACTCGATTCCCGGCGTGGATTTGATCACCGCGGCGAGCTGACGGATTTTGGCCGGGGTGGTGATTTTTTTTGAATCCGTGATTCCGGCCTTGATCAGGTAGCGGGTGATTTCCGCATCCGTGTAAACGCCGGCGATGACGAGCGGACCGAAGAAGTCGCCCTTGCCGCTTTCATCGATGCCGAAGTGAGGAGCGAAATGCTCGGGATCGGTGATTTCCTCGTAGCCCAGTCTCGCCTCGCCAAGAACCAGCGGCTCCAAGGTGAAGCGGATGAAATCCTCGGTCTCCTTGCCTTGGATCAGAACCTTCGGTCCTTTCTCGTAAACGCTTACGTTCAGCTTGCCCTTTTTTGCCGAATAGAGGGTGTATGCCTTTTCAACAAACTCGAAACCCTGCTCTTCAAGGATTTCCCGGAGTTTTCTGGCCTGCGCGGCAGTAAGAGGCGTGGTATGGGAAGTCATTGAATAAATCGGGATCTACAAATTCCTAAACGAAATACGATCCCTCCAGCAAGTGGATAGTCGGCGACAAGGTTCAGGATGCAAGCCGTTCGCTCAATCCGCTTTGCGAGCGGGCATGATGGGTGATTCCCAGCCAGCCAGATCTGCCGGTTTGACTCCTTTGGCATGTCCGCCAAACGAGAAGGTGCTGGGTTGATAGGGTCCAACGAATGAGATGTTCAAATCCGGTTTGATGATGGATTCCATGCCGAGTGCCCAGAGCGTGCCGTTGATAATCAATCGACGATAATTTTCGTCCAAGATATCCTCGGATGCTCCCTGGGTGGAATGAAAGACCCGATGCTTGTCTCCATCTTTGTCCGTATAGCTGCGAGTCCATGTGCAAGGCATGGGCGGCTTTTGGGTGTCTGGTGCCGCCTTGGGATCCATGGAAACCAGCGGTTGCGAATGGGTCAGCACGGTGAAGTCGGGGCCGGGCTTTCCGACATATGCGCCCGCATGGCAGAAGGCGTTATCGCCTACACCCGTGAGAATCACGTTTTGTTTTTGCGCCGCATCAATCTGTATGCGAGTTCCCTGTTTGTGATTTTGTCCGTAGTGACCCACCCACGTGTTTCCCAGAATCTGGTGTCCGAAGCCGTTTTCAAAACCGGTTGCTTTGGATTTGAAGTCGTATTTCGCATAGGCCGAATTGCCGGGTATCTTGAAAGCATGGGATGATGTGCGCAGCCCGACAACCGGACCGCCACGCTGGAGATAGGCTTCGATCTCCGCCATTTCCTCTGCGGGAGGATTGAGAAAGCGGGCGAATATGAAAAACAGATCGGCTTGTTTCAGCGCGCTCAATCCGGAGATTTTCGAGGAACCTGCTTCGATGTTGCCATTTTCATCGACGCCGAAGACGACGGTACATTTGAAGCCGTAATGCTTGGCGAGAATGCGTGCCAAAGCCGGACAGGTTTCTTCCGCGCGGTATTCGTGATCACTTGCGAGGAATACGATGTGTTTTCCGAGACCCGGGCCCGAAGTGCCCTCGTAAACGACGGATGTATTGGCGAACGCCATGCCGGCAAGCATGGGAAACAGGATGAGAAATTTTTTCATGGGATGTCTTGTGGTATGGTTTTTTGGCAATCTGAAGACCTATTTCATTGGGTGTTCCTTGAGCAATTCTTCCGGCTTCCAGAAGACGCTCCGGTCTTTTGTCGCTTGACGGACTTTTTTGATGGTCTCCGGCTTCACGGCGGGGGCCTGGTTACCCCAGGTATTTCTAACATAGGTCAGCACCGCGGCCATTTCCTTGTCGTCCAGCAACGAACCGAAGGCGGTCATGGGAGGAACACCTTTGGTCGGATCGTATGTTTTCCCATTGACCTCGATTTTCCCCCATAATCCATGAAGAGTCAATTTGGCCAAACGCTCCTCGTCCCCGGTGACCCACGGGCTGGCAACAAGTGGTGGATAAACCGGATCCATGCCTTTACCATCCGGCTGATGGCATGTGGCGCAGTGGGCATCACGGTGAAAGACTTCCGCGCCGAGGCGATAGGCCGCTGCATCTTCCTTGGACAGGTGACTTGGAACCGTCACTACGATTTTTTCATCCGGATCCGCGATTGAGCTGGGCCTCTTGCCTTGGGTTGGATCGGCAGGTCCCCAGAAATGTTTGACCGTGGCGGCGGCGATGCGCGCATGCGGTTCCGGCGAGTTGAGAACCACGTTGAGCAATGCTTCATTGCGAACGTCGTGTTGCTGGTATTGCCAAAGGGCTTCGAGCAAGTGGTGGGCATCCTCTTTTTTATCGGGATCCAAACGCTTCACCCACTTGTCCACGGCAGCGATGACCGCTGCGGGATCACGCTCGCTCAGCTCGATTCTGGTGCGATGACGCACTCCATCAACCGGGTGCTTCAGATTTTCAAGCAACGCTTCAACAGGCTGGCCATCAATCGCGACGGGTTCCTGTAGCGGGCGATCCTTGCAGATCATTCGGTAAATGCGTCCATGTTTCTTGTCGCGATACGGATCACGGATGTTGTGCTGCATGTGGCCGATGATGATGTTCTGCCAGTCGGCAATGTAGAGGGCGCCGTCCGCACCGAATTCCGCATCGGTTGGGCGGAAGTTCTTATCATCGCTGAAGAGGAAGTTGTCAGTTGGTGTGCCCCATATTTCCCCCTGCTTGTAGTCAATTTTGTCATCCTTGTAGCCGTCACGATGCAATTCATACCGTTTGATTCCCAGGTATCCAATCGTGTTGCACACTAGGAAATCCTGTTGCAGGTCATCAGGAAAATTCGAGCTGGAGACGATCGCATCAGCTGGGACTGGGCGAACTTCCTCGTTCACAAGAGGAAACATCTTGAAGCCATTTTTGTCCGGGCGAACCTGATAGGATCTGCCGCCTGTTCCGTCGTTTGCAAATAGGTAACCCCAGTAGTCGAAGCTGGTGCCGTGCGGGTTAGGGCTGTTGCCTGCGTGAAAGGTGATGGTGTGGCGGCGTGGATCAAAACGATACATTCCGGATGCGGTTGAGGCGAGCGATGGACCCCAGGGATGTTCAAAGTTGTTCTGCAGGAAGATTCCGCTTTGCCAGTAGAGCGCTCCGTCCGGGCCGATGATAAAATTATTCGCCGAGTGGTGGGTGTCTGCCGATCCGATCCCCTGCACCAGCACGATACGAACGTCCGCCACGTCATCCCCATCGGTATCTTTCAGGAAAAGGATGTCCGGCTGGGAGGCGACAATCACCCCGCCGCCCCAGAATTCGAATCCGAGCGGGTTGTGCACCTTGGCGAACTCAATCGCCTTGTCCGCCACGCCATCGCGATTTTCATCGGGAAGAATCAGAATTCTGTCGCTCATTTCCTTCAGAGGCTCCCACTTGGGATAAGTGCTCCAGCAAGCGGCCCAGAGACGTCCTTTGCCATCAACCTGCATCTGGACCGGGTTGGCCAAGGCGGGAAACATCTTCTCATCGGCAAACAGATTCAATTTGAAGCCTTCGGGAATGTGTAATTTGCCGATCGCCTCTTCACCGTCCAGATATTCCTTGCTGCCTTCTTTTTCAGCACTGGAGCTTTGGCTCTGGCCACCGACGTTCGAGATGACCTCGATGGGTTGGGGGACTCTCGAATCGTCCACTTTGTATTCCTTGCCCTTCGCCGTGGCCCAGATTTTTGGATCGCGGTTGGCGGTCATCACATCAAGCATGGTGAGCTCATGTTCCAGCACTTCGCGGTTGGTCTGGCCCTTGACAAACTTCAGTCCGGCACGGCTGCCCCAGATGTCGTTTTCATCAGTGGCTCGGTAGCGGTTGTGCCAATGCCAGTTCTTGTCGAGCACCGCTTGGCGGAGCGGCTCCAACTTGGCGGTCACTTCCACTTTTTTGCCCGTCAGCGCGGAGGCGATCACACCGGCAAGCTGGCGATTGCCCTCGGGAAGAAGATGCACACCATTCAAAGTGAGCTTTTCACTTGTTTTGGCGTAGAGCCCGAGCGTCGGGTTGAAAAGATCCACGAAGCCGACTTGTTTTTCCTCGGCCACTTGATGGATCGCGCCCGTGTAAAGCGCCAGATTGACGTTGTTTGCCTTGCCGTCCGGAAGCAACGGACTGCGGTGATCCTCATGGGCGATCGGCGAGAAAAGAACCAATCGCGGAGCCGATTCACCGTTGAAATGGATGGCCTTGTATTGGTCGATCATGTTGCCGAGATCGCTGGTGAACTTGCCCAGTCCCTTTTCGCCGGCAAAGGACTCATTGTAGCCGAAAAACACAAAGATGACGTCCGCTTGGGAGATTTTCAGCCAATCTTCAGGCAAGGGCACGCCATTGCTCCTTGGTCGGGAGGTCACGGTATCTCCCGTGACAGCCAGATTTCGGAAAGACAGCTTTTTATCGGCCATTTGGCTTTGAAGTGCCGTTTCAACCCATCCGTCATGCTGCATGCGGTCCGCAAGGCCGTTTCCGATGATGCAGATGGTGTCTCCCGACTGCAGGGGGAGTTGTGCGGTTGCGGTCAGAGGGATCATGGCCGCGAGCCCTGAGGAAATCGCGAGAAAAAGGCGGATTGTGGATGGAATGTTGGTGGGTTTGTTCATGGCAAAGCTTGGATACGTTATCGAATGCCCGGCCTTTGCATGAACTTCGCTCATTTTGTCATTTGATGGAAGGAAGCCCTGCTACCCGGCTTTCCGACCTCCAAACAGGAGAAATTTCCGCAAATTTAGGATCGGCATGGGACGATATCCGGTCAAACATCAATGTGAAACCAAAAGATCAAATCCATATGAAAGCACTTCTTCCCGCTTCAACGTTGGCTATCGTCGCGACCCTGGTCGTAGCCTACAATCCCGCCAACGAGCAGCCGCCGGCGGGTGCGGTTGAAAAAATCACCGCATCGATTCCCGCCGAGGCTTACGCGAAGCCCGCCAAGCCGCGCAAGCTGTTGGTGTTTTCACGGACGAATGGCTTCCGCCACCAATCGATTGTGACCGGAAAAATCGCTCTCGAAGAAATGGGTAAAAAGACGGGTGCTTATGAGGCGGTGATTAGCGATGAGCTTTCAAACTTCGAGAAAGACAAGATCAGCCAGTTTGATGCGATCTGTTTTCTGAGCACGACTATGAATCCGTTTTCCCCTTTCAAGGATCAGCTGATGAAAATGTCAGCGGAGGAAAAAGAGGCGGCAACGAAGTATGAGTTGGGCCTCAAGGAAAACCTGATGGCATTTGTCAAGGGCGGTGGCGGATTCATCGGGATTCATGCCGCGACCGACACGTTTTACGAGTGGCCGGAGTATGGTGAAATGATCAATGGCTATTTCAATGGCCATCCATGGACCGCCGGTTCTCAGGTGAATATCTACGTCGAGCCGGGTCAGGAAAAACATCCGCTGGTGGAAATGTTCAAGGGCCAGCGCTTGGATTTCAAAGAAGAGATCTATCAGTTCAAGGCGCCGTATGATTCATCGAAAGTGCACATGCTGCTGCGCTTGGATCCTGAGAAATCAGCCCAAGTCAAAGGCATGAAGCGTGAGGACAATGACTACGGAGTCGCGTGGGCAAGAAACTGGGGCAAAGGCAGGGTTTTCTACTGCTCGATCGGCCATAACCACGATATGTTCTGGCATCCGGAAGTGCTGCGTCATTACCTAGCTGGAACTCAGTGGGCGATCGGTGACTACAAAGTCGAGCTGGACAAAGGGAAGTGAGTTTAAAAAGTTGAAATTAGAACCACGGATGGACGCGGATGAACGCGGATAAATTATGTTTCATTATCATGTAATGATTCAAAAACATCTATCTGATTACTTGAACTTTTATAATCCGTGTCTATCCGCATTTATTTGCCAGAAAAATTCAGAACAGTCAGTCCGGCCATCTTCGCTGCGCTTCGATTTTGGTTTTCTTTATTTGAGATCAACCGACTGTAGCCTCCGCGACTTTCATTCCGTCCAGGGCGGCGGAGACGATCCCGCCTGCGTAGCCGGCACCTTCTCCGCAAGGGAAAAGCCCGGAAATTTCCGGGTGTACAAGGGTTTCCGGATCGCGTGGGATGCGTAAGGGAGAGGAGGTGCGGGTCTCGAAACCCAACAACAACGCCTCCGATGAAGCGTAATTTTTGATCTGGCGGTTGAAAAGTGCCAGTCCTTGGCGGATGCGACGCGTGATCGGTTTTGCGAGTAGCTCGTGCAGGGGGGCGGAGTTCAGTCCGGGGAAGTACGAGGTTTCTGGTAGATCGGAGGAAATCTTTCCCGTCAGATAATCGGCGGCACGTTGTGCCGGGGCGACTTGTCCGAGCTTCTGGTTGCCTCCCGCGTGTTTTGCTGCGTGCTCGATGTTTTCCTGAAATGCGATGCCTGCGAGAATGCCGTGTTGGGGAATGAGATTCGCAACATCCTCGGGTTCGATGGTGGTGACCAAACCGGAATTGGCGAAGGGGGAGTCGCGGCGGGAAAGCGACATGCCGTTTACGACGACTTGTTCATCAGCGGTCGCCGCCGGAACGATCCAGCCGCCCGGGCACATGCAGAAAGAATGCACGCCACGATCCTCGATCTTGGTGGCGAGACGATAACGCGCCGCCGGAAGCAGGTCCGGACGTGGCTGGCCCTCCGGAATATGGTATTGCTGCCTGTCGATGAAAGGTTGCCTGTGCTCGATACGGAAGCCGATGGCGAAAGGCTTGTGCTCCATCAAGATGCCTTTTCGCGCCAGGAGCCGATACATGTCACGCGCGGAATGACCTGTGGCGAGGATCGTCGCATCACCTGAAAACTCGCGTCCATCGACCGTGGTGACTCCGTGGATTTTCCCGTCGGAGACAAGGAGATCATTCACTTTTGCGTGGAAATGAACTTCGCCTCCATGGTCGATGATCGATTGGCGTATCGCTTTGACAACGTTTGGCAAAAGGTTCGATCCGATGTGCGGATGCGCATCGGTGAGGATTTTTTCAGGAGCGCCGTGTGCAACGAGAACCCGATAGACCTCGGCAACAGGGCCGCGTTTGGTGGCGCGGGTGTAGAGTTTCCCATCGGAAAAGGTTCCCGCGCCGCCCTCTCCGAAGCAGTAATTAGAATCTTCGATCACGCGGCCTTCGCGGAGAATGGGAGCGAGATCGAAGCGGCGCGCGGAAGCGTCCTTGCCGCGTTCGAGGATGACGGGTTTCTGGCCGAGCTCAAGGCAGCGCAGCGCGGCGAACAATCCCGCAGGGCCGGCGCCGACGATGAGGATTTTTTTCGCATCGGCGGAAAGGACAGGAGCAGCCCAAACGGGTTTCGGCTCGTCGGGCAAATCCTCATCCACCGAGACTTCCACGCGCAGTTGCACTTTTACCTGCCGCTGGCGCGCATCGATGGAATGTTTGCGCAAACGGATGCCGCGTATCCGTGACAAATCGATCCCTAGTATTTTCGCAACGACAAGCTTGCGAGCGGCATCTTGTTCAGAGCTCTCGAGCGGGAGGACGATATCAAGCGTGTGAAGCATCTTGAGAAATCAGATGGCTCGTTTCTCGCCTTGGTCGTTCACCGAAACGAAAGTGACTTTGGTTTGGAAAACAGGAATTTCAGAGGTGTTTTTCGCATCGGTCACGACGACTTGATAGGTGACGGATGAATTTCCTTTTTTCGCGAGGGTGCAATTGATTTTCAGAATCGTTCCATCGCCGGCCCCTTGGCGGAATTCGACTTTATCCATGGCGATCGTGACGAACTGGCAATGAGGAAACTCGGTGGAAGCCGCGATCCATGCCGCCTCGTCAACCCATGCCAGCATGCGTCCGCCGAACAATGAACCGTAATGATTCAAGTCTCCCGGCATGACTAGGTGGTGGGTTTCCAAAATGTCGTGGGTGAAATGTTACCAGCTTCTGCGGCGTTCTTTGAGAATCATTGCGTCGGCAGATAGGGAGCCAGCGCCGCTGAGTAACAGAGCGAGGCAAGGGAGAATAAACAGGATGGCAGGTTCTTTAGCGCCAGCGCCGCCACTCATGAACAACGGGCCTACCGCATGAATATTGAAAGCGGCGACCGTCATGGTAAACGCGAGAACGAAAGCGGCAGGACGAGTTGCAAGACCGAGAACCAACAGAGCGGCACAACCGACTTCCGCAAAAATGGTCGCGCCCAAGCTAACAGGGGATGACATGTATTTCAGCGGGAAGAAATCAGGCACGGGAAAACCTTTGGATTTCTCTGCAAAGCCTTGGAGCTTGGAAATGCCGTGGCCGAAAAGCATCAAGAAACCAATTCCAACTCTTAGGATCAGTAAACCGAGAGATATGGCGGTATCGCGCGGGCCGCAATCGAAGAAGAAATGTTTCATGGCTACTTGGTTTTAAGAGAAATCGAAATCCGCTTGAGGCGATCATCTCCCGGAGGTGATGTGGCGGAAACCTGCTCATCGGCCGCGATCACGTTGTAGGCCAGGCGGCGGTAGTAGGCATTGAGCGGCCTGACGCGGTAGGTTTTCCCTTGGGTTTTCACCAGATCGATCAGATCGCGGATTTCCTGATTGAGACGATCCTCCTGCATCGTGCGGAAATGCTCGCAATCCACTTTCACGCGCTCGGCATCCGGCATCTGGCGGCGCAGGATACGGTTAACGAGGTATTGAATGTCATCGAGGCGATCTCCGTGATCTCCGATGATCGCTTCTTTCTCCGAGGAGAAAATTTGCAAACAGGGGCCCTCGTCGGTGTCCTGGACTTGGATTTGCGCCACAATTCCGAGGTGACCGAGCATGGCATCGAGGATTTTTTCGGCGAGTTCAGCAGCTTTCATGGCGTAACTTTAGCGAAAAGCCGCCCATGGTCAACTTTCGTGCATTTTATATTGATGCATTTGGGATGTGACGGAAGATTCCAGCCATGTCCAATCTGCCTTGGTCCGAATTCCTGTCCTTCAAGCTCTTTGATATCGTCAAAGTCCTGCTGACCGCGGTCATCATCCTCCTGGTGAATAAAGTGCAGCTTTTCAGCGACAAGCTCTCGGCCCTCCTCATCGCGCTGCCGCTCACTTCATTGCTGGCCATGATTTGGATGTGGCAGGGCGGCCAACCGAGCTCGAAAATCGCGGGTCATGCCGAAGGGACTTTTTGGTTCGTGCTTCCGACCCTGCCGATGTTTCTCATTCTTCCCTGGATGTTGCGCCATGGCTGGTCATTCTGGAGCGCGCTCGGGGTCAATTGTGCCCTCACCACGGCGTTTTTCTGGCTCACCGTGATAATCCTGAGGAAATTCGGCATCGACCTGATGCCTTAAGAATAAACTTTCACCGCAGAGGCGCAGAGGTCGCAAAGGAGCGCAGAGCCTTACTTGTATAGAAGTGTAATCAAAATCTTTCTCAGCGTCCCTCGGCGACCTCTGCGCCTCTGCGGTGAAAAGTTTAACCCATTGCATTTAATTACACCCAAATCGCCACTTTGAAATCCTTGCCAATTCGCCCTCGGTAGCTCTCGATACGCCCATCGTTCAGATCCCAAACCTCACCCCTTATTGAAATGAAAAATATCCTCATCATCGGAGCCGGCGGAGTCGGAAGTGTGGTCGCTCACAAATGCGCGATGCTTCCCGAGACTTTTGGCGAAATCACTCTCGCGTCCCGCACGGTTTCGAAATGCGATGCGATCGCCGCATCCGTCAAGCAACGCACCGGCAAAACCATTGCCACCGCGCAAGTCGATGCCGATAACTCCGATGAAACCGCCGCGCTCATCAAAAAGACCGGTGCGGTCCTTCTGATCAACGTCGCCCTTCCCTATCAAGACCTCAACCTGATGGATGCTTGTTTGAAGGCCGGTATCGACTACCTCGACACCGCAAACTACGAGCCGCTCGACGTTGCGAAATTCGAATACTCCTGGCAGTGGGCGTATCAGGAAAAATTTGAAAAAGCCGGCCTCTCCGCCTTGCTCGGTTCCGGCTTCGATCCAGGCGTGACCAATGTTTTCACCGCTTGGGCGCTGAAACATCATTTCGATGAAATCCACACGCTCGACATCATCGATGTCAACGGTGGCGATCACGGCCGCGCGTTCGCCACGAACTTCAATCCGGAAATCAACATCCGCGAAGTCACCGCCGAGTGCCGCCATTGGGAAGACGGCAAATTTGTCGAGACTGCTCCGATGTCGAAACATCAGCCGTTCACCTGTCCACAACAGGTCGGCACCTACGAAATTTACCGGATGTATCACGAGGAGCTCGAATCTCTCGTCAAACACATCCCGACCCTCAAACGCGCGCAGTTCTGGATGTCGTTTTCCCAAAATTACCTGAAACATCTGGAAGTTCTCCAAAACGTCGGCATGACCCGCATTGACGAGGTCGAATACCAAGGGCAGAAAATCGTGCCGCTGCAGTTCCTCAAAGCCGTCCTCCCGAACCCCGGCGACCTCGGGGAAACCACCAAAGGCAAAACGTGCATCGGCAACGTCATCACCGGAATCAAGGATGGCAAAGCGAAAGCGATCTACGTTTACAACATCTGCGATCACGAGGCCTGCTTCGCGGAGGTCGGCTCACAGGCGATTTCCTACACCACCGGTGTCCCGGCGATGATAGGCGCAAGGCAAATGCTCGAGGGCGGCTGGAACAAACCCGGTGTCTGGAACATGGAACAACACGATCCCGATGCTTTCATGGCCGATCTCAACGCCCATGGCCTGCCTTGGCAGTGCATCGAGCTCACGCCGGAGCAGGCCGCAGGATTTGTGGTGGCTTGAGACGGTGGCGGCGGTCTTCCATCGCCATGCCACCTCTGATGATTCGCTCGTGTTTTTTAAAATATCGGTTATTCATCCGCTCATGCCCACTTCGTCATCTATTTTGCGCATGCTCTTGTTTGGCGTCCTTGTTTTTCAGGCTAAGCTGGATGCGGCAGAGAAACCGAATGTGATTGTGATCATGGCGGACGATCTCGGTTACGGAGATCTGTCGTGTTATGGCGCGACGGCATTTCAAACTCCGCACATCGACAAGCTTGCCAATGAGGGCCGGCGTTTCACCAGCGGATACGCATCAGCCTCCACCTGCACGCCAACCCGATTTTCGCTGCTGACAGGCACATGCGCCTTCCGTCGGAAGGGGACCGGAGTTGCCCCTCCGAATGGAAAGCTGACGATCCAGCCGGACACGATGACACTTCCGGATCTTGCGAAAAAAGCCGGATATCATACGGCGGTGATCGGCAAATGGCACCTCGGGCTCGGCGGGCAGACAGGTCCCGATTGGAACGGCGAGATCAAACCCGGTCCGCTTGAACTCGGCTTTGACCATGCCTTTTTACTGCCGACCACCAACGACCGCGTGCCGCAGGTTTATCTGGAAAATCATCGGGTGGTCGGGCTCGACCCAAAGGATCCGCTTTGGGTGGGTGAAGCAATTCCCGCGAAAGATCATCCGACAGGAATCAGTCATCGGGATACGCTGAAAATGGATTGGTCGCATGGGCACAATGGCACGATCCACAACGGCATCAGCCGCATCGGATTCTATACCGGCGGACATGCCGCGCGTTTCCGTGATGAGGATTTGGGAGACAAGTGGATCGAAAAGTCCAACGCATGGATCGAAGCACACCATGACAAACCGTTCTTCCTGTTCTTCGCATCGCACGATTTGCACGTGCCGCGCATGCCGCATGAAAGGTTCCAGGGAAAAAGCGGTCTCGGGTTTCGCGGCGATTCCATCCTCCAGTTCGATTGGTGTGTTGGTGAGTTGATGAAAACCCTTGAGCGTCTCGGCATCGCTGAAAACACCCTGGTGATTCTGTGCTCCGACAATGGCCCCGTGATGGACGACGGCTACAAGGACGGGGCCCTGGAAAAGCTCGGGGGCCATCGTGCGGGAGGACCTTTGCGCGGCGGCAAATACAGCGTTTATGAAGGCGGCACACGCACGCCTTTCATCAGTTATTGGAAAGGGAAAATCCAGCCGGGCGTATCCGATGAACTGGTCTGCACAATGGATCTCGCGGCAAGCTTTGCCGCCATGACAGGCACATCTTTGCCAGAGGATGAATTTCTCGACAGTTTCAATGTTTCGGATGTTTTGTTAGGAAAGGCCGACGCGAAAGGCCGTGAGCATCTCATTCAACAAGACAACGGAGGGAGGGGAAATTTCGGTTTCCGCGTGGGAAACTGGAAACTGGTTCGCTACGATTCGAAGTCCGCCCAAAACGAGGTGGTGGAGCGCAAACTCGGCCTTGTTCCGACACCGCATTTCCAATTGTTCGATCTCGCAAAAGATCCCTCCGAAAAAACGGATGTGATCAATGAAAACCCGGAAATCGCCGGGCAGATGAAAGAGCGCCTGGCGAAATACATCGCGGATGGACGCAGCAGGCCGAAATGATTTTAACTGAGGTTAGTGAAGTGAACGATAGATGTGCGCCCACCGGCGCGGTTGAAGGGATGTGGAATTGAAATTGAAAAGCTTAAGCCGGTTGGTGCGCCACGACTTGTTCGAGTTCTTTGTTCATACGATGAATGAGGTTCTTGAGTTGATCCACGTCACTCCATCCCCAGGTCTCAAATGGTCGTTCTCTATCTGTTTGATTGTGTGCCGGATAACGACCCCATGCGATACAGAAGTATTCCGCTTTATACAGCGCTTCGCGCTCCCATCCCTCGAAATTTAGCCCGTATTCGTCAGCCCACTTTACGTATTTATGATGCGTGAAGTTTTGGATTTTTCCGTCTCGGTAGAGAATTGCGCCGTTCTTTAGAACTTTTGCTTTGAAGGCATTCTCGAATGCGAAGCCAGCCAGCATCATCGCGGTTAAAGATGCGTCCGAATCCTCGATTTCTGTTGTATTCATCACACCTGCCTCCATCACCCTGATTGAATTAAGTAGGCGATTGCATGCTGCTTGCCAAATCAATGGATCATGTCTTTTATCATTAGAACGCATTGTATTTTTTGGCTCTTCAGCAAAATTTGTGGGTGAACTTCGGCTCCGGTAGTTTCCCAAGTGTATGAAACAGAGTGGTTTGTAGCAATTCGAAGCTGCGGTA
>JBIKNX010000022.1:0-20422 GCA_044358435.1 Luteolibacter sp.
GTTAGACCGTTTCTCAAAAGTTATTTCGTTTATGGCGTATGAGTGTTGCAGACGGACATGATAGTTTCTGGTTTTCCTAAGAGATCACGAATCGATTCGAAAAGTTTATCCGAGAGTTCTTCTCCGTGCTTAGTGAGAAAGCCAGCTAGGTATTGACCTTTGAGATGTTGCCAGAGTCTCTCGATTGGATTGAAGTCTGGGCTGTAGGCTGGCAGAAATTTCGGTTCAATATGATGCCAAATCAGTGACTTGGATTTGTGCCAACTTGCATTATCTAAAATCAAAACCACTCGTTTTCCCCTCTCCACAGGAACCTCCAATGCCATGGTGTCAATAAACGCCTGAAATACCTCGGTGTCGTTGTGAGGAACAATCAAACTAACGAGTTGGCCGTCGGCTGGATTGACAGCTCCAACAACATTCTTCCGAACATGCCCCCCGTAGTAAGGTTGGGTGGGACGTGAACCTCTCTTTACCCAGCGTTGCCGAGGGCGCGGATCGCCCTCAAATCCAGCCTCATCACCAAAAAACGTTTTCACTTTTGGATCTTCGAGTAAATCGATGAGTTCATTGGCAAAAACTTCACGCTGATCGATCCAAAGATCTTTATTTGGTGGTTCTGGAACAGGCCTGGGAATACGTCGTGCGTAATTTTGCTCATGAAGATAACGCACGAGTGTGGGATAAGAAAGATCCAGATCGCGGCTCTCACGCAACCATCCGCATAGTTTAACAGCCGTCCAATGGCGCTGCCCAGCAAGAGATGGATCATCCAAAACTGGCAAAATTTCCTCACGAACTGAGTCAGGAGATAGCACTCTGGGGCGACCCGAGCGAGGACGGTAAGTGATGGCGTCGATGCCACCCGAGTTGTAGCGCTCAATCCATAATTGAAGACATCTTTCCGTAATACAACTGTGTGCTTGAGTGAGTTCAAAAGAACCACCACAAAGCATGAGATGAATTGCGTTGAGTCTTTTTTGAGCCTTTTGATCAGGACAACAATCGATAGCTATCCGCAACTCTTCTAGGGAGCAGTTTTCAGGGTTGGGGAGTTGACGTGTGCGACCGATACACTAGTCAAATGGCTGTTTAAAATAGTACCAGTAAAAAATTCAGCTTTTTACGAAAAGACTTTTGAGAAACGGTCTAACCAAAATTCCAAAATCGAAAATTTGCGCGCGTAGCTCCTTCCTTCTCTTCGTTACCTTCTGTAAAGAAATCTTTTTTCAAGAACTGCTTGTTCTCAGTTCATATCTCTCTACCCGGCAACTGACAGCTTCTCAACCAGTCTTGCGGAAATCGCATCGATGGCTTTTCCCATCGTGATTTCCTGATCCGTTTCAGCGGCGAGGCAGGTCATGGAAACTCCATCCAACCCGCAAGGGGTAATGGCGAGAAAGGGCGGCAGGGACTCACGCGTGATGTTGATGGCGAAGCCATGCATGGAAATCCATTTCCGCACCCCCACACCGATGGAAGCGAGCTTGCGATTTTCTACCCATACACCTGTTAGACCATCGCGTCGGCCTGCGGCGACCCCGAGATCTCCACAAGCGGCGATGAGTGCGTCTTCGATGGAACGCAGATGCGCATGTAAATCACGACCGCGAGAATTCAAATCTAACAAAGGATAACCGACCAGCTGGCCAGGGCCGTGGTAGGTCGCTTGACCGCCCCGATTCGTTTCAAAAATGGGATAAGGAAGTGAGTCGGGCGAACGCAGCGACGACTGATCACGCAGCCTCCCTATCGTATAAACCGGCTCATGTTCTAACAGGAGAATCTGATCATGGGCTTTGCCTGCTAAAATTTCCGCCACGGTTTTTTCCTGAATTTCCAGACCTTCCGTGTAACTCACGGGGCTGGGAAAGATGATGATTTCAGGAGGAGGGTTCATGTTGGCTTGCTGGTTACCTTAACTAAAAAGAGTTTAACCACGAAAATCACCAAATACACGAAAAGAAGAGAGGTTTAATTCTTGGAATGAACAGTTGGGGGTTTCGTATTTCACAAAGCCTTGATCATCACCACATCCTTCATCGGATAGCGCTTTGGGTTCGGCGTGTGGTTCCGGCCGCATCGATAAGAGATTCCATCACGAAATCCGAAGTTTAAAGCCGTTCCAAAAAAGGTGTAGCCGTTTTGGCGAGAGATTTTCAGTCGATTGCAAGGCGTTGTGAAAGAGTGGATGGACATACACGACTGAACAGAAACGTAGCAAGGGACGAAAAGATCCGCATGATAGGGCGTTTCGCATTCTTTCCCAAAATCTCTGTGTTCGCTTCGAGCTGCCACGTTCCAAGTGACTGATCCAAGGGGCGCGAGTGGACTCGCGCGGTCCACGAAAGGGCGTTTCAGGGATCCCCAATTGCTCCTTGGCAGAGTGATCCGGCCCATTACGTTTGGTTTGTTCCATTCTGCCTCAAAACCCCAGATCCTGAAGCTCCATCCTATGACCCAAAAATTATTATCGGCCACCACCATGCTCGCCTTCTTTGTCGTTACCGGCGGACACCTGAGCGCAGCAGACAAAGGTGGAAAAAAATTGCAGGTCTACATTCTTGGCGGGCAATCGAACATGCAGGGACACGCGGAAGTCTCCACTTTGGCGTATCTGCCCAAGCCGGCGTATGTGCCGACGGCGGAAGAATGGGCCTTGTTGACCGCAGGCATCGACCGTGAGGTCAGGGTGAAATCAGAGCCGATCATGCGCGAAGACCTGATGAAAGATCCGGCAAATGCCAAGCTTCCGAAAAAGGAATTCGGAGAATTGCTCACGAAAAATTTGAAGGTGGAAATCGATAAAGTGCGCGCCGAGCGATACGAGGAATTCAAGAAGCGCCAGACCGATCCCGCCCGCCTGGCGCGCGACAAGGAGCTGTCCGCCATTTTCACTCCCAAGGTAACCGATCAAATCGTCCTTGATACGATGACTCTCACCAAACCCATGAAAAATGCGCTGGAAATCGCAACGACATGGGAGCAAAAAATGGGAACTCCGGTCGGCAAGCGCACCTACATCGCAGCCTACGGCGGAGTGAACCGGGCTGCCGAACCCGGCGTGGCGACGGGACCTTTGAGCACCGGATACGGCGCGCGGCCCACCGCCTTCGGACCCGAATACGCATTCGGGATCATGATGGAAAAAACCCTCGATCAACCCATCCTGATCATCAAAACCGCGTGGGGTGGCAAATCGCTCCACTACGATTTCCGCCCCCCATCCGCAGGCCCCTATCAACCGACCGCGAACGAAAAAGCCCAGCTCGTGAAATGGCAGGAGAAAAAGGCCGCTTGGGATCGATACCTCGCTGGCGGCGGAGTGGAGAAAGACATGGTACAGATGGCGAAAGACATCAAAGACCTCGAAAACCAGAAACGCACCCTGCAGGCAGCGATCGCCAAATTGCCCAAGGAGCAACAAGCCGCTGAGCAGGAAAAAGTTGCCGCACTGGGCGCGAAGAGCAAAGAGCTACAAGGCAAGCTGGTTCCACCTCCGGGCGAGATGCCTTCCCAGGCAGCCGCCGGTTTTTATTGGAACGAAATGATCACATTTGTCCGCAAAGTTTTGGCTGATCCGAAAGCCTATCACCCGGAATACGATCCGGCAGCCGGCTTTGAAGTGGCTGGCGGCGTGTGGTTTCAAGGATTCAACGACCAGTTCGATCCTGAATACTACGGCAACTATAGTAGCAACATGGTGCATTTCATTCAGGATCTCCGCAAAGAGGTGAAACAGCCCAAAATGCCCTTTGTGATCGGCGTGTTGGGAACGCCGGCTTTCCGCGAAGAAGCCCTGTCAAACCACGTCGCCAACGGCCATCGCGAAGCGGCCCGTTCTCCGGAACTTGCCGGCACCGTGACAGCCGTCGAAAGCTGGCCGCTCACTACTCCGGAAGTTGCGATCTGGCGCATGAAAAAAGACGCACTCCAAGGCAAAGCCAGCCCGGCGGAACTTGAACAAGCGGATTTCCAATGGCGCATGCACGGCAGCAACCTTGGCTACCACTACGATGGCAGCGGTCGCTTCTTCATCCGCCTTGGCGATGCGTTCGCAACGGAGATGCTGAAGCTGATGAAGAAGAAGTGAGAGCGGTTAGAAAATCTCCTCATTCTGCTTCACACACACGCCGATAGATCGCGATCCATTCCTTGCCTTCTCTTCCGGGAAAACAGGTTTCCGGAACCCAGGATTCGATGCGTTCGAATTCGGGGGCGAAGCGGGTGTCGAGTTCTTCGATCGAGGCATTGAACGGCGGACCTTCGTCCTCTTCGCCGGGGTCGTTGGGTGTGAGAAAAAACACGCCGATGAGATGGCCGCCGGGCGGGATGAGCTCTTTACAGGCGGCGGCGTAATCGGGACGGCGTGAGGGATCGATGGCACAGTAACACGTGTGCTCCCAGATCGCGGTGAAGGTTTTTCCCCTGCGCCAGGCGGGATCGAGAAAATCGCCGAGCTCGTAGGTTTCTTTCCCGGTTGTCGGAAATTCGGTGGCCTTGGCAAGAGCGAGCGGCGCGAGATCGAGGCCGAGAGTTTCCGGTCCGAGCGAGCTAATCACGCGGACATCGTGGCCGGTGCCGCAGCCGGGAACGAGCACCGGGCCTTCGCCCCAAATGGACGAGTCCATTTTTTCTAACAACTCCTCCAACGGCGGCGCCGCCCGGCCTTTTTCCCATGGGGTGTCTCCGAGTTCGTAGCGTTGATTCCAATCCGTCATGATATTTTTCAAGGTTAAATCAGGCGGCGGTCCAGCAGCTTCGCACGGAGGGGATCCGAAGCCTGAAGATGGGCGAGTGCGATGGCCAAGGCATCGGCGGCATCCGAGGGTGGGGTTTCCGCAAGACCGAGCAAGGCGCGAACCATGAAAGCGACTTGCGCCTTGTCTGCCGTCCCCTTTCCAACCACCGCCATTTTGATTTTTTTGGGAGAGTATTCGTAAACCGGAATCCCGTGATCCGCCGCCGCGATCATGGCCGCAGCACGTGCGGCTCCCATGGAAATGGCGGTGCGGTGGGATTGGACGTAGATAATGCCCTCGACCGCGATTTCCTCTGGCTGATGTTTTCGGATGAGATGAACAAGGTGGGTTCGAATCGCGGAGAGGGCGCCGGATTGCGGGATGTTTTTCGGAATGGAAATCACATCGTAACCCAGGACCGTAGGTTTGCGCGGGTCGCCTTCGAGAATGGCATAGCCGGTATTGCGGACGGCTGGATCAATGGCGAGAACGCGCATGCGTGGAGTTAATCCCAGTTTGGCGGGTATGAAAGCTGGAAATGCCGTCGGAACGCTGAAACACGTTGACCCCATTTCTCCGGCATGTCAGCATAGCAAAATCATGAAAGCGAAACTTCTCATTGCCGCTCCTGTTGCGCTGGTCTTGACCGCCTGTGATCCGGCCGGCACATCCCTGAGCGGATCCGGCATCGATCCGCTGCGGCCACCCTCAGGTCAGGTGAACAACGGCAATTACGGCAACGAACTCAAACCGGGTCAATTTGTCAGCGCGGCGATCAACAACACCGCGTTCTACAAAGACAAGCCGAAAGAGGATCAGGCCGCCGACAAGCTGCTGGAGCAGGGCACACCGATGAAAATCGTCGCTTTGTCGGGAAGCTATGCGAAAGTCGAACTCGACAGCGGCGAAGTCGGATTTGTCCCAACGGTCATGATTTCAAACGGCGAAGCCGGCTTGCCGCCTTTGAACGGGAACACCGACCTCCAGCCTCCGGTCATCAATCCTGATGGTGACGTGCCGTTGCCCGTGCTCGACCCGAGCACTGCTCCTCCTGTCGAACCGGCCGGTCTGCCTCCCTTGGATCCAGCTCCTCCCATCAAGCCGCTTGAGCAATAAGAACCCCTTTTCAAATGCAGATGGATCGCACGGAATTGATATCGATGGCGGAACAGGAAATCGCCGCAATCATCAAAGTTTTACCGGATGAGATCAAAGCTCATGCGTTGAACTGTCCGATCCATTTCGATTCCAAGCCGGTTGCCGGAAGCGAGGAAGAAGGATGGCTCGGAGTTTTCGAAGGCGCCTCCCTGATCGATGAGCCCGATCCGGAAAACCTACCGCGCATCCGGCTTTTCGTAGACACCATCTGGGAATACGTGGAGATGGATGAGCAGGATTTTCTAGATGAAATCAGCACGACCTTCCTCCACGAACTCGGACATTATCTCGGTTGGGATGAAGACGAGGTCTCGGAACGCGGATTGGCCTGAGTCAGGGCACCTGGGTTCTGGCGAGCGCGGTTTCGATGAGTTCGATCGGATCCAGATCCTGATCGGAAAGGATGCGGTGGCGCATGACGGCCGAAAAAACGGCTTGAACGTGGTCTGGATAAACCGCGACGGCGGATTCCAAGAAGGCGTTGGCTCTCGCCGCGCGGAGCAAGGCAAGTGCCGCTCTAACAGAAACGCTGTGTTCCGTGCCGGCCATTTTACGCAGACTCTCACAAAGATCCGTGATGTATTGCGCAACCGTTCGGGAAACCGGAATGCTGCCGACAAATGACTGGAGTCTCTGGATCATCTCACCATCCACACCGAGGTCAGGCGACTCATGCTGCTCCGTGCTCGTCGCGGCGTGGGCGAGAAGGATATCGGTTTGCGTCGTGGCGTCAGGCAAAGTCATGCGCAAAGAAAGCAGAAACCGGTCAAGCTGCGGTTCGGGCAGAGGAAACGTTCCGGTGCTGTGGGTGTCGTTCTGGGTAGCGATGACCATGAAAGGCTTGGGGAGACGATGGCTGACCCCATCGATGGTCACCCGACCTTCGTTCATGCTCTCCAATAAAGCGGATTGCACCCTCGGCGAGGTGCGGTTGATCTCATCGGCAAGCAGGCAGTTAGAAAAAACCGGACCGCGAATGAACTCAAAGCCCCCCTGATCGGCTCGATACAAATTGTAACCGAGCAGATCCGCGGGCAGCAGATCCGGAGTGAATTGGATACGCTTGAAAACTCCGCCGATCGAGCTGGCAAGGGTATGTGCAAGGGTGGTTTTTCCAATTCCCGGCGCCCCTTCAATCAACACGTGACCGTCGGCCAGCAAGGCGGTGAGAAGCATTTCCGCAGGTTTTTCCGCCCCAATGACCACGGAGGAAAGATGCTTGAGAAGAGGTTGGACAGCGGAGGCATTCATGGTTTGAGCGAATTGGCGTGACGGGTGATCGCCATCGGATAGATCCGGTGTTCGATCGCCTGCAGGCGCTTGTGCAAGGCATCTGCGGTTTCATCTGGCAGAATCTCCAGCTTTTCTTGGAGGATCAGCGGGCCGGTGTCCATTCCGGAATCCACCACGTGCACCGTGACGCCCGTCTCTTTTGCTTTGGCCTCAACCGCTTGTGCCCATGCGGCAACTCCCGGAAATGCCGGCAAGAGGGATGGGTGGATGTTCAGAATTCTCGAGGGAAAGGCATCAAGCAACGGCGCTTTCACCAAACGCATGAAGCCCGCCAGGCAGACGAGATCGACCCCTGCCTTTTTCAAAATCTCCGCCGTCCGCGCTTGGACGGAATCCGGAAACTTGCTTTTGTGTCCCGCACAATCCATCACCGCATAGGGAATCCCGTGGTCGGCGGCACGCTTCAATATATACGCATCCGGATGATCCGAGAGCACGATGGCGATTTTTGCCTGCAGGGTTCCCGTGACAATAGCATCCAGGATCGCCTGCATGTTCGAGCCGGAGCCTGAGCCGAGAATTCCTAGGGTGAGCATGGCTTTGGTTTAAGACGAATTCCGAGGAGGTAACCACGAAAAACACAAAATACACGAAAAATTAGGATGATGCGGTTATCATTATTCTAGAGAAGACTACGATTCGATTCTGAACCTTTCGTGTCATTCGTGATTTTCGTGGTTAAATTAATCAGATTCATCCATCATGTCCGATAACATCCCACCCGATTCAACACGGATTCTCTGACTGGCCTTGGATCGCAGAGCAGGCGGATGAGTTTTTCCCAATGTTCGTGCCCGGTCAGGATTTCGACTTCGATCCGGAGGAAATAGACAGGTACATTGATTTCCGTTGGCTTTGGAAAACGCACCGCGTCTTTTTCGGTGGTCAGGATGAGTTCCATATCCCGCTCAATGCAGCGCTGCATGAATTGATCGACATCTCGGCGGTTGAAGCGGTGGTGATCGGAAAAGTGGCGTTTGATCTCCACTCGCGCGCCGAGCTTCATCAGCAATCGCTCGAAATTGTCCGGCACCGCGATCGCGCTGATCGCCCCCACCCATTTGTCTTGCAGGAAATCCAGCGGCATCCGCTCGCGAGTAAACAGATTTTCCAGATATTTCGGCCCGTGCGCGCACTCGATGATATCCGCCGTTTGGTTGTATTTGCGGATGCGCTCGATCAGCACGGCGTTGGAAGTGCCGTCGCATTTCGTGATGAGGATGAAACTCGCGCGCCGCAGATTTTTTGGCGGCTCGCGCAAGGTGCCACGCGGCAACAACGCACCGGTTCCGAATGGCGAACGGGAATCCACCAACACCACATCGATGGAATGCGCCAGATTGAAATTCTGCATCCCGTCATCCAGAATCAACGTTTCGGCTTGAAGCTGGCCAACAGCAAAACGCGCTCCTTTGACACGATCCTTGTCAACGATGACCGATACCCCCTCCAAATTTTTCGCCAACATGAACGGCTCATCGCCGGCAAACTTTGAATCGAGCAACAAGGCGCTGCCCGTCGAGACCACTTTCGGCATCTCGCTCGAGGGAATGGGGCGCTGGTTCGCATCCTTCCATTTTTGTTTTTCATCCAGCTTCTTGCTTTTGTAACCGCGGGAGAGGATCGCGACCTTGCGGCCTTCATCGCGCAGCGATCTCGCGAGAAGCTCGACCACTGGAGTTTTCCCAGTCCCGCCAACGGTGATGTTTCCGACGGACACCACCTGGACTCCGAGATATTCCTGATGCTTCCAACCCTTGCGAAAAAGCGCGATGCGGAGTTGCACCAACAATCGGAAGAGCCCGGACAAACCGAGCATCAACGCCCGCGCAAGGCTGGCGCGAAAGCCACGGGCGCGGCCGAAAATCACATCCGCCCCCCATTGCTCCAGCTCGTCGATCCTTTCCTTCATGGCTCTTTCCGTGGGGAGCTTGACTACGAAGTTCCGATCAAACAAGCCCCGCGTCGCGGTGGCTCGGAAAAATCAAACCTGCCGCCGAGGCTTGCGATGAGACTCAGGCTTCGGACGCTTGTTGCTCGCGGATCAACTGCAGGATCGTGGCGACCTTTTCCTTCATTTCCTTGCCGGGCTTGAATTTGACCGATGCCCTCGCGGGAATGAGCACCTTGCTGCCCGGCTGCTTGGGGTTGCGCCCGACCTTTGCCGCCACTTCCTTCACCTGAAACGCCCCGAAATTTCTCAACACCACCGCATCGCCTTGTGCCAAACTTTCCGTAATTCCATCGATCAAACTCTGCACGATCTCATGCACATCCTTCTGTGTGAAAATCATGCCTTTCTGCCCCAACTGGTCAGTGATTTTTAAGACAAGGTCGCGTTTGGTGATGGTTGCCATAAATGTTTTCTGATAATTACCTGAGTTCGACCAAACTCTAAAGCAAGCATTTCCCAAATGTCCCGACAAAAACCCAATTCCTCTCCCGTCCAAATTTTGACAATCCTTTGACACTTCATGCGGAAAAATCCGCTTAAATGGCTTCGTTATGAAAACAACAACATTACTCATTGCATCGCTACTCATCGCAACCCTGCACGCACAGGAAAAACCAGCCGATCCCTACAGGGGGACTCCCGTCGCAGTCAAAGCCCCGGCTAAAAATTCTGAAGCGGAAAGCGAGCCCGAGGAAAAAGAGCCCGTAAACATATCCATCTGTTACGAGGCGTTTTCCCTCCCTCTAGCCATGGCGGCTGACCTCCAGCGGCAGAAACTCTCAGATCCTGCGTTGTATGCCAAACTTATCTCCGAGCTCGGAAAGGAATCCGTCCGGCAGGAAATCCTCCAAATCTGCGGCGGGCGCAGTGGCGAAATCTCTTCAACCCAAAGTATCAGCGAGCACATCTATCCCACTGAGTATGCGCCTGCTAAAATCGACAATAAAAAGGACGCGGCCAAACCAAATTCCGAACCGACAACGGTCGGCGTTGGAGTCTACGCGACGGCATGGCAAACCTGCAATATCGGCAACACCTTGGAAATAGAACCCCTTCTATCCGAAGACCGACGCTTCGTGGATCTCAGGCTTATGCCGCAAATGGTGACACTGGCGGGATATAACAACTGGGAAACGCCGGGCAGCCCTGGTATTAAAATGCCCGAGTTCCAAAAACAGACGGTACAAACATCTTCGGTCGTTATGATTGACCAACCTTTCCTGCTCGGCACGATCAGCCGCCCGCCGTCATCCAAAGTGGATACGGACTCGGCGAACCGCATTTGGTTTGCTTTCGTTACAGCCAGACTGGCCAAGCCCGCCAAGCCCTAATGCGCCTCGCCCTCATCACCATCCTTCCCATGCTCACAGCCGCCATCCTCGTGATGGTTGGCGGCGAGCGCGTGGCGCGGCGTGATGAGGAAACCCGAAGCCCGGCCGACCGCGAGCGCCTGCTCGACTTTGACGAAGTCTTCCGCGCAGAGCTCACGCGACTCGATAACCTCTACCTCAGTCATCTCGACAGTCTAACCGATATTGCTCACAACAACCCGGACGAGCTTTCCGCGCAAGCGGCAGAAGTCCGCGGAGTGCGTTTAATCCGCATTTTCACTGACAAGAGTAAAAAGAATAAGAATGAAACCATAGAGCCCATACACACTACCCAGAAAATTCCAGAAATCCAACTAACAGGAGGTAAGAAACCTTTCCATTCCACAAGCGCCTCCATTCTCGATGCGGAGATGTTGAAGAATCCGCTGCCCGAAAAAGGCAACTGGCTTGCCACCTCCGATCCTAATTTTCGCCTCCACTGCCGCACGCCTGAGCTCGGTGTTCTTGTCGTGTTTGTTATCGATCTTACTGAAGTTCGCAAATCCACAACCGACCATCTAACATCGTGGATAGAAACGCCGCTGACACCGCTCCGTGAAGCGGGCGAGCAAGTCAGTATCGAGTCCCCCGCCATGGGCCAATTAGCCTCCCTTAACCTCAAGCAGCGCGGGCCCGCCGCCTCCATCATTCCCATCCGCACACTCTTCGGAGAATGGCAAATCCGCTCATGGGACGGGCTTGTGATCACCCGCTCGCACGATCCATCCATCATGGCGATAGCCACCACTTTTGCCATCCTAATGCTCGCATCCGGCATCATTCTTTTTCTCCAACAGAAACGTGCGCTCAAACTTTCCTCGGAACGCGTTTCCTTTGTCAACCGCGTCTCCCACGAACTCGGCACACCCCTGACCAATCTCTCACTCAATCTCGACCTTGCCACTGAATCTCTAACAGAAAGACCACAAGAGGCCCGACGCAGGCTCCATATCGTCGCAGAGGAAATCGAACGTTTATCAAGACTCGTTGCCAACGTCCTTACTTTCTCCCACTGCGAGCGTGACTCGTTGGTATTGAAGCCAACCCCCTGCGTCCCGGCCGATGTCATCCACCGCGTCATCGAAACTTTCCGTCCCCCGCTGGAGCGACGTGGCATCGTGATCGAAACGAACATCTCCGCCGAAGATACGGTTATTCTCGATCCAGACGCACTCAGCCAAATCACCGGCAACTTGATTTCCAATGTCGAAAAATACGCGTCAGACGGACATTGGCTAGGACTGACGTGTGAACTGAAATCAAACACTCTCACCCTCGAAGTCAGCGATCGTGGAAAAGGCATTCCAAAAGACGCGCGCCAACGCATTTTCCTACCCTTTGAACGGGTATGCCAATCCATCAACGAGGGCTCCAGCGGCACAGGACTCGGGCTCTCCATCGCGCGCGATCTTGCGCGCCGCATGGGAGGAGATCTTGCGTTGTTAGAATCCACGGAAAACACCACATTCCGCCTTCAAGTCTCGGCGCCAGCTCCACCAGCAATCAACTCATCTACTGCCGCCCCATGACCATACTCATCGCCGAAGACGATCCGCTTACGCTCGATGCACTCGCCACCTGCATCGAAAGCGAAGGCTTCAACACTCTTCGCGCACAGGACGGAAAACAAGCCGTGGATTTGTGGCGAAAAGAAAAACCCGATCTTCTCTGCCTCGACATCATGATGCCCCACATTGACGGCTATGAAGTCTGCCGCCGTGTCCGCGCCAGCGACCGCACGGTCCCAATTTTATTTCTATCCGCCAAGAACCAGGAAATCGATGTCGTCGTCGGACTTGATCTCGGTGCGGACGATTTCATTCGCAAGCCCTTTACCCGCAGTGAAGTGATGGCCCGTATCCGCGCTGCCCTCCGCCGTAGTGCCCCTCAAGACAAGCGCGACCACTTCACCCTAGCCAACCTAACCGTACATCCGCGCGCGCTCATTGCACAGCGAGACAACCAGACCATCGAACTCACGCCACGCGAAGTTTCCATGCTGCAACTACTTCACAACCATCGTGGCGAAGCCGTCTCACGTGATGCTTTTCTCGATTCCTGTTGGGGTCTCAATTATTTCCCAGACTCCCGCACACTCGATCAACACATCTTCCTGCTCCGTAAAAAAATCGAAGCCGATCCCGCTGATCCAAAAATCATCCAAACCGTGCGCGCCATCGGTTACCGATATGCGTGAGACCGAAAATGAGTTCACGTGTCCCGGCAAACCGATCAGATTTCAGAAACTACCATAGTTTTCCCAAACCCCATGCTCCTGCCTGCACCTGGAACGCATGTAGACTGAATGCCAGTTGCCCAACTCAACCGTCGGATCGCGCCAAGGACAGCCTGTCCGATTCAAATACAGAACAGCCTCATTGAAGTCTTAATCTGTCATTGCAGCAGGAGCCCCGGCACGAGAGTGCTTGGCTTTTTAAAGAGCAGCCTCAAGTTGCTTCCAATCAGCATCATGAATCATCCTTCGAGAGTAGATTATTTCCATCCCAAGCTTAAAAAATCGCTAAAAAATTACGGATTAAAATTCGTATCTACTACCTAAGGGTAGATTCTCATGGGCATCTGCATGGACGGGTCAATCTACTTCCCGCTCCATCCCCCGCCAAGTGATTTGGCAAGGGCTGCGAGCGTGATGCGCTCTTGAGCGCGGATCTGGCTGAGAGAGAGTTCCATTTGAAGTGTGTCACGCTCGGCATCGACGACTTCAAAATAGTTGGTCAGGCCTTTTTCGAAGCGATCCCGAGAAAGCCTCAGGGTTTCCTGTGAGCTTTTGTGAGCGAGCTCGAGAGCGGACCTCGATTTTCCCAAACCTTTGAGATCCACCATGGCATCCTCCACTTCACGGAGGGCGATCAGCAAGGCCTGCCGGTAGTTCGCAAGCGCTTCTTCGTAGCCGCTCTTCGCGGCGGAATAGTTCGCTTTATTCGCCCCTCCATCAATGAGCGGCATGGCAACACCGGCACCGATGGAGAGCACACGATTCTGCCAGTTCAGGAATTGCGAAACATCAGTGGATTCAAATCCGCCTCCGGAAGAGAGCGAAAAATTCGGATAGAACGCGGCTTCCGCGATGCCGATTTTCGCATTGGCGGCGCGGAGTTCCTGCTCGGCAGCGCGCACATCCGGGCGGCGCAACAGGACCGCTGCGGGAAGCCCGGGCCGGATCACAGGCAACGCGCGATCGGAATCCGCGGATGGGAGGGTGAAATCCGCCGGGCTCTTGCCACACAGCACAGCAAGCGCGTTTTCCGCCGCTCCACGTTGGCGTTCCACACTGGCGATGTCTCCCTTAACCCGCTCCACTTCCGTCTTCGCGCGGCTGGTGGTGATGCCGTCGGCGAGACCGGCATCGGCTCTCGAGTTTTGCATCTCAAGGTAATCTTGGCGGGTTTTGAGCGTGCTCGTCAGAATATGGTGTTGGGCATCCAAACCCCGAAGCAGGAAGTATTGCCGCGCGACTTCCGCGGCGAGGCCGAGGCGCTGGGAATCGAGCAAGGCCTCGGTAGCCGCGGCTTGGGCGGACGAGGCCTCGATCGCGCGCCTGTTGCGACCCCAGAGATCCGGATCATAGGCGAGATCAAACGTGCTGCGGTAATGTCGGGATGTCAGATCAGCGCTCGCGCCGTGCGGCATGTTTGACTGAACCACATCCGCGGAGCCGCGCGAGGCATTTGCGGAACCTGTCAGATCCAACGAAGGGAAAAGCCGTGCGCGATCCACGCCGACGAGCGCGCGGGCGGTCTCGACCCGGGCTTTGCCGGCAGCGAGATCGTTGTTTGCGGCGAGCGAGCGCTCCACCAAGCGGTTCAGTCCGGGATCGTTGAAGAGTTTCCACCAGTTATCAGGGAGACGGGTTCCGGCTGTGGAATCGGATGCTTTCCATTTCAGGCCACCCGTGTCATCCGGGAGCTTGAAGTCCGGTCCGAGCATGCAGGAACCGAGGAGGAGGGCGGCAGGAAATGCGAGAATGCGGGCTTTCATGGTGACTTGTGGCGGTCGGGGGCTTCGATATACACATCCACCTGCTGACCGACATAAAGTGGAGGATCACTCGGGCGCTCCAGGGAGTAGATGACTTGCAGCACTCGGGTATCAACCCGCTCGGTGCTCGATCCTGTTAGAGAAATTTTGGGAATGACATAGGGCTCCAGGCGAATGAACTCCAATGGAAAGGTGACGCTCGGATCTCCCTTGAGATAGCCGTAGGCTTTCTGATCCGGCCGAATGCGGATGGCGTTCTGCTCATCAATGTCGGCACGGACTTGCAGCCGGTCGATGTCACCGAGAATCATCGCCGGAGACTTGGGCGAGGTCGCGGCGTATTCGCCGGCATGGGCGGTGACCTGAAGGATTGTTCCGTCTTGCGGGGCGTAAACGGTCAGTCGCTCAATCAGCAGGGAAATGCGTTTGAGCGATGCCTCCGCGGCGGCGAGCTGCGCCTTGGCGGCGGCGACTTGCGCCTCGGCAACCGCCACGTCCTGCTTGCGGTTTTCAAGATCATCCCGGCTGATGGCACGGCTGTCGGTCACCGAAGTGAGGCGCTCAAGTTGGGATCGCAGCTTGGCGAGTTGCGCTTCGCTGACCTTGATCTGAGCCTTGGAAATTTCTTGTTGGGCTTGAACGGAGAGCTCCTCGGCACGCAGATCCCGATCGTCCAGCTTGAGAAGAACCTGGTTTTTTTTGACCTTGTCGTTCACCTTGACCGGCACCTCGGCAACCAGGCCGGGAATCGGGACACCGATGGCGACATTTTCGCTCAAGGATTCAAGAATGCCCGTGGCCGCAACCGACTCAACAAAGGGCTTCTGCGGAGGCATGATGGGAGGATTTCCCGGCGCGGGCATCTGCTTCTCCGCCTGGGTCTGGTGTACGAAGATGATGGCTACGACGCCGAATATCGCGGCAGCGATGGAACCATAGCGGAGGATGAGGGAAAAGATGGACATAAGGTTTTCAGGTCTTTGGGTCAGTGCGCGTGCTCATGAATGAAATGTTGGGCACGCTGATCATTTTGTTCAATGACTTCAACAATCTCGCCATCGTCCATGCGGGCAATGCGGTCTGCGTAGGAAAGGATACGGTTGTCATGTGTGACGATGATCACGGCGCGGTTCGCCGAGCGCGCGACTTCGCGGAAAAGATCGAGCACGATCTCGCCGTTGCGCGCATCCAGTGCAGCGGTGGGCTCGTCACAGATGACAAGTGGCGGCTCATGGACCAGTGCGCGGGCGATGGCAACGCGTTGTTGTTGGCCGCCGGAGAGTTTGTTGGGGCGCTCTTTCCAACGATCACCCAGACCGACTTTCTCAAGAATTTCACGCGCGCGCTTGATGGCCACGCGGCTGGAATATCCCTGGATCAACAGAGGCACGCCGACATTTTCGGCGACGGAAAGCGTCGGTATCAAATTGAATTGCTGGAAGATGAAACCGATGTGCTTGGAGCGGAAGCCGGTGAGCGCGCCGCTGGACATTTTTTCGAGCGGACTGCCGAAAACATTTATCGTGCCGCTTTCAACTTTCAAGGTTCCGGCGATGGCGCTGAGCAAAGTGGTTTTCCCACAGCCAGATGGCCCGACAAGCATCATGATTTCTCCCGTGTAGGCTTGGAGGCTAACCTGTTTGAGCACATGGATGCGGTTCGGCCCCTCGCCGAAACTTTTTTCAAGCGCGCGGACATCAACGACGATGTGGGATGATGGATGAGGATCAGGCACGGAAGACCATGGCGGGTTCGTAAAGACTCAGACGGATGATGCCCATGAGAGCGGCGAGCATGCAAATGACTTGGATCGCGACAAAGGCCCCGATGGGAATCTGCCACTGCATGTAAAACGGCGGCTGTCCGTTGTTGATGGCTCCCAAAGCGAAGCCGGAAGTTGCGAGAAGACCCAGCCCGAAGCCGATGAGTCCCACGGTAAATGCTTGGAAAATGAGCATCATACTCAGTCGGAAATTCGACATGCCCATGGCTTTCAGCGCCCCAAGATGCTTCAAATTATCCAACACGAAGGCGTAAAAGGTCTGACAGGAAATGGCGACCCCGACGATAAATCCGATCACAACCGTCGTGCCGAAGGAAATGGGTATCCCCGTGTTTTTGACATACCACCAGATGGTGGAAGTGTTGAAATCGCCGTAATGTTCGCCCTTGGGGGTCATACGGTCGCGCGGATTCGGGCCGAAGCCCTGGTTGACAAATGCGCGAAGACCGGTGGCTTTCTCGATTTCGGCGGCGGCTTGGTTGGCGGTCATGCCCTCAACGGGCGCGGCGATGACGGCGGTCAGCATTTTGCGCGCGCCCGGTGTGTAGAGCAGGGCGCGCTCATAGGTGGTCCAGATATACGGGCCGCCTGTGAAAGAACGCAGGGCCTCACAGATCCCGACGACGCGGGCCTCAACGTCGTTGATTTCAAATTGATCGCCGATTTTGACTTTTTTCGAAGGATCGCTCGGGTCCGAGGACAACCGTGTGGTGGCGAGCTCGTCAATGACGACCGTGTTGGGCAGGCGCAGGTCTTCAAGATTCCCCTCAACCATGCGCCCAGGCGCACCCGCGAGAGAGGCGGAATCGATGCCTAGGAGTTGGATGGTCTTGAAACTGCCGTCAGCGAGCCGGACGCGCTGCAAACCGGAAAAAAGCGGCATCGCCCAACGCACCGCTGCGACCGAGCGCACGCGCGCGACATCGGTATCGCGCATCGGGTTGGTTTCATTCACTTGCTCGACTCGCTCCTCGACCACGTAGATCGGGGCGGCGACGTTTTTCAAGGTCGAGGTCGTCCAACGCATGAGGCCGCAGAAAACCGATGCCTGCTGCACAATCAGGAACGTAGCGAAAAACAAGCCCGCGACGAGCATCAGGTATTTGGCGTTGTCACCAAAAAGCATTTTGAGAGCGAGGCCGATCATGCGAGTGAATGAAATGGAACTTAATTCCGTGCTTCCAGCAAAGTATCTTACTCACGGAGAACCGCCATGCAACCCGCAACATCCTGTTTTCTGAAGACCGGATCTCTCCATTCGGCATGTCCTCAACGCCAAAACCGGGAAGTCCGCCGGTTGGTCTCCGGAAGAATCCGGGCCAATCCTCCGGCTCTTGCCGTCTGGACAAATCCTCATCATGGGTTATGGGTCTTTCGGAATGAAAGGGTTGTTATACGTAGGTTGGTTGTTGAGCGCGTTGTGCCTGGAGGCGCAGACGGCCACTGAGCAAAAATCTATCAAACTGGATGATGTACGGCGCCTGCTCCAGGATGAAACCGGCGATCTCTCAAAACTGAAGCGTGAGTTGATCGGCGACGGCGATACAAACAAACTTTTCTATTTCCCGACCCATGACCAACCCGCAACGCCTGAAAAATGGGGATTGGCTTATGAGGATGTGGATTTCAAATCCGCGGACGGCACGAAACTTCACGGCTGGTTCGTGAAAGCAAAAGGCAACAAGACAAAAGGAACCGTGGTTTTCTCCCACGGCAATGCGGGATCACTGGGTTATCATCTGGGATTTGTCATGTGGATGGCCGAGGCCGGCTACCAGGTGTTCATGTATGATTATCGCGGCTTCGGAAAATCCGGCGGCGTGCTGAATCGCGATGGCATGGTGCAGGACGTGAAGGCCGCGTTTCAATACGTCTCCCAGCGAAAGGACGTGCGGCAGGGTAAAATCGTTTCTTATGGCCACAGCCTGGGTGGCGCGAAATCCGTGGCCGCACTTGCGGAAATCCGCCCTGTGGGATTGAAGGCGATCGTCATTGATAGCGCGTTCTCCTCTTACCAGACCATGGCGAGACTGGCCGCAGGCGATCTCGGAGCAGAACTGATTTCCGACGAATTTTCCCCCAAGGATTTGATCTCAAAAATCACCGGCACGCCTTTGCTGGTCATTCATGGCGAAAAAGATCAGGTGGTGCCGTTTGCCCAAGGCAAGCAATTGTTCGATCTGGCGAACGAGCCCAAAACCTTCTTTGATGTCAAAGAAGGCCGGCACGGCGATTCACTTTCACGGGATAACGGGGCTTACCGAAAAAAAATGCTCGCTTGGCTGGAAAGCGTGATTTGAGAAATCTGATTAGAATTTTAACCGCGAATGAACGCGAATGGACGCTAATTTTGAAGAATATTTACCATTCTCGAAATCGTATTCTGTAACAGAAGTTTTTTAACCCTTATAAATGCAAGAGATAATCTTATTCGCGTCCATTCGCGTTCATTCGCGGTTCGCATTTTCTTTTGATTACTCCTGTTTCACTCTTTGACAATCACGCCGGGCGCTATCAATCTCCCCGCGACTCTTTATAGAAACATTATGGCTTACGATCTCATTGTCATTGGTGGCGGCCCTGCCGGATATGTCGCTGCAATCCGTGCGGCACAACATGGAAAAAAAGTTGCCTGCGTCGAGGCGGACCGCGCCGGAGGAACCTGCCTCAACTGGGGTTGCATCCCAACCAAAGCCCTCCTGAAAAATGCCGAGCTCTACCAAACACTCACCCACAAAGCCGGCGAAATGGGCCTCAAAATCGAGGGCCTGTCCTACGACTGGTCAGCAGTGATCGGCCGCTCTCGCAAGGTTTCCGACAAGCTCGCCGGCGGCATCGAGTTCCTCTTCAAGAAAAACAAGGTCGACTACATCCGCGGTTACGGTTCGATCGAAGGCCCGGGCAAAGTCGGAGTCAAGGCAGCCGATGGCTCGACCCAGGTTCTCGAAACCAGGAACACGATCATCGCGACGGGTTGTGTTTCCCGCCCGCTACCACCGCTGCCATTCAATGGCAAATCGGTGATCGGCTCCAAAGAAGCCATGGTTCTCGCCGACCAACCCAAGGAAATGATCATCATCGGCGCCGGCGCGATCGGCGTGGAGTTCGCCTATATCTACAATGCTTTCGGCACCAAGGTCACGATCATCGAAATGCTGCCGAACATTCTTCCCGTCGAGGACACGGAAGTCGGCGAAGCACTCGAAAAATCCCTCACCAAACAAGGCATCCGCTGCCTCACCAACACCAAAGTCACCGCCACCAAGGATCTCGGAGATCGCGTGGAAATCAGCGTCGAAGGCCCGAAAGAAACCGGTACGCTCTCCGCGGAGGTCTGCCTCGTCGCCATCGGGATCCAACCGGTGCTTCCCGGCGGCACTCAACCCGAACTCACGGATCGCGGTTACATCAAAATCGGCGATCGCTACGAAACCAATCTCCCGAACGTCTACGCGATCGGCGACATCAATGGCCCGCCATGGCTCGCACACGTCGCGTCTTTCGAGGCTTTCCAATGCGTCGACGGCCTGTTTGTCGAAGGCTACAAACCACGCAAGGTCACCAATTTCCCGGGTTGCACCTACTGCCATCCGCAAGTGGCTTCCGTCGGAAAAACGGAACGCGCGCTCAAAGAGGCGGGCATCGAATACGTCGTCGGGAAAATCCCCTTCGTCGCGATCGGCAAAGCCGTCGCCGCGGCGGAGACCGATGGCTTCACCAAACTGCTTTACGGCAAAAAACACGGTGAACTTCTCGGCGCCCACATCATCGGTGACAATGCCACTGAACTCATCGCTGAAATGGGACTCGCCCTCGATCAAGAACTCACTATCGATGACATCCACGCGACCATCCACGCCCACCCAACGATGTCGGAAGTGATTCACGAAGCCACCCTCGCCGCAGAAGGCCACGCGATCCATTTCTGAGAACAGAAATCGTCAATTAAACCTGTAAGAGTCCCCTGTAGCGGAACAGATTGAAACCAGAGTTTCGGGTTGCTACAAAGCAAACGAAACGATGAAAAAGAGCCAATTCACAGAGAGCCAAATAGTGGCGATCCTCAAAGAAACCGACACAGGGATGAAAGTCTCTGAAGTGTGCCGCAAGTATGGCATTAGCC
>JBIKNX010000023.1:0-20380 GCA_044358435.1 Luteolibacter sp.
CTCAGCCCCGACTTATCGGGGGAACCGGTCAGAGCAGCCCCGACACAGTCGGGGTTGGTCGTGGATTCAAACTTAGCAAACCTTAGCCTTGCACCCACGTTCATCATTGGATCATGCTTGTCCGCGTGTCCAAGCAGGAACGGGGCTGTAGCTCAGCGGTCAGAGCAGGGGACTCATAATCCTTTGGTCGTGGGTTCAATCCCCACCGGCCCTACTTTTGAAAACAATAATGGCTTGGGTTTACATGTTACGTGGCAGTAAAGGCCGCTACTATATAGGCGCTACGGAAAATCTTGCCGCCCGTTTGGACCGTCACAATACCGGCTTTGTCCATTCCACAAAGCGCCTAGGACTGCCGCTCGAACTAGTTGCCAGCCGCTCTTTTGAGACAATGCAGGAGGCCTTGCTAAGGGAACGGAAATTGAAAAATTGGAAGAGCCCAACAAAAGCGCTTACTTTTCTGAATGGTTAGAGCAGCCCCGACACAGTCGGGGTTGGTCGTGGGTTCAATCCCCACCGGCCCTACTTTTGAAAACATCAATGGCTTGGGTTTACATGTTACGTGGCAGTAAAGGCCGCTACTATATAGGCGCTACGGAAAATCTTGCCGCCCGTTTGGACCGTCACAATACCGGCTTTGTCCATTCCACAAAGCGCCTAGGACTGCCGCTAGAACTCGTTACCAGCCGCTCTTTTGAGACCATGCAGGAGGCTTTGCTGATGGAACGGAAATTGAAAAATTGGAAGAGCCCAGCAAAAGCGCTTACTTTTTTGAATGGTTAGAGCAACCCCGACACAGTCGGGGTTGGTCGTGGGTTCAATCCCCACCGGCCCTATTTTTTGAAACCGTAAGGATTCAGCTTTGGGCTTTGCGTTGTTCATGGCGGATGTCCCGGGCTTTGCTGAGGAAGACGGAGTCTTCCCCGATATTCACCGCAAGATCACCCATGCGCTCGATCGAGCGTGCTACAAAGATGAGGTGTAAAATGTTTTCCGCATTTGTGCCCGGGTTTTCCAAGCCGCCACTGAGTGATGCGGAGAGTTTTTTGTAAGCCTTGTCCAGTTGTTCATCAGCCGCGTGGAGCCCTTCTCCAAGCTCGGAATCCCCATCCTTGTAGGCACGCAGCGCGTCGTTGAGTATCTGTTCTGCCATGGCAAAAAGCGGCTCGACCATATTCACCTCGATGGAGGATTGGGATTTGCAGATCTTCTTCGCGCGCTTGGCGATATTCACGGCGTGATCGGAGATGCGCTCCAGATTGTGTGCGGTTTTCATCGCTGTGATCACCGCTCTCAAATCCGACGCCATCGGATGGAACCGGATTAAAATATCCATTCCCAACTGGTCGATTTTCACTTCGAGCTCATCCACCTCGGAATCATCACCAATCACGATGCGCGCCAGATCGATATCCCGGCTCACAAGCGCCCGGATCGCGTTCTTCATGTTTTGAACCGTTAGAGACGCCATGAGCTGGACCTTTTCTCTAAGGGCGTTCATGGAAAGATCCATCTCTTGAAATATGTGTTGATTGCTCATGGTGTATGAATGGTTACGGATGAAATGGGAAAATCAACCGAAGCGGCCGGTGATGTATTCCTCGGTTTTTTTGACACTTGGATTTGAGAACATGCGGCCGGTATCGGAAAATTCAACCAGCTCGCCCATATAGAAAAACGCCGTCTTGTCCGAAACCCTTGCGGCTTGGTGCATGTTATGGGTGACGATGATGAAGGTGTAATCATGCTTGAGCTTCCAGATGAGGTCCTCGACTTTCGCGGTGGCAATCGGATCAAGCGCGCTGCAGGGCTCATCCATGAGAACGATGGTGGGTTTCACCGCAATGGTTCTGGCGATGCACAAACGTTGTTGTTGTCCGCCGGAAAGCCCGAGTGCGGATTCCTGAAGACGGTCTTTGACCTCGTCCCACAGCGCGGCGGATTCGAGGCTTTCTTGCACGGACTGGTCGAGCACCGCGGAGTCGCGCTCGCCACGCATGCGTAAGCCGTATGCGACATTGTCATAAATGCTGGAAGGGAAGGGGTTTGATTTTTGAAACACCATGCCCACCTCACGCCGGAGCTTCACCACATCGACCGAACGGTCATAAATGTTGATGTCGTTGATGAGAATCTCGCCTTTTGTAACGCGGGTTCCGACGATCTCGTCATTCATCCGGTTCATGCAACGCAGCAACGTGGATTTGCCGCAGCCCGAGGGACCGATGAATGCGGTAACCTCGTTCCGCTTCAAATTCAGACCGATATCCTTGAGCGCCTGGGTTGAACCGTAGTTGAATGACAGGTTGCGGATATCCACTGCGGTCGCGGATGTCCGGGATTCCATCGGTTTTTCCTGATGATCGTTCATATGAAATAGAAAAGTGGCAAATCAGCCGAAGGCGCCTGTGATGTAGGCTTCGGTTTGTGAATTTTCCGGGTTTTCGAAAATCTGCATCGTATCGCCATATTCGATCAGCTTGCCCAGATACATGAACGCCGTGCGATCCGAGCATCGGGTCGCTTGCGACATGTTGTGAGTGACGATCACGATGGTGAATTTTTTCTTCAGTTCATTGATCAGCTCTTCGATCTTCAGTGTGGCAAGCGGATCCAGCGCGGCGCATGGCTCGTCCATGAGGACGATGTCGGGCTCCGTGGCAATCACCCGGGCGATGCAGAGACGTTGTTGTTGTCCTCCGGAGAGACCGAAGGCGCTGGTGTGCAGGCGGTCTTTGACCTCGTTCCAGAGTGCGGCATTGGTGAGGGCATTCTCAGCCGCCTCGTCGAGTTCGGAACGCTTCTTCACTCCGGCGATACGCAATCCGTAGACGACGTTCTCATAAATGGATTTTGCGAACGGATTGTATTTTTGGAACACCATCCCGACTCGGCGGCGGAGCTCATGGAGATTGATATCTTCACGATGGATGTCGATCCCGTGGACGAGGATGGATCCTGAGGTGACTTTAGCATCCGGAATGCGGTCATTGATGCGATTGATGCAACGAATCAGGGTGGATTTGCCGCAACCTGACGGTCCGATGAACGCGGTAACCTGATTTGCAGGAATGTTCAAAGAGACATCATGCAGCACTTGTTTTGAGCCGTAGGAAAAGTTCACGTTCCGGATCTGGACCGCATGATCCATCGAGACGGGTGTTTCTGTGGGAGAATTTACCATTTGAGTTTGGCGCGAAGTTTTGCACGGAGGATCATGGATCCGAATGAGAGCACCGCCACGAGCATGAGGAACACGAGAACGGATCCGTATTGCGCGCGTTGGGTGTATTCGGAATTGGGAATGCGGGCCGCGAGGGTGTAGATGTGATATGGCAATGCCTGGACCTGGGACGAAAGGATATCCAAGGGGTTTTTCAATCCCTCCCATGGGAAATCGTCTTTTGCCGCTACGGCTGCGGTGAACATGATGGGTGCCGTTTCACCCGCCACGCGGGTGATCGCAAGAAGGGACGATGTCAGGATGCCAGGGAGAGAATATGGCAAAACACATTTCCTGATGGTTTGCCAACGGGTCGCGCCCATCGCAAGTGACGCATCGCGGAAGCCTTGGGGAACTGCGCGCAGTGATTCCTCGGACGCCGTGATGATCACCGGCAAAATCATGCAAGCCAGCGTGGCGCAACCTGCCATGAGAGATGAGTTCCATCCCTGGAAACTGAGGCAAAAATCATTGATCAACAAAGGGATGACGAGCAATGACCGGTCCGAGGGCATGTTCGTGATGACCGGAACCGCCAGCACAAATACGGAAAACCCGAACAATCCGAACACGATGGACGGAATCCCCGCCAGATTGAGAATCGCGAGCCGGACCATATGGATGAAAGGGCTTTGCTTTGCGTATTCGGCCAGATAAATCGCGGCGCTCACCCCGAAAAACAACGCCAGCATGATGGCGCCCAATGTGAGAAGCGCCGTGCCTGCGATCGGTCCCGCGATGCCTCCGCCCGAATAGGAAAAGGTTTTTTCGTTGTAGATGACATCCCCGGGATGTGCATTGAGATATTCGTTGTATTTGGATGCGGGGAGCTTGTGTCGCGTTCCTTCGGCGTCATCAAACACGTGCAGCGTTTCATTTTTCGCCGTGAGAAACTCCATATCCACAAAAGGAAATTTCGGAGACAAGATCGCAGGAGCGCCATCGATGACAATTTTGGCAAACAGCATGATTGCGATCAGAAGAATCAGATACGTCACACTCCCGAGCGAGATGCGCACGATAATATCCTTGAAATAACCCTTGGGCATTCCTTTGCGTATCAATATATCCGGATCGATCATGAAATTAATCTACTTTTTGGCACGATTCACAAAGTGATGGGCGGTGGCATTGATGCCAAGAACGACAGCGAACAGGACAATTCCGACGACGAAAAGCGCGCGGTAGTGCACACTGCCCAGAGGCACCTCGCCAAGCTCCTGGGCGATGATACCGGTAAGCGTGTGGCTGGGCTGGAAAAATGCTCCCAAGCCCTCGCTGAAATCCGGAATCTTGATGCGGTTTCCGGCGACAAGAAGCACCACCATGGTCTCGCCGATCACGCGGCCGAACCCCAACAAAATAGCCGCCAGAATACCGGAGAATGAGGCCGGAATCATCACGCGGAAAGCGGTTTGCACGTGAGATGCTCCCAGGGCTTCGGATGCCTCGGCATAGGCGGATGGCACATTGTTGAGCGCGTCTTCCGCCAGAGAGAAAATCGTCGGGATGCTCATCAGGGCGAGAAGGCATCCGGCCGTGAAAATGTTGAGGCGCTCTTCGATCGGGAATCCCGGCACCCATTGAAACGCATCCATTACGGAAATTTCCCGCAAGATCGTGCCAAACACCAGAATACCCACAAAGCCGAGAACCACCGACGGAATGGCTTGGATGAATTCGATGACCGGCTTCACCAGTGCTTGTTCACGAGGCTTGGCGAAATGATTCACATAGATGGCGGCGCTGATGCTGACAGGAATCGAGATGCTCAAGGCAATCATGGCGATCATGAGCGAGCCGGCGGCCAGTGGCAGGATCCCGTAAAAATCCTGCCATTCTCCCCCCGTAACCCATTTTTTACCGGTCAGGAACGACACGATCGCATCGGAGAGCGGCACGGGATCGGTGTGCTTCCATGCGTTGATTTTTTTGGGTGCATCATCGAGATCCGCGATGAAAACCGGCCATGCTTTCCGGGCCGCACCCAGCAAACGTCCGGCATCCGGATCGGAGAGGCGGCTTGGAATTTTTGTCAAAGCGTCCGATGATGCCGTTTTGAGGGCTTCGTGCAGGCGGACACACTCGGACTTGCGCTCCAGCAGCGCCTGCATCGGCGTCTCAACGTCAGGCTTGTCGGCAAGTGCCGCATGAGCATCGGCAAGCAGCCTCTCGCGTTCAGCCGGATCTTTCTCGCTGGAGGCGGCAGCCAGGAGGGTTTTCCGATCTTTTTCAAGAATGTCAGCCGTTTGCAGCTGTTCTTTGGTCACCGTCACCGACTCGGTCATTTCCATGACGATTGAGCCGAGATCAAAGCCTGCGGACTCAAAATCATCAATAACCTTTCGGAATTCCTGGAGCGGGGCGGCGTGTTTTTGTTGGGCGGCGACATATTCCTGCGCCAACGCGGCGACCAAAGGAGGATCCTCCGTGGCTTCCGGTGGCCGGGTGCGTAACGATTCGAGCAAGCCTTCACGCTCCTCCGCTGTCAGGTGGGGCGTGTTGAGGGGCTTGCTCAGGGCCTTTTCCCGTTGTTTCTCGTAATTGCCAAGCAGAGCGGCCTTCATGCCCGCATTGGCGTCTGTCCCGGCTTGGGGATTGTTGATCATCAGATCCCTTGTCGGGCCCACCTGATCTGTGAAAGCGTTGTAAAGCGCGCTGGCTTCTTCGGTCCGCTTCAGCTCACGGGCGCTTTTTCCGTTCACTTCCGCATAGTAAGCGCGATTGAGCAGGCTGATGAGTTGCTCGTGGGAAGTGAGATTATCTCTTGAGATGTCCACGAACTCCAGACCGGCAATGCGATAGGTCTCCAGGTCCCGACGGTATCCCGGAAAAAATCCAAGTCCTTCCTTGAGGAGGAATGCGATGATCAGCGTCAGAATGACGATGGTCAATCCGGCATTGGAGGCGAAGAAAAACCGAATGAGTTGCTCATACGAGAAACCGCTGCGTTGGAACCTGTGGCCTGTCTTCGCGTTGGATGATTTTTCAGATGCCATAGTCCTTATGCCGCGTCAAAAATGAGAGAGATGAATTGAAATGAAAACGAGCATCGCCGAACCTGTCAACGATGCCCGTAAACAACATACTCTGCGGAATATTTTAAAGTCAATATTGCACGAAACCGACTTTTTTCACGATCTCCTGGCCGGCTGGAGACTTGATGTAATCGAGGAAGGATTGTGCCTCTGCGGTTGGTTTGTCAGGCGCATAGAGGTAGCAAACGCGGGAATACACGTATTTCTTCGCGTTTGACTCGGTTGGCTCAACCCCATCGATGACAATGGTTTTGGTGCCCGGTGTCTTGGCGTAAGCCAGACCTACGTAACCGATGCCGTTCTTGTTTTTCGCAACCTCTTGAGCGATTTGCTCGTTACCTGCCATTTTGAGAGAGGTCGAAGCATAATCACGTCCACCCATCGCCAGTTTCTGCCAGTCCTTATAAGTTCCGGAGGAAGTGTTGCGGGTGTAGATGGAGATAGGCCCTGGAGCGCCACCGAGTTCCGACCAATCTTTGATTTGACCGGTGAAGACCTTGGCGACTTGTGCCTTGGTGAGACTGCTCACGGGGCTGTTCTTATTGACGATCACGACCAGCATGTCGCGGCAGATCGGGTGCTCTTTGATGTAAACGCCCTTGGTTTTGCAGAAGGTGCGCTCGTCATCCTTCACTTTGCGCGAAGACATGCCGATTTGAGCCGTGCCGTTGGCAAGCGCCGGGAAGGCGGTGGTCGAACCTTCGGCGGCGATCTCGAATTTCACGCTCTTGTTACCGGCCGCCTTGAAGGACTCCGATAACTGGGGAATGAGTTTCGCGCCGAGGGTATCACTGCCCTTCAAGCTGAGGGTTTGCGCGCTTCCCATGGAAACGAGAGCGGCGGTGGCAATTAGTGTGCTAATGGCTTTCATATTATGTTTGTATTTTAATGATGGATTGAATCAGGGCAATTAGAATGAGAAACGAAGTCCGCTCATGAAGGTGTAGCCGTCGTAATCACCGCCACCCAAGTGAGAATATTCAATGCCATTCATCAGCTTGAGCTTGTGGCCGTAGAGGTAGTAGTTGAGACCGGCATATGCGGAAGCGTAGGTGTTGCCGCGCTCGTCATCTCCGGATACGAGGCGCTCGTAGCGTGAAGGCACACGAAGGTCGTTCGAGTCCTCGCAAGTTGCAACCTGAAGGCGACCCACGAGTTGCAAGCCTTGGGCAATGTAGTATGAAGGGATAAGAGTGATGCCCATGACATCGGATTGCGATCCGTCACCGGAAGCGAACAAGACATCCGTAACAAGTCCAAAACGGCCTTGGCTGATATCATTTGTGATCGCAATGGAATTTTTGAAGTTTGGCGAGGTGCCGGTGGTGTATTCCGGAGTATTCGTGGGTTTGTAGTTCGGCTCGCTGTTGGTCATGAAATGGACTGAGGCCACAGCTGTGTCGAATCCTGCCTTTTCAGCATAATCATAGCCGATTTTGGCGAGAATGATTTCGCCACCGTCCATGTCGCTGAATTCGCGCTGGCGATCATTGCCGTAAAAACCGAGTTCATACAGCCATCCGCCTGCGATGCCTTTTCCGCTTGTCCAGACACCCGTTAATTCGCCCGGGAACAATGTGTTGGAAAGAAGGCTGCGCTCAAGGGTGAGGATGTTGTTTGAAGAAGTTTCCTGCTCGCGGGTAAATTTCACTTTGGTTTTACCGGCTGAGAGGTTGAACGCATCCGAGGGAGCGTAAGTGAGCATCAGATCGTAAATGTCTTTGTAGAGGGTGTCGGAGCCTGTATTGTCCATGCCATCAACGTCGACGTTGATCATGCCATCGAGTTTCCAGGTCTGGAACCATTTGGATTTGAAACCGAAACGTGCGCGACGGGCTTCGAAGTCTTCGCCCCAAACGGTTTCATCGTTACCCGCATCCTTGTAGTCGGAAGTGTTAAAACTGTCGCCATTGCTTTCGCCGTAGATCGACTGAACGTGGAGACGGCCTTGGAGGCTGAATTCCTGAAGGATCTGGTTGTCATCATCTTTGTGTAGAGTGAACGCGGACCATGCGCGGTCAAAGGCAGTGTCGCCTGAGAGTTTGCCGTAGAGAAGTCCGGACGGTTCGGCGTGGGCTGATGTCATCCCAAGCAGGCTGGTTGCAAGAAGGGCACTTTGAATTGATTTCATAGGTGTGTGTTGTTGTTGGTTGAGTGCTGATTTGGCACGGCGGCAACATGCATGTAATAGCCCGGCGGCTTGAAGGGGAATATTGTGACGGAGTTGTCACTTGGCGTCACACGGGTAGGATTGCTCATTGCCTCGGGGAAACCGTGCGATAGAGATGTTCACGCCTATGAGTTGTGATACGCCACCGACCCCTGAAGAAGCCCCGTGGATGGCGGGCTTGCGAGCGGCGCGCGCGAATCTCGTTCCGGCCCTGATCGTGCAGGGAATCATGTTGGCGCTGGTGCTCGGGTATTACTTCTATCCACCGACCACGCGGTGGCTTGATCAACTGGCGGGGCTCAAGCAAAGCTGGGGTTATGGTTATTCCGCGTTGTCCGCGGCGATCGCCGGCGGCGTGGTGCCGGAAATCATGCGGGTGTTGTTGCATCAGAAAGGACAAGCAGATAAGGCAAACGCCAAGAACCTCTTCTTCACACTTCCTTTCTGGGGATGCACGGGAATGGCGGTGGATGGGTTTTACCGGATGCAGACCGAATGGTTTGGTGCCGAGGCGACATTTCAAGTGATTCTCACCAAGGTCGTCGTGGATCAGTTCATCTACAATCCGCTCATCGCCGCACCCAGCGGAGCATGGTTTTACGATTGGAAACTCTCGGGATGCTCTTTCAGGCATAGCAGCCGGTTTCTCACGTTGAAGTATTATCGGGAAGTGATAGTCCCGATTTTATTCGCTACCTGGGGCGTTTGGATTCCTTTGGTGGCGATTCTCTATTCGCTTCCGTCCCTGCTGCAGATTCCCTTGTTCGGCTTGGCTTTGGCGATGTGGGTGATGCTTTACACTTGGCTCAGTGAGCAGCGTTCGCAGCCTGCATCCTCTATTTAGGAAGCGGATCTCCTGTCAGCTCGACAAGCTTCCCGACCAACTCCCGGTTGGCACGTACCATTTTGTTGCGAGCGGACGCGATCTCATCGTATTTTTGCCACATTTCACCTCTCCCCTCGAACTCCCTGCCGAGACCGCGAACGGACGCCACCAGATCTTTTGCTTCCCTTAAAAGATCGTTATTCCGGGAATCCGTATATCGCTCGAGATCCTTGAGATCATCACGCATTTTTTTGTACAGTTCGTCGAGCCTCTCCAGCTGATTGGAATTGATTTCGTGGATTTCCTCGATCTTGGCAATCTCATGGATCGCATCCACTTTCCGCCAGATTTCCGCCGCCAATGCCTCCCGGGTCAGATAGCGGGGACGGGATACGGAACTGTAAATGCTGAGAACTTTCGCGGACAGGTGATAGGGGGCCTGATCGACAATTTCCTGCAGGCGTTCGCGGACAAACTTGTTTGTCAGATACGCGCCCAACGCGTTGTCGGTGGCTTTTTCCCGAATGATCTGGAACTTCTGACGGATTTCCTCATGTTGCCCGGAAGCCTCTTTGCGTGAAAGCATGACATACTCTTCCAACGACGAGGCGACGAGCACCTCATACTTGAGGAAAAAATCGGCTTTTTCGAGGGCGAGCAGATTGATGAATATGGGTTCCGCGGATTTCGGAATGATGAGCTTGCCGCCGGATCCCTCTGTAAGCTCCATGAGGGACCGCCAAAAATAATCGGGTAGTTTGAGTTTGCCCGACTTGTCGATTTCACCGATCACCGTGCCATCAACTTCGGAGCCCGTGAGCGCGGCATGGGCCAAAAGAAAGGCCGGACCGCTGATGGCGCCGCGGTTTTTCAAAAACGGATAAGCCACTTCGCCATCCAGGCGGACTTTGATCCCGGCACGTTCGGGGGCCTGGCCGAGGAAATTGGCAAGTCGATCACGCAACGGAACGGAGACCTCTTCCTGGATTTGCCAGGAATCATCCGAGTCCCCAGAGATTTCCAAATGAAACCCAAATTGATCTTCCCCATCCTCATTCTTCGGCTTGCCGTTGGCTTTCATCGACACCGGCACGACTTTCGGCAGCCAGAGACCCTTGTCCCTGTCATACAGGTTGAGGATGGTCTTGATGCTGGCGCTGTCGAGAATCACGCCGGCTTTGGGATCATACTTCCGTTCTTCCGGCTTGGGCTTGTTTTCCGCCGGCTCTTTCTCCTCATTTTCCACTTTGGTAATTTCGGGCGTCCGCTCAATAACCGGGGCTTTTTTGAAGGATGCGGGTTCTGCGATCCAATCTTTCCATGCCGTGTTTTCCGGTTTGCCGAGGTAGGTTTTGGCCTGCGAATCATCAGGATAAATGGCGGCAAGAGTTTCCCCCATCAGACTGGCAAGCAGATTGCCGTCTCGACCCGCCTCGGGCGCGGATAACCAGGCCAAGCTGTTCCAGATATTTTTTTTCTCCCGCTCAAGCTTGTCCTTGTCGGCGGTAGCGGGTTTTTCACCTTGGACGAGTTTGGAAAGCCTGTCCGCGGCAGACGGGTTTTTGGGGTCGAGGGCGAGGGCGAGTGCCAGAGCTTTTGCAACGGCACGACGGTCCTCGGCTGTTTCATAGGGGCTTCCGCTGGTGATCGTTGTCAGATCATTGGACAAGGTATGGATCAAACGATCATGGATCGGCAACCGATCGCGGCGAAAGGGTGAAATTTTTCCCGATGGAGGCACGAATAAATCCGCGACTGATGCGGATGTCAGTGCGGAAAGGCAACAAGCCATCAGACCTCCACTGAGCCAATTTCGGAATCCAGAATTCATGCCACTAAACGACATCTGTCGTTTTTGGAATGAATTCACAAGAGAACATTGCAGGCGGGTGCATTTTTTTGTGATCTTCCGGTCATGTCCGGAACCGATACAGAAGTAGTGACCCGTGAGGAAGTGATGTTTTTCGATACCGACTGCGGCGGAGTGGTTCACAACCTCGCCTATTTGAGGATGATCGAAACCTGCCGCACCAGGCTGGCGGCAAAATTGGGAATGGAGCTTCGTGAAATGTCGGAAACCGGTATTTTTCCTGTCTTGACCCGCACGGAGGTGGATTACCGGAGACCCGCAAAGCTTGGGGACTGGATCGTGATCCGAGGCTGGCTGGGTGCGGTCAGCTCCGCTCGTTTTTGGTGTGAATTCGAAATGCGCCGTGAATCCGACAACGAATTGCTCGTCACGGCCAAGCAATCGTTGGCACTGGTGAAAATGCCCGAAGCGAAACCCATGAGAATGAATTTCAAAGGATTAAACCACAAACCGTAACATCATTCGCTGATCAAAAACTCGAAGTAACCTCGCTCCGAGCCCAACCGTGTGATTTCTTTTTGAATCAGATTCATGGCGACATGATCTTTCGTTTCGCGATATTGAATGATTTGTTTTTCAAGTCCCCGGATATAAGCCGCCTCTTCGCTCATGAGCCTTGAGTAAAAACGTGAGCGCAATTTCGCTTCGACCGCATGCGCCTGCGCAAAAGCCTGCTGGACCGTGGAGATTTTATCGAGCGAGGCAGGCAGCGAACCGGGCATGTTGTCATTCTGAGCGCTCCATGCCGCCATGATCGACTCCAGGTCCGCGCGCGCTTTGACTGCCGCGCCGGCACTCAGATTGCCGATCGCCTGCTTGGCCTGTGTCTCAAAATCCCGGGTGTTCGCCTTGAGCCCCTGGCGGTATGTGTCCAGATCGCTCCTCAGGCGTTTTTTCATGATGCCTTCAACCCGCGCGAAATAAGCATCGACATCGTCGATCGGTGTCAGTCCCTCCTGGGCCGCCGTTTTTCTGCGAACGGGTTTCTGAACGGTCGGCTGGACATTTTTTACGGTTGGCGTGGATGTGCCCCCATCCTTGGCTGCCGGAGCCGTGTTGCCGGACTTGATCACCAGCACGACGATGGCGGCAAGCACGACGATCACGAGCAGGATGAGATAACCCGCGCCCGATGAAGAGTTTTTCTTCATAACGGGATGGCGGGTCATGGTGCGGGCCACGGGACGAGACATGGGGCGAGACATGGGGCGGACCGCTCTTGGATTTACGGCAGCGGCAAGCAGCGGGTTGTGGGGGATTGCGGCAATTTTTTCCAACTCCGCAGCCAGTTCTTCCGCGGAATCATGGCGTGCGGCTGGGTTGGGCTGGGTCGCACGCTGGATGGCGCCGCGCAGTCGTGGATGGATGGTGTGAGGCAGCGCAGCCAAGGGTTCCACCCCGTTCGGAGTTATTCCTGTCAGCAACTCATGCAGCAGCACCCCAACCGAAAAAATATCGGCGCGATGATCAAAAACGTGAGGAGGATCAATGACCTCCGGGGCGGTATAACCGGGAGTGCCGAAAATTTGTTCGCCCTCCTCAACTTGTTTTCCCAAGGCGCTTGCGAGTCCGAAATCGCCGATTTTCGGGTTCGCATTGGCATCCAGCAGAATATTGCTCGGTTTGATATCGCGATGAAGGACGCCGTATTGGTGGGCATGGGCCAGACCGCGGCAAATATCGATCACCATTTTCAGCGCATCCTCCTGATGAAAGGCGCGTCCGTGGCTCATCGCGTAGAGTGAGCTGCCGGAAACATATTCCATCACGATGTAAAGCAGTCCCGAGACATCGCCGAAATCATACACCCCGATCAAGTTCGGATGATTGAGCTTGGCCATGGCTTTGGCTTCCGCCTCAAAACTGATGCTGAATTCCTTATTTTGTGAAAACTCCCGAGGCAGGATTTTGATCGCCACATCACGATCGAGCGAGCGTTGTCGCGCGTGATAAACGGCGCCCATGCCGCCGCAAGCGATCAAGCCATAGACATCATAATTGGGAAAGAGTGCCGCCACCTCCTCTGATTTCGGGGCTTCGAAGGTGACGTGAGAGTGGGAGGTAGACATACGAGAGAAGAAAGGAACGGGATCTGAATTGGCTTACGGTTCAGGGGGAAAAAGGGGATATGCGTATGAGTTTGCCACCATAGTAACTCCGGATACAGCCCCGTTTTAAGGGGATTCCTCCAAATTCAGTGTTTTAATCCAGATGTTTCGGAAACTCACCGGATTATGATGGCCTTGTAACTTGATGAGCCCGGCTTCGGGGCCTTCTTTCTGGCCGGCACCGGTTTTTTTGGGGATCTCGAAGTCATCGTGCACGAGAGTCCCGTTGTGATAAACCGTGATTCTTGCGTTCTCGGTTTTGACTGTTCCCTCGAAGCGTGCGGAACGGAAAACGATATCGTAGGTCTGCCACTCACCGGCTTTTTTGCAAACCAACTGATCCGGCTTCTTGATCTTGTAAATGCTTGCGCAATAACTCTCTTTGAAATTCTCGGCTGAAACACCGTATGAATTGAGGATCTGGAGCTCGTAGCGCTGTTGGATATAGACTCCCGAATTTCCGTTGTCCTCGGGATTTTTCGCGTCCGCAACTTCATTCACATTGAACTCAAGATGCATTTGAAAATCCCGATAAGGTGTAGGGGTCACGACGCTGTCCCACTTCGGCGAGGCGGTGAGCACACCGTCCTTGAAAACCCACAAGCTGGCTTCTTTGCCTGCCGGAACAAAATGATTTTCGGTTTCCCCAAGCAGCTGCACGGCGGCATCCGGGCGCTTGAATTCACCGGCTTGAATGATGCCTTTCGTGGTCTTGGCAGAAGGAGCCGCGAGCGCGGTTTCACAAACGAGAAGAGCGGTCACAGAAAAAAATAGTCGTTTCATAAAGTTGGATCTGGAATTCCACGGCGGAACATGGGTGTTTGGGGGATGGATTGTAAAAAGTGATCACTTCCTTTGCTTCAGCGCGGTTTTGACTGCTTCCGCAACCGCCGAGCCCAGCAACTCCTGTTCAGGCTTTTGATAGAAATGCACATCAGTGCCGTTTCTCCAGTTAATGTAAACCGGGGAGTTGCGGACCACGGTGTGCAAGTCATTGCACAAAATCTCCGGGTGGCGTCGCATGACTTCCGCAGCGGCTTGGTTGAATGGCTCCTCAGCACCTTTGCGGCGCGCATACCGGCTTTTGTTATCCCGGGGAACAGGGGTTGTGGAACACCAGATCAATGTCGCTCCTGTTTTCTTCAAAATCGCGATCTCCTTTTCAAGGCTCTGCTTGTAGACCTCGAGCGAAACCGCGTAGTCACCGAACGTGTCGGTCTTCGGATCGTAAGCTTGTTTGAGGTCGTGCAGGCCGTGATTGAATTGAATGACATCCCAATGCAGGCCTTTTTGCCGGTAGTCGCCCAACCAGAGCTCGGCGTTGTTGACGCCATGCACGCTCGAAAACGAATTGCCTTCGTTGCGATGATAATTCGCGATCCCTTTCAAAGCCGCTTTTGCCGCCTCGTGATAATTCATGCTGATCGAGTCCCCGATGACCAGCACCCGCGGCAGATTCGGATCATCGGTTGCGCGGGGATCTTCCAGGGGGGAAACCTGCATGCTCTCAACCACGAAGCGCTCGCCATCCTGCCTGCCTTGCAGGGTGGCTTGCCAAAAACCTGTTGCTAGCTGCTCGGCTTGAGCCGGCTCCTCGCTGATGATTTTCGCCTTCGTATCCCGCGTCACTCGGGTCATGCGGGTTTTTTCATCCCAATGAACGGTAAACCGGGATTTTCCAAGATCGGTTTTCGGATCGTATTCGGTCTCTTTGAGCAGTTCGAAGCTCCGGGTTTTGAGATCAAATTTGAAAATGTTTCCGCTTGCGCCGTCCAACCCCGTCGGTTTCCCGGCCATGACGGCGGCCGTGGAAACAATCGCGGTCATCACCGCCAATAACAGATTCATCTTCATCTATGCTCCCGCATCAATAACGGGGTCTCAAGGTTTCTGTAAATTTAAAAAAATCAGGTTGGGGTTTTGCCCAAAAAGTTCGTTTCACCGGGTTTGGGTTTCCTGGTCTATGCGATCCAAATTTAGACTGTTTCTTAAAAGTCCGTGCGGGCAAGGCCGAGTCTGCGGGCGCACGAGTTCAAGGCGTGATGAGGGCGTGAAAGCCAGCCTTCACCGTTCTCCGTATTCGGAGAACGCACACTGCTTGGCCGGAGTGCAACGTAGGCAATGAATATCCACAACCGAAGAACAACGCAGAAATCGGCGTTCGCAGGCCGGAACGTTCAAAATACCTTTCGCGAAGCGCATAAAATCCAAACCAAAAAATCTCCCTTTGCTGCACGGACTTTTGAGAACCAGTCTATCTGCCGCTCTAGGGCCGGACCTGAATCGATGACTTGACGCACCCGCTCATCGGCCGGAAGATACACTTCATGGCATGGCGTTTGGATGAAGCGGTCGAACACGGGATCATCGACAACACGGTCGAAGGCATGACCACGGGAAAAATCTGGCTCGCGGGTCGTGACGAGCCGTTGATCCTTTCCCTGAACGGCGATTGCTGGAGAGACCTTGCGGGCACGGTCCTCGAATTTGAAAATCCCAAGCCCAAGGTTTCCGTGGAAGCCAACTCTCTCGATACGGAGCAGTCCGGGATCGTCGGCGACATCACCGCCTCTCAAAAAGCACGAGTGCCGCAAATTCCCGAGGACCAAATCCCCGAATACCATCGCCAGAATCGCGAGATCCCCTGCGAGTGGAAAAACCTCCTCTACTTGGAATGGTTCAGTGAAATCAACGGCCGCGTCCTGATCGAAGCCCCCGATTATCGCATGCGGATTTCCGAACATCTTTGGGAAATGGATCAGGATCTCGAGGAGGCCCAAAAGCTCGCCAACATGAACAGCATGCGCGACTTCCTCGCGCAGATGATCCGTCGCAATGAATCGGACGATCACATGGCGGCCGCCAAAGCGAAAACCCACCGCACCGAGCTCAACGAATACGAATGGGAAGAGCGCCTCAAGGAATCCGACCGTCTAACAGACGCATACCAGGAAGTCTTGGAAAAATACATCGACGATCCGGATGCCGAGCGCAAAGAAGCGTTCGTCATGGGTTGGGACGGCTTGCTTGGCGCGATGGCGGATCGCGAGGAAAGCGGGGATTTCGAAGATGACGATTTTGATGAGGAAAGCGGCGATTGGAATTCGGTCACCGGCGATGAGGATTTTTATCACGATGGCAAATCCCGTGATGGCGATGAACTGGATCAGCCCCATCCGCTGCAGGTCCACGCCCAGGAGATTTCACTCCGTGCCTTCGAGATTCTCGGCGCGGATTGCGAAAACGACGAGGGCCCGGGCTATGAGCTTGCCACGAGCCTGATGAGGATCAGCAGCAAGCTCGCAGGCGTCATCAACGATCGCTCCAGTGGCTATCAGCCTGAGGCTGGTTTCGTGCTCGCGGTTTTGAAACGTTGCTTGAACTGGATCAACGATGCGGTCGGCGCGTGCCAACAACTCATCGGGGATGAAAAAAACCCCGATCAAATCGCCGCGCTCGAACAACTCCGTGCGGATATTTTCAGCATCCGCGACGGCATCCTCGAAATCCGACGTTCCTTAAAGCAACGTTGACATTCGCCGGATATCCTGGACATTTCTACCAAGTCAAACATTCCCTGCCATGAAACTTATCTTCTCAAGCCTTGTCGCGATTTTCGTATTGTCCTCATGCAACACCATGGTTGGCCTGGGCCGTGATACCCGTTTGTTGGGTGAGGGCTTGGAAAAAACCGCGGAAAAATCCGCTCCAAACAGCGGCTACGACTCCGGCACATCCGGCGCGCCTGTTTACTAGGGTGTTTTGCGAAAACGCGCAGCCGTCGGAGCAGGAAGAATTTCAGTAAACGATTTGTGATGGAATAAGATGTTCCATCTCTTCCGTTTGCTCCGGTTCAGGGGATTTCCTGAAAATCTCTCGCCGTTTTTATATTCAAGCCGTGTGAGGTGCGGCGGTGCCGGTTGGTTGAGAAGTGGCGGCGCTTTCCCAGCTGGCCTCTCATGTCTCCCGACCAACGCGAAGGGCTTACCACTCGATTCCCACTCCCTCTTCCGGGATGAGGATCTTATCGCTGATGCCGAGGCGGTCGGCTTCGGTTAGAAGCCGTTCGACGGGCTCGTGCAGGCCTTCGTTGCCCAAGGGAAAAGTGCCGTAATGCATGGGAATCATGATTTTCGCACCGAGATCGGCAAAGGCGCGAACGGCTTGTTCCGGATTCATGTGGACGTCGCGTCCGCTGGGGGATTCGTAGGCGCCGATCGGCATCAGGGCGACATCGATGTCATGACGTTTGCCTATCTCCGTGAAACCCTCGAAGTAGGTGCTGTCACCGCAGTGGAACACGCTTTTGCCGGAGGATTTGACGATGTAGCCGCCGTAATCGCGATGGGTGTCGTGAACATAACGCGCGCCCCAGTGATGACAGGGAGTATGGATGATCTCCATGCCTTTCACGTCCAACTGGTCCCAGATCTTGACTTCGTGGATCTCGGGGAAACCCAGTTTTTTCACCAACGAAGCGCTGCCTTTGGGGACGACGATTCCGTTGCTGGCCTGCAAAATTTTCAGACTGGGTTTGTGGAGGTGATCGAAATGGGCGTGGGTGACGAGCACGAGATCGACTTCCGGGATGTCTTTCAGATGAAAGCCCGGATGCCGTTGGCGTTTCACCGGACCATGCCATTTTGCCCAGTTGGGATCGACCAACACCGAGTGCCCGGCAAACTGGAGAAAAAATGACGCGTGACCGATCCAGGTGACACGGACGCGATCCCCGGCAGGCGGGGTGAGGATGGGCTCGAGAATCGTGCCACCCATCTTTTTGAACATACCCGGAACCACGTGATGCCTGAGAAACTTCGCATTACGCCCGGGCCAACCTTTCTGAGGGGAGAGGCCCGAATATATGTTGCCGTTGGGTTTTTTCATGGCGGATGCAGTACCTTAAGCGCTTTGGTAGCCGAGTGCAATTTTCCGCATCCAGAATTCTGCGCGTTCGCGGAAGCTCAGGCTGTCTTGGGCGTAGAGGATGCCGCGTGAAACGTTGATCACATCAGGGGCGCGGCGGTGCGCGGCGGCAAGGGCTCCGAGATCGCCACCTTGTGCACCAAGACCCGGAACCAATAGTGGCGCGTCCGGCATTTTCTTTAAAACGCTCTCCGAATTCGTCAGTCCTACGACATAGCCGACATCGGTCGCGCGGCCTTCGGTTTTGGCGCGTTCTCCAAGTGCGGTGACAAGCTCGAACACCTTGCGTCCGTCCTTGAGTTCTTGTTGTTGGAAATCCGCGGTGCCGGAGTTCGATGTGACCGCGAGCAGATAAACGGCTTTTCCGGGGTAATCGAGAAACGGCTCGATGGAATCATAACCGAGAAAAGGGTTCAGTGTCACCGCATCGACATTCCAGCCGTTGAAATATCCCTGCGCGTAGTATTTCTGGGTCTCGCCGATGTCGCTGCGTTTCGCGTCGAGGATGATGGGGATATGGCTCGGAATTTGTTTGAGAATTTCCTCAAGCACGCGGATGCCTGAAATACCCATTGCCTCGAAGTAAGCCATGTTCGGTTTGAATGCAGCGGCGTATTCGGCGGTTTCTCCGATCACGCGGGTGAGGAACTCTTTCGCGGCTTCCGCCCCGCCATCGCCGGGCCTCGGGTCGAGCCCGACACATAATCTCGATCCGGTGGAAGTGATTTGCTGCTGCAGCTTTTCGTTAAAACGCATGGGCTAGGTTTTGCTGAAAAAAAGGGTTTCGCAATGCAAACTACGCTATATTAAGCGGATTCTTTAACCGTAAACAATTTCAACCGCGAATGAACGCGAATGGACGCTAATATTAAGAAAATGGATTATCTTGGAGCGTATAAATTCTAGGAGTCCAATTTTGGTAACTATTGGCAGGAATAAAAATCATCGTATTCGCGTTCATTCGCGTTCATTAGCGGTTGAATTTTCCACTCCACCCACGCGATCCAGCCCAGTGCAGCTAGATAAACCGCGAATTCCACCGCCTTTTTCCAGTAAGAAATTTTTTCTGCCCCGCCCAGACAACCGCAGCTGATATCGAGCCCACGCCACCATGCGGAACCCACGGAAACGACAAACGCCATGACCAAGCCAAGCATGATCCACCAGGCGCCTTTGCGTAAAATTCCCAGCATGAAGCAGATGCCCGCAACAACTTCAAGCCACGGAATGGCGTATCCAGCCAGAGCCGCCATTTGTCCGCTCACGAGACGATAGTTTCCAATATCCAACACAAAACGATCCAGACCGGTGATGAAAATTTTCAGCGCGCCCGCATAGACAAACCACGCGCCCATCAGCACGCTTAGAATGAGCGCAATTATCTCAAATTTCCGAGTCGGTATCATGTGGATCATCAGCTTTGGATTTTCTCCCGAACAGCATCACGGTAAAACCAAAAAAAGCGACGCCAAAACCATGATCGGCCAAGCGCGGACGGGCGGCTCGACAAAAGGAGCGGAACAAATTTTCCGATCCCTAGCTTTTGTCTGCCGCCACACCGCTGATCAAAAGTTTCGCGGCTATCTCAAATCTGCGGATGAATATGCCTTGGTATCCGCGGGCTGTTCCCGATGCTGGACAAATTGCAATCCGTCTACGAACATCCCCGCCCGATGTCCGAGTTAGCGAAAGCGTATGAGCCACAAGCCGTGGAGGAGAAATGGTATGCCGCATGGTTGGCAGCTGATTGTTTCCATGCCGATGAATCTTCTGAAAAGGAGGCCTATTCCTTGGTCATCCCGCCACCCAACGTCACCGGCATCCTTCATCTCGGACACGTTTTGAACAACGCCATCCAGGACATTCTCGCCCGCCGCGCCCGCCAGGAGGGAAAAGAAGTTCTCTGGCTTCCCGGTACCGATCATGCCGGAATCGCGACTCAAGCGAAGGTCGAGCGCGAGCTGCGCGAGAAAGAAGGAATCACCCGCCGCGATCTGGGTCGCGATGCGTTTCTCGAACGGGTCTGGGATTTCAAAAACACCCACGGTGACATCATCATCAAACAGCTCAAGCGCCTCGGCTGCTCCTGCGACTGGTCGCGCGAGCGCTTCACGATGGACCCGCAATATACCCGATGGGTCAGCCAGGTGTTCGTCGATCTCTTCAACGAAGGCCTGATCTATCGCGGCAAACGCATGGTCAACTGGTGCCCCGTTTCT
>JBIKNX010000165.1:0-6224 GCA_044358435.1 Luteolibacter sp.
GGCCCTGGAGAGATTTTTTCACCTTTTCCAAAAGCGATCTGAGCCGAAAGTTTATCCTTTCCGGCCGGAATGACAGCCAACAGACGACTCGTGTTTTTTGAGTCCAAGACCAGCTTGATTCCACCTGTGGCGACAATTTTCAAGCCGCCATCGGATTGCGCGGATGCCGAATCCGCCGCGATCGTGAATTTGGAATCCGCATCGGCAACAACCATCGTCAACCCTGTGTTTCTTGGCCCAAAACCGAATGAACGCGTCACGGTGGAATCGGCGTTGGAAATGTGCTCCAAAATGGTTGTCCCACTGACCTCATAATCCAGCACGACCTGGCGACCAAAGAGGTAATGTCCTTTGAATGCGCCATGGGCCATGTCACCATAACCTTTGAGAGGACGCTTGTCCTCAAAAGAACCTGAGGAATCCGCCCAGCCCGAGCCGGTGGCCGTAGCCAAAAGTCCGTCCTGATTCTGCATGGTGATAAGCGTGCCATGGCCTCCTGCCCATGGCGTGCCGCCCCATTTCACACCACCTTTGTAGACCGTGCAGAGGCGCAAGGTTTCCGTATCGTAAAGCGCGCGCCAACCCTCACCCAGATCAACTGACAGGCCTTTGATCGCACCGATCCGCTCTTTACCGTTAAAATGATCTTTAAAAGTATTCATCCATGCCGGCCCGACATCCATGGTTTCATACCATTTCTGTGCCTGCGCGGATTTCGAAAACAGCACGGCAAAGGATAATGTCAAAACAAACACTCTCATACACAACAAATACGGACTAACCACCTTCACCCTAGCAAGCAAATTCAAGAAATCCGCGCTTCACCTTTCGCGGTTTTCCCTCTTTGATGGTTTTCATGATCGACATGCTTGTGCGCCTCTATGACTTGCCTGACACCTCCGCCCTTTATGAGAAAGCCAGCAGTCAAGGCATCACCCTTCGTCGCGCACGCGCGTTCGAAAAGCACACCGTCGCGAATTTTGCCCGACAGAACTTTTCAGAAAAATGGGCAAGTGAAATCGAAGTCGCCATCACTCGCCAACCCGTCTCCTGCTGGATTGCCACCCGTAACAAGGAAATCATCGGCTTTTCCTGCTACGAAACCACACAGCGGGGATTTTTCGGTCCAACAGGAGTCGTTGAATCCGCTCGCGGCACCGGGTTGGGAAAAGCACTTCTGTTCAAAGCTCTCGAATCGCTGCGCGACCTTGGCTACGCATACGGCATCATCGGCGGCGTTGGCCCTCGCGAGTTTTACGAAAAAAACTGTGGCGCCATCGAAATTCCGGGCAGTGATCCCGGAGTCTATTCCGACATACTTCCTTGAATCAAACCGGTGAGTCAAAGAAGCTACACGGATCTATCAGATCGATTCGGACCCATGCAGGTCAAGGAGCTGCGTCAAAGCCTGCGTCGCTCCAGTTTTGTATATCCCTTTGTATGCATCCACGTCTTTGCGATTGTCGCGATCTTTTTTGAGTTTCAGTTCAAGATCTCATCCGGAGGCTCCATGGCAGCCGTATTCCTTTGGGATCCGGATCACATCGGTCCGTTCTGGTGGATTACGATGGGCGTATGTGGAATCCTCATGCCTCTTGCCGGGTTATTTCTCATGCCTCAGGAAATTGAAGAGGGAAATCACGAGATGCTGCTGCTCACCACCCTCAACCGCTGGCAGATCGTATTTGGAAAATTCCTAACCCTGTGGTTGCTCAGCTTGCTGACCCTGACGTCACTCCTTCCCTACATGATCATCCGCTACTTCATCGGGGGTATCGAGTGGTTCAATGAATTCGCCAATGCGGGCACGGTCATCTCCGTCGCAGCCATCATCTCCGCGATCGCCATCGGAGCATCCGGGTTCCCCAATCTTGCATCAAAACTCGGAATCTTCTGCCTGCTTCTTTTTTCCGCAGTCACCGGCGGCGGAATCAGCATGATTGGCGGATCAATCTGGATGAACATGGCGAAAACCTCGAGCTGGTCACCTCTGGCCATCGCGTTTTACCACATTTGCGCCCTCATCGTGGTGGTCTGTTACGTCATCCTCGGACTGCTAGTCGCCCGCTCCCGCCTCCGTCTCGCCGTGATGAATTTTGAAATCAAACCCTCCTCGCTACTCGTCATCATCATTGGTCTGGCACCGTTCATCGTTGGAATGGTTGCCGCATTCACCTGTGGATTCGGAAGTATCGCAGGCACGATCTTGCTGACTTTCCTCGCATGGAATTCGGATCGCACCCCAAAGGCACCAAAATGGATGGCTAGACCCAAAGCAAACATCCCGCCACCGCTTTCTCCGATTCCGTCCACGCCTCCTCTCCCACCAGAGCCTCCGGTGAGTTGAGCCTGGCCGCAGAGGGCGCGGCGCGAAGCGGAACGCAGCCGGTCTACCCGCGAAATATCATTTTACTCATTCGCTACGTCCCCTCCAAGACATCATCGGTGGCTACCTTTTTTCGCGCCCGAGCTGCTTCGGGTCTTCACACTGGATCAAACCCCCACATGCGCATCCGCTCCACCCGCTATGAACGGCGACCGCAATGCCTGATCCAAATCAAATAATCCTTCGAAGTCCTCGGGCTTATCGGAATCCTGTTTTCCAAACACCTGTTCCTCGATCAAACGGAACACCATGTTGCCAACATCACGAGTGTGCCTGATGCCCCACTCATCCATCAAGGTCGCGGCCATGGGACCATACTGCTCCAGTGAATAATCGCGAAAACCCTCAAGCAACTCTTTACCGCTCACATGCCGGTTCCGGCCGGACGATTCATCCGAGAATCTCTTGAGGGTGAAATCCAAAGCCTCTTTGAGAAAAAAGTAGGCTTGTCCATCATAGCGCTGATCCCGCTTCATGATCGAGGCGACGGATTCTTCAAATTGGATCGGCTGCATTTCGAGAGATTCGCAAAACACCCACAACCTGTCAAAGCACGATTTAGGCACAGCAAGTCACCATTTGATTCCCGCCAGATCCTTATCGTGACGCGCAGACTCCCTGAAGCTTTCGTCCATCTCAAACGCTTTTGCAAGATGGTTGTGCGCGCGTTCCTTATCGCCAAGCGTCCAAAGATAGCACGCCATGTTGTAATGAAACACCGCCATCTCGGATAGCACATCCGGACCACGGAGCAACCATTTGCGCGCTTGTTCCGTCTCGCCCAGTTCATGCAGGCAAAACGCCGCACTGAGAAAAAAATCCGGTTCGTCCACCGCCTCCATGCACAACAGCTTGGCCGTTTCAGCCGCCTCCATCCATTTTTGCAACGCCATCTCCGCCGCAAGCCGCAACTCCAACACGGGCTTCTCTCCCAACTGATCTTCCGGAAGGTTTTGAATCTCGTTCAGCGCATCCGCCGGCATACCCAGTTCCAACCAACCCGATGCCGCTCTGATGATCTGTTTTGACAACATACGATGACTTCCTAGCACATCCCGATCCATTCCGCAACCGATCGAATCAAAAAACTCTTACCTTGAAACCACTTTCCAAAACGCCCCACAATCCAACATGCGGAACGAATTCTACAACTCCTTCGATACCGAACGCTTGAAGGAACCCTCAACCAAAGAGGATTATCGCAGCCCTTTCCAGATCGATCGTGACCGTATACTGCACACCACCACCTTTCGCCGACTCCAAAACAAAACCCAAGTTTTCTGGTCCGGCGAATACGATTTCTACCGCACCCGGCTGACCCATTCGCTCGAGGTCGCCCAAATTGGCAAGTCCATCTGCACTTGGCTCCTGCGTCAACCCGGCTCGCCACTCTCCGATCATTTCTTCATCGATCCGGACCTCGTGGAAGCGATCTGCCTATCCCACGATCTCGGTCATCCGCCGTTTGGCCATGCCGGTGAAAAAACCCTGAATCACCTCAACCGTGAGCACGGCGGCTTTGAAGGAAACGCCCAAACCCTCCGCCTGCTGACCGAACGTATCTTTTCCGCAAAACACAACGGCATGTCACCCTCGCGTGCCTTTCTCGACGGCATTCTGAAATACAAAACCCTTTGGTCGGAACTTGTGACCGGGGGCAAACCTCCAAAGAATCATTTCATATACGACAACCAACTCAGCTATCTCGACTGGAGCCTGGGAGGCAAAGATTTTCCCATCGAATACACACCCGGCACATCCCGCGATGCGTTCAAATCCATCGAATGCCAAATCATGGATTGGGCGGACGATACCGCTTACTCGCTCAATGACCTCTCGGACAGTGTCCGGGCAGGCTTCCTGCCCATCGAGAAAATCGAACAATGGGCGAAATCCCAAGAGATCGATACCTCGGAAAAAACACCGCTTGGCGATCTCATCCAAGCCATACGCGCCAACAAAGTGGAACCATTCGTCGGCAAACGCATCGGCCAATACATCACCTCTACCCATCTCAAACCGGACGTCAATTTTCTCTCCGCCACCACCAACCGCTATCGCTACCGCCTCGTCATCGATCCCGCGATCCGCGCCGAATCCGCTCTTTTCAAACGCCTCGCCTACGATGTGGTGTTCCTCTCTCCAAAACTCAAGCAACTCGAACACAAAGGTTCCTACATGCTCAGAAAACTTTGGGAAATTTTGGAAACCCGCTACATCCACGGCTTATCCATTGATGGGCAGGATTTCCAACTCCTCCCCAACGACACGGTCAGCGAAATTCAACAAGCCGAAGATCCTGCCACCCGAGCCCGCCTCATCTGCGACTACCTCGCCGGCATGACCGACGGCTACGCCGCAAGAACCTACAAACGTCTGTTTTCGCCGGATTTCGGCTCGATCAATGATCTTTGATCACTTGTTACCTCCGAACCGGAGTAAATCTACAAGGGTCATTTTGATAAAATGACCGCCAAAAAGCACCCAACGTCGAGACCTAGCCCCGCTCCCGCGATCGCCACTCCACAACAGGGTTAAGGGTTGTAGTGATATGGATCATTTCGACTCGGGTCGGGTAACCGGTTGTCCACCACCGTCTTCGCTTGGGGTTATTGCTTTAGTTGTGAATCCTTCTGAGTGCGCCTTGATATGAGTTCGCAGAATCTGGACTGTTCTCTCGGCCTGTTGCAAACGGTGTTCTGCGACATCAATAGGGCGAACATCTGATTCTTGTAGGTTCACGTCAGCACCCCGGTTAATCAAGAAGCTAACCGCTTCAGGCTCCCCGGCGGAGGCAGCTTCCAACAGCGGTGACGCTCCAGTAACCGCACCATCTGCATAGGACGGAAACTTGAGTGGATCTGCCCCCGCCGCGATCAGGCACTCCATTTCTTTGATGTTTCCACGTCCTGCCGCATCGGTCAACTTCCACTGTATTTCATCATGGCCATCGGCAGTAAAGGATCTCGCCATCCAGCCAACAGCCAGTCCGATCAATAGTGCTGCGATTGCGACGATGATGGTGCGTGTCATAATTCTTTGCGAACGTCAAAGTGATGGCGCACCCACTAGCGGGAGCCAACGTTGATCGCGGGGTTAGGGTTGAAATCAGTTGGAGACATCGAAAACAGAGGGGCTAGTGGGTGTTGCCATGCACGTCTTGTTCGGCTTCTTATTATCCTGTCCAGAGCTCGAGGACTCTCTCAGGATGCTCTAGAACTTCGATTGCTCGCTTCTTGAGGTAGTGGTCATCATCGTAGTCTCGACGCAAAACCTGCTTCGCATAACGCCTTCCGAGATCCTGATCGATGCAGAATATCGCCTCCAGCGCATCACCGCGGAACAACGGGTGCTCGCTAGCATCGGCGTAAATCGTCTCCAGTGTGAGGATCGCGCGCCGATCTCCAAGGTGTCCGAGCGCGCCGATAGCGTAACGCCTCATCCGCATCTTCCGATCCGACACTGCCTCACAGATGGCGGGAACCATGCGTTTCCCTCCCGACATCAAGCTAGGAATAATCGAACCCTCCCCGTCTGCCTCGAAGTAGAACTTGCGCCACTCTCGATCAAACGACCCCGGCATGGGTGTTGTCTCGTCAGTGTCGCTTGGCAGAGGGTCGGCGTGCAGGAGCATTGCCGCGCTACCAGCGAGAAGGGTCAGGAGCACGAGTTTCATTTTTTGCCGAACAGTCTCATTGAGTTGCACGCGGTATTTGTCCTGCAAAAGGAGCGTGCGGTATAATACCTGAAAATGCCGCACAAAAGGACATAGCTCTGAGATGTCCGGTCATTGGATGAAATCCTATCATCACTATGAAATTGAACAAGATCATATTGG
>JBIKNX010000167.1:0-6189 GCA_044358435.1 Luteolibacter sp.
AAAGCGCTCCGCGCCAAGTTCAAGAATACGTTGCACGGCTGGAAGCAGCACATCGGCATCGCCAAGGTTCGACCAAGTATAGTCGGGAATGCTTCCCATGGTCCAGAGCATGCCCTTGTCGACGATTTTACGGGTGATGAACGGCTCGCCATCCTCCCATTTTGCGAGCACCGCGGCACTGCTTTTGGGGATGGCGCGTTTGATGGCGCGGAGGCGCTCCGCGGGAATGGGCGCGCCATCTGCTCCGTCACGCAATGGGCCGTCCGCATGATCCCAGTCCCGTAGGATGAAAAATTTACCCGCACCCGCGAGCGAAACCGTTTCCCATTGGGTATCGAGAAACGACTCATTTTCAGATTTGGAGGCCGGGAGGAGAACGACTTGTCCGCCATTGGAGAGAAAGTTTTGAAGTGTTTTGGCATTTTCTCCGAGAGGAAGCGGAGCCGCCCAGAGAATCATGGAAAGATCCGAGGTCGAGACCGCGGCAAACTCGGCAGGATCGATGCGTGTTACGGATCGTTTTTCAAAATCAGGAGGAGCGGCGGCGAGCGCGAGGTAATCGGCGGCTTCGCTCGATGGAGATACAACGAGAGATTTCATTGGACGCGCGGGTCCGTAGGCAAAGAAGACCGAGTTGTCTCTCGGGTTTCCATCGGCGGGGATGGTGAGCCAGCCATAGCCGGATTCATCCTCCTGTTTGATCGCGATGCTTTTTTGGAAACGCAGGGATTGGCCGGGAAGAGTGATCAATTCGTTCTGCGATGCGCCGTTGATTTGGGTCGTAACCGGAAGGTTGATGCTGCCACGATTATCTTTGGAGCGGACGATTTCCAAATCAAGCATCAGGCCATCAATGGTGCGGCGGGTGGCTAGCAGACGGAGGGAAAGGTTGGTCGCGGCATCTCCGCCGATCGAAAGCACACGAATCGCGGGTTTTTCAGGAAGACTCTGGAGATTGGCGCGTACCGCCGCCCAGCGATCGTCATCGGGACGCCAGTTGGAGCGTTGCAGATCGGAGGCAAGCCAGATTTCCGAGCGCCCGGTGGAAGAGTTCAGCACTTCCGCCGCCGAGGTCATAAGGGTTGGGATGTTTGCCGCGGAATCGGTGGCGGATGTTGTGGAAATTTCTGTCAGCACATCGGGTGAGGAGATTTCCTGGGGCTTCCCTGTCGCGCTGTCGATGATGACGAGGCGGGGATTGCCGATGGTTGACATCGCATCTCGAATTTTACGCAGAACGATTTCACGTTTGGATTTCTCACCGTCAGCGGAGCGGAGCTCCATGGATGCGCTGCGGTCTAGAACAAGAACTACGGTATCTATCGTACCTGCTCCCCAGCCGAGGAGGCCGGAAACCATGGGGCGTGCGGCGGCAAAGGCGAGTGCGGCGATCCCCAGGGCACGGCAGGTGAGAATGAGGATATGGCGGAGTTTCTTTTTTCCCCGTGATTCACGCGTGGCTTTGAGAAGGAACTGCATGGCCGCCCATTGCAGGGTTTTGTGGCGGCGCTTGTTGAGCAAATGGATGATGATCGGGACACTCGCGGCGGCCACGAACCAGAGGAGGAGCGGGGAGAGGAAGGTCATCGGTCAATGCTTTGCCTTGGGAAGGCGTGCGGTGAGGAATTCGTGGAGGAGGGGTTCGAGCGGTGTGTCGGTGGTGACGAGTTGGTAATCGGCATTGGCGTCATGTGCTTTCTCGCGGACGTTTTTCAAAAACTCGTCGAGAGCGGTGTGGTATTCGTCGGCGATCAGGTTCGGCTCGACGACGAGGGCGGTGTTGTCCTCGAGGTCGACAAAGCGGTGCGGGCGGTCGAAGTTGAAACCGATTTCCTGGGGATCCATCAGATGGAAAAGGGAAATGTCGTGTTTGCGGTAGCGCAGGTGCTGTAGGGCGTCGGCGAGTTCCGCGGTATCGGTGAAGAAATCGGAGAGGATGACGATGAAAGCCCGTTGGCCGATTTTTTCCGCGATGGTGTGGAGAGCGGGAATCAGGCCGGTTTCGCCCGCAGGCTCGACTTTTTCGATGGTGGAGAAAAAGCGTTCAAGATGTGCGGCGCGGCGGGAAGGCGGGACTTCGAGATGGAGTTTGTCGGTGCAGATCGAGAGACCCGCGGCGTCGCCTTGGTTAACCAAAAGATAAGCGAGCGAGGCTGCGATGCGGCGAGCGTATTGGATTTTCGAATCTTGTCCGGGTCCGTGAAAATTCATCGAGCCGGAGGCGTCGATCACGAAGTAGGCGCGGAGGTTGGTATCGGCTTCGAATTCCTTGATGTAGAATCGGTCCGAGCGGGCGAAGGCCTTCCAATCGAGGCGGCGGGTATCATCACCGGGAACGTATTTCCGATACTCCGCGAATTCGACCGATGAGCCGCGGTGGGGTGAGCGGTGTTTGCCGGCGACGTTACCCATCATCGCCATGCGCGACTCGATCGGCAAGGAGCCGAGGCGTGAGAGGAGGTCGCTGTCGATGAAGGAGTGGCTACTCATGGCTTGTGCTTGAGTTTAATTTTTTCAGCCCGTTCAAGCTCCTCGAGATCTGCTAGATCGACGAGACGACCTGAGGTTTTTTTTGCGATTTTCATATCATGAATGCCGACATAATAGACTGGGAATCCAAAAGAATTGTCGATGATTCTGTTATGCCACGCTTCATCAAACGATAGCCCAGGAATTGTTGTTAGAAAATCTAGTGAGCATGGTTCCACTCCCACGGAAAACTGAAGACCTTCGCTTTCAAAATCAGCCGCGGTAACCTCCACAAGAGGCAATCCAAATTTAAGGAATGCCTTTTGAATCCGTTTGGCGTTATCAGGTGAAGGTTTGATCCAGAGATCAAGGTCTTTGGTGTAACGCGGTTGAGTATGGAATATCACGGCGTATCCACCTGCGACCAGATATTCAACGTCCAGTTCGGCGAATACTTGTAACAGTTCTTTGAAGTCTTGGTTCAATAGGTTGAATGTTGTGGAGTTCTCGGTAGTTGATCACCAAGCCCCAAGCTTCGGTGAGGCGTGTGGCTGGATTTAAATTCTGCCAACCTTCGATATGGAAAAGTCGTTGTTCCTCATGGGAGCTGAATTTGCGGATGATTTTCTCCATGGCTGGCAGACATTAACACAATCCTCACTTATCCTTCATCTCCGAAATGAGTTTTTGGACGATTTTTTTGGATGTCATGCCTTGGGACTCGGCGGCGAAGTTGGTGATGACGCGGTGGTTGAGGACGGCGGGAGCGACGGCTTCGATATCTTCGATGGAAGCCATGTAGTTGCCGCGGAGGGCGGCGCGGGCTTTTGCTCCGAGGATGAGGTATTGCACGGCACGCGGGCCCGCACCCCAGCCGACGGTGTCTTTGATCCATTGCGGGGATTCCGCCTGCCCGGGGCGGGTTTTGCGGACGATCTCGACCGCATAGTCGTAAAGATGATCGGGAACGGGAACGCGGCGCACGAGTTGCTGGAACGCGATGATCTTTTCCCCATCGATGAGTTTGGCGAGCGCTTGTTTGGCGGCTCCGGTGGTTTCGCGGGCAATGCGTTTTTCTTCAGCGGCAGTCGGGTATTCCACCTCGATGAGAAACATGAAACGGTCGAGCTGTGCCTCCGGAAGCGGGTAAGTGCCTTCTTGTTCAATCGGGTTCTGGGTGGCCAGCACGAAGAACGGCGGCTTGAGGGTGTAAGTCTTGCCCAGCACGGTGACTTTGTTTTCCTGCATCGCCTCAAGCATGGCGGACTGGGTTTTGGCGGGCGCTCGGTTGATTTCATCGGCGAGTAGGAGGTTGGCAAACACAGGGCCTTGAACAAATTCGAACTCACGTTTGCCGCCGGTGGTTTCCTGGATGATGTCGGTGCCGGTGATGTCGGCGGGCATCAGGTCCGGAGTGAACTGGATACGGTTGAAGGAGAGATTGAAGGTCTGTGCGACCGACGAAACCAAGAGGGTTTTCGCGAGGCCGGGAACACCCATAAGCAGGGCGTGACCGCGGGCGAAGAGGGCGATGGCGAGTTTTTCTATGACATCTTCCTGGCCGACGATGACTTTGGCGAGCTCGGTACGGAAAGCCTGATACGTTTGGCCCAATTCATTGATCGCAATCACGTCGTCCGGGGGTAGTTGAGTCAGGGAGGGTTCCGAAAAGGTTTCTTTGGCCGGTTCGACGGGGATTTCTGCTGGGGTATCCATGGATATTTTGTGCTTTGGTGAAGCTAGGCAGGTGTCGGTTTTTGTCGAGGCGTGATACGCCAAAAATAAAAATTTCCTTACGGTATCGGGAAAATCATAAAATTTGTGACCCTTTCGCGGAATTTTTCCATTTCCGGCTTGCCAGTGAGTGGAAGTCTGGTAAATCACCCGCCCCGCGGGGCTTCCGGTAAGAATCGGTGCTCCACAACAATCACGCGAAAATCTTCACAACATGGCACGCATCCTAGGTATCGAAATCCCCAATGAGAAGCGCATCGAGGCTTCTTTAACTTATATGTTCGGAATCGGACGCCCGCTGGCGAGCCGCATCCTGGATCATGCCGGTATTGATCCGGACATCCGTACGGGTCAACTTAGCGAAGACCAGTTGGTGAAAATCGCCCAGGTGATTCAAGCGGAGCAAATCATGGTTGAAGGTGACCTTCGCCGTGAGCGTCAATCCCAACTCAAGCGTCTGACATCGATCAACTGCTATCGCGGCATCCGCCACAAGCGCGGTCTTCCGGTTCGGGGTCAGCGCACACGCACCAACGCCCGCACCCGCAAAGGCAAGAAGAAAACCGTCGGCGTTAAAAAGTAAGCCATTGAGCTCACGTTCCACTCTCCGGAAGTGAAAGCTTCCATTTCATATCAAGACATATGTCCGAAGAAACCAACAACCAAGAAGCTGATGAAGTAGCGGTTCCCGCTGCCGAGGCCAAACCCGAAACCCCGGCTGCCGCAGCAGCGAAGTCGGATCAAAGCGTAGAGGCTCCTGCCGCGAAGGCAGAGGCCTCTAAGAAGGCTGACACGTCCGCCGTCCAAGACGGTGCGCCGAAAAAAGAACAGAAGAAGGATATCTTCGCTGAAATCGGTGGTGGCGAAGAAGAAATCAAGATCCACAAGGCCAAAGGTTCGAAGAACGTTTCGCGCGGTATCGTTCACGTGACCGCAACGTTCAACAACACCCTTGTGAGTGTGACGGATCAGAATGGCAATGCGATCGGATGGTCAAGCGCCGGTAAAATGGGTTTCAAAGGTTCCCGCAAAAGCACGGCCTATGCCGCGCAGGTGGTTTCGCAGGATGCTTGCCGCCAAGCCATGGGTCATGGTCTCAAGGAAGTTGACGTTCGTGTCAAAGGTCCCGGTTCAGGTCGTGAGTCCGCGGTTCGTGCGGTTCAAGGTTTGGGTCTCGAAATCCTCTCGATTCGTGACGTTACTCCAATTCCACACAACGGCTGCCGCCCGAAGAAAGCGCGTCGCGTTTAATCCTCAATATTTAAACACTTAACTTTCCAAGATCATGGCACGTTACACCGGTCCCCGCACCAAAATCTCCCGCCGTTTCGGCGTTTCACTTTTCGGCCCATCCAAGTCTCTGGAGCGCCGCAATTTTCCACCAGGCCAGCACGGTGTTCGTGCGGGTCGTAAGAAAAAGTCCGAGTATGCGGTCGCCTTGGGAGAGAAGCAGAAGCTTCGTTTCCAATACGGCGTTCTCGAGAAACAATTCCGCTCCTACTACCAAGAGGCGGCCCGCCGCCGTGGTATCACAGGTACGGTGATGCTTCAGTTGCTTGAAGGTCGTCTTGACAATATCTGCTTCCGTGCGGGTTTTGGTAATTCCCGCCAAGCCGCCCGCCAGATGGTCAACCACGGTCACGTTCTTGTGAATGGCCATTGTGTTGACATTCCAAGTTATCAAGTGAAGCCGGGTGATGTGATCAAAGTTGGCGCCAAGCCATCTTCACAGCAACTCGCACTTCGTATGCTCGATCTCACCCAAGCGGTTCCAGCAGTGGATTGGCTTGAAGTCGACCGCGAAAACATGGTTGCGACCATGTCCCGCGTTCCCGAGCGCTCGGAAATCGATCCGCTCGTCAACGAGCAGCTTATTGTCGAGCTTTACTCTCGCTAATCCTAAAGAGGAAAATGGAAATCTGGTCATCACGGGCTAAGTATTGTAACTACGGGGAATGGATGCCTCAAAGTCGCCGATTTCTCTTC
>JBIKNX010000166.1:0-6189 GCA_044358435.1 Luteolibacter sp.
AATCGCGACTGCAATGGGCTTCGGCAGCTACGGCTCTTACGCCAAGCATGTCGCGATTGAAAATCGCGGTTCCTTTCTTGCGCGACTGGAGTCACGCGGTCCTATCAGGAAATCAACACACCGTAGGCGCTCGGAGAGAGCAGGCCAGCGACTTGATCGGGCTTGGAGATTTTGATTTTGAAAATCCAGCCATCGCCATAGGGCGCGGTGTTGACCAAGGAAGGATCACCTTCGACAGCCGGGTTCACTTCGACGACTTCACCGGAAAGCGGCGAGTAGATATCGGAAGCGGCTTTGACGGATTCAACCACAGCGGTCGGATCTCCCGCATCAACGGTTTTGCCGACGGGCGGAAGCTCAACGAACACCACATCGGTCAGCTCGGCTTGGGCGTGATCGGAAATTCCAACGGTGGCGATATCGCCATCGAGGCGTGCCCACTCGTGCGAATTTTGAAAAAGGAGATCGGCTGGAATGACGGAAGCGCTCATGCGGAAGCTTTTTTGGATGATTGGGTGGATTTAAGAAAGGGTTTTTTCACACTGCGGGCGGCAAATTGCCGACCCCGGACATCGATCTTGAGAAGGGTGCCGGGCTTCGCATAGGCAGCAGGCAGGTAAGCCATGGCGATTCCTTGGTTCAAAGTCGGGGAAAGCACGCCGCTGGAAAGCTCCGCGATGGTCTCTCCCGCCGCGTTGAGAACCGCATAATGCGAACGCGGTGGCGGACCCTTTTCCGTGACCTCGATGGCGGTGAGCTTGTAAGCGGGGCCGTTTTGTTTTTGGGCGACCAACGCATCGCGTCCGATGAAATCCGGTTTCTCAAGATCACAGAAAATCCCAAGCCCGGCTTCAATGGGTGTGTGTTCCGGCGAGAGATCATTGCCATTGAGAGGGTAACACATTTCCAGCCGCAGGGTGTCACGAGCGCCGAGTCCGCAGGGCGTGGCACCCGCGGCAATGAAGGCGTTGAAAAACCCGATTCCCTCCGCTGCCGGACAGAAAAACTCGAAGCCGTCCTCGCCGGTGTAACCGGTGCGGCAGATAATCTCGCCGCCCGCGGTTTTCGAAATTCCGTTGCGCGGTGGCAGGGTCTCGTCGGGGAAAAGTTTGCTGAACGTCGCGGCGGCATCCGGGCCTTGGATCGCGATCCCCGCCCATGTGTCGGATTCGTTGCGCAGGTTCACGCCCGTTTCGAGATGCTTCTCCATCCAGGCGACGTCTTCGGATATCATCGAGGCATTGATCACCAACAGGCTTTCATCCGCGGAAATGCGATACGCGATCAGATCGTCAATCACCCCGCCCTTTTCATTGAGCATCAACGTGTATTGGCCTTCACCGGGCCGGAGCTTGGAAAACCGGTTCACCAGCAGGCGATCCAACCACGCGCTGTGATTTTCTCCGGACACGAATACCTGGCCCATATGGGAAATATCGAAAGCACCGACACGTTCGCGGACCGCGGCGTGCTCGTTGAGAATGGAGGTGTATTGCACCGGCATCGCCCAACCACCGAAAGGAATGAGTTTTGCTCCAAGCGCAAGGTGGGCGGCTTCCAATGGCGAATGCAGGACGTTTTCTGACACGGAGAAACCTTGTCGCTGCGCGCGGAGCTTGTCAACCAAGCGAACCTGGTGAAGTCTCAAGGCGATGCGATTTCTTGATAAATGGGAGAGAAAATTCGGCTGGTTGTCCTTTCCGGGCTTTCTGCGCTATTATGCGATTTTTCATGTGCTGGTTTATTTGCTCCAGTTCGTGAACCCGGAGATCGGGATTTTCTTGGAATTCGACCGTGGCAAAATTCTCGCCGGCGAAATTTGGAGACTCGTCACATTCCTGTTCGCAGGCAGTGGCGTGGGCGGACAGGACGCTTTCGGAATGCTGTTCCTGTTTTTCATGGTCATGCTCGCCTTCATGATCAGCGATGCGCTGGAATCGGCATGGGGAATATTCCGCACCAGCCTGTTTTACTACACCGGTCATTTCGGACTGATCCTTGCGAATTTTCTCTATGATGCACCCATGGTCGGCAGCGGAATGCTGATCTATGGCTCCGCATTTTTCGCCTTCGCAACCTTGTTCCCGAAAGTCGAGTTTCTGCTCATGTTTGTCATACCGGTACAAATCCGCTGGCTGGCGTTGCTGGGAGCCATTTACTACGTTGTGGAAATCTACCACACCCCTCCGCTCATCGGTTATTACCTGTTGGGCTTTTCAGGCTACCTGCTCTGGGCGGGGATTCCCGCGCTGCGCGGGCAAGGTCAGCTCATCAAAGCCGCGGGCCGAAGGAAGAGTTTCAAAAAAAGCGCGTCAATGGATGGAACCGCCTTTCACCGATGCGCGGTATGCAACCGCACCGAACAAAGTCATCCGGATTTGGAGTTTCGCATGTCAACGGATGGCGAAGAATATTGCACAGATCATCTGAAAGACTAGGATGATGCCGTTTGCAAACTCCCATTCCAATCCGAACCATGTTGAAATCCATCGGCATCGCCGTGCTGGCACTCCTCATCGCGGTGAGTTGGTATACCTATGACCGATCCGAAAAGGAAGAGGCGCGATTGAAACAAAAGGTTGAGGAGCTCCAAAATGATCCGAATACGGAACAGGAGGCGCTCTTGATCAAAAAGAAGATGAGCGGCATGGAAGGCGAGCGCGTTTTCATCGGAATTTTGCTGACATTTTTGAGCGCGGGTCTGATCGGCATCGTGTTCGCCACCCAGATTCTGCCGATGCTCGCGAACAAGGTTTCCGAGGCGGTCTATGCCAGCGACGAAAAAGCCGAAGTTGATCCCATGCACCTCGCACGGGTGAAAATGGCGCAAGGCGAATGGGATGATGCCATCGAGGCGTTCAATCTTGCCGCGCAGATCAATCCGGACGACCGCATGCCTTGGATCGAGATCGCAAAAATCCAGCGCCAAAACCTGGAAAATCCACCTGCCGCGATCGCAACCTTGCGGCAAGCCATTGAAAACCATGAATGGGAAGAGGACGACATGGCGTTTCTCATGTTCCGTTTATCGGAAATCTACGAGGAAGATTTCCAAGATCCTGAATCGGCAGGAGCCATCCTCACACAAATCATCGAACTCTTTCCGGATTCACGCCATTCGGCCAACGCACGCACCAAATGCCGCCATTGGGGCTTGCTCTGATCCCGGCGTCACGCGTTTTTTACAGATCCCGGAAGGCGTGGCTTGCCAATGATCGCCGTTGCCTGTTCCCTTTCGTTTTATCCATCCCCCTCCTTGATTGAATCCAACTGGAAAAATTGCCAGATTCCAAGCGAAACGGCCATTGTTCATCATTGCCGTGGGTGCGGTGTTGGTCGTTGCGCTGGGCGCCACAAACGCAGGTCTCGGATGGTTCACAGCGGTGTGTTTCTCCGTGTTGACCGGATGGCTGATCCACTGGCGGATGGCAGCGGCGGCGTTCGGGTTGACAGCCGCGATCCTGATCCATTCTCACCATCGCGATGCAACCCAGCGGGAAGGCGAGACATGGCTTGCCAGACAAGCTCCCCAGCGGATCGAGGCACGCCTGTTGGAGGATGCGAAAGGCGAAAACGGGCGCTGGTATGCGACAGCGAAAATCCACCGGCCCGGCGCGCAATCCGTCAATGTGCGGTGGCTGGGCGCGGGCGATCCCCCGCCTGCCGGCACCGAACTCATCTCATACGGTGTTTTCAAAGCGATGGAACCCGAGCGCAATCCCGGCATCCCGGACCGGATGACGATGATGCGCGCGGAGGGAATCATCGGCACCTTTCATGCAAGTGAAATGCGTGAACAACGTTGGATCGGACCGATTTCAAAAAAGAAAGCCGCGTTCAAAACATCCTTTCGTCAAAGCATCGTCGCGGGACTCGATCCGGAAAGCACCGCCGCAAAAGTGATTCGTGCGGTGGTGCTGGGCGAAAAATCTCCGGATTCATTGGGACTTATCCGCGCGTTTTTTGAGAGCGGGACTCTGCATGCGTTTTCGGTCAGCGGTCTCCACGTCACGATGGTTGGCGGGATGTTTTGGGTTCTGCTCAGCCTTTTCAAATGCCCGCGGCGATGGGCGATTCCTGTGATCGTCTTCTCGATGTTCGGTTATGTCTGGCTGACAGGAAACGCCCCGGCCGCGTTGCGGGCGGCATGGATGAGCGCTGTTTTTCTCGGGGCTTTCATGCTGCGCCGCCGTCCCGATCTGCTCAACTCGCTCGGCGCCGTGCTGTTGTTTGCGATGCTTTGGAATCCCTGCATCATCCGTCTTCCCGGCGTACAGTTGTCCTACGGAGTGGTCGCCGCAATCGGTCTGGGAACCGCCCTCGCACGGCGCTGCTTTGATTGGATCGCCGAAAAAGAGGAGCTGCTTCCAAGCAGCGAAATGTCATGGCTGCAATCCAAATGGCTCGGATTCCGCGAACAGCTCGCCAACAGCCTTGCCGTATCTCTCGCCGCGTCCGTCGGCTCCACTCCCTTGGCGGTCTTTCACTTCGGAGTCGTGACTCCGGTATCGGTTTTGGCTACTACTTTTCTAGTATTTCAAGTTTTCATCCTGCTCGCCATCGCGCTGATCTCCTCACTCGCCCATCCCTTCTGGCCCGGCGGATCGGCGTTTCTCAATCGAAAGAACGCTGTTGTCGCCGATGCCTGCGTATGGACCGCTAACGCGTTTTCAAAAATTCCCGGCGCATGGGCCTCGACCCGTTCCCCCGACCAAGACACGCTCATCATCCACGACCTTGATTACGGCGCGGAAGCCGCTTGTTTCACGACCCGTTCAGGAAACTCCGTCATGATCGATGCCGGTGGGAAATTCGGTCTGCAGGGAACCGTCGGGACATCGCTCAACCAGCTCGGAATGAGGCCGGACTCCATCATCTTCACCCATGCCGATGCGGGACATATCGCGCCCCCGCAGCTTGTGCGGGAAATGTTTCCCGTCCGTCAGGTGGTGATGGGCATGCCTCATGCCAAAAACTCGGTCGCGCGGGATTGGGAAAATGCCGACCCGAACATCCTCCTCATCAAACCTTGCCGCGGATCGGTGATAGACCTCGGCAACGGAGCGTGGGCCGAGGTCTTGCTTTCCCCACACGATCAGGCCGTTGGTTCTATCGCCGATGATCGGTGTCTTGTCTTCATGATTCACTGGAAGGATTGGAAACTTCTCTGGCTTGGCGATGCCGGACGCCTGAGCGAGCAAGCATTGCTGGCGGGCGGGGTGGATCTGAAAGCCGATCTCATCGTCGCAGGCCTGCACCAGAGCGATTTCAGCCTGACGAAAGGCTTTGTCGATGCCGTCGCGCCACAAGCCATCATCATCCCCCGCCTGGCTGGTAGCAGGATGGACAACCCGCGCCTGGAACAGGTAGAACGCTTGCGCAGCCCCTCTCTCCGTATCATCGACCGACAACAAACCGGCGGCATAACGCTGAACATTGATGAGAACAGTCAGCTCGTGATTGGTGGTTACTTGGACAAGAGTAAAATTGTTCTAAATAGTGAATAGTATCCGTATTTCTGAACTTTCACTCTTCACCCTTCTTCATTCACTCTTCTTTTATGACCCGCTGTCCTTGGCTACCGCCCGATCAACCGCTCTATGTCAAATATCATGATGAGGAATGGGGCATTCCTTCCCATGATCCGCGTTACCTTTTTGAAATGATCTGCCTCGAGGGCGCACAAGCAGGCCTGTCTTGGTGGACGGTGCTGCAGAAACGCGAGCGATACCGCGAAGTGTTTGAAAACTTCGTGCCTGAGGAAATTGCGAAGATGACCGACAAGCGGTTGGAAAAACTCGCTGCCGATCCCGGCATCATCCGCCATCGCGGAAAAATCCTCTCCGTCCGTGACAACGCCCGTGCCTGGCTCGCGCTGGAGAATCCCGTCGACTGGTTGTGGAGCTTCGCTCCCGCCGAAAAGAAAAAACGCCCGCGCACCATGGCCGACTACTCCTCAAGAACCCCCGAATCCGATGCCCTGAGCAAAGCCCTCAAAAAAGCAGGATTCAAATTTTTTGGCACCACCATCGCCTACGCCTTCATGCAAGCCACCGGCATGGTCGATGATCACGTGGAGGGATGCATGAAGAGTGAATGATGAATAGTGAAGAGTGAAGAGTGAAATGATGCGTAGCTCTGCTTTCACCCTTCACCCTTCACCCTTCACCCTTCACCCTTCACCCTTCA
>JBIKNX010000168.1:0-6177 GCA_044358435.1 Luteolibacter sp.
AGATTGGGCGCTCTTGTCGTGTGGCACGTGGCACCTCAATCTCAATCACCCAACGGCCCGCACCCGAGGGATAACGCCGCACCATTGCAGGAGTTAGCAGATTCCGGCTGACCTTCTGCGGATTGTTTAATTGATTCCAGAGATCATCTAAAACTGGATCGGGATTCTCAATGCCATGAGCATCAAAGCTGCGGTCTTTGAGCTCTTTAACACCCAGATAGATCATTCCACCCTCTGTGTTTGCAAATGCCGAATAGGATTCGAAGAAATCTTTTGGTAAAGCGCCACGGCCATCTTGGCCAAGCGCGCTTTTGGCTTCGATATCAACGTCTTCTCGAAGGTTTTCGGCATTGAATACAGCATCTGTCATGGGGCTATTATATTAGAGTTCTCTGCGAAAGGCGCGGTGCTGGAGAGTCATAGGTTTCGCCATCGATTTACGTGGTAGAGCGTGATTCGTCACTTCTTTATGCCCTCCTTCAGCTTCCTATACTGTTTCGGCCATGAAGCCGGTGGCGCGTAGCACATGCCATCCTTGGTCACGAAGGCGCACTTGTTTGGTATCCGATTCTTTGCGCAGATGTCAGGGTTCGTGTGACGACAACCACGAGTCTCTTGCTCTGTATCGTCAGGATCGAGCGGAGCGTGAAATGCATTGGGATTTCTCATAGGTCTGGTGAATTAGAGTTCTCCGCGAAAGGCGCGGTGCTGGAGGGCGGCGAAGAGGGCGTCCAGTTCGGCGAGGTGGGCGCGCTGCGCGGCCTTCTGGCACTCGACGGATTCGACGATGGCGGCGAATTTTTGTTGGAGGGGAAGCGGGGGGAGTGAAACTTCGACTTTGCGGAACTCTTTGGAACGGATCCCAGTAACCGTAGAACCTGTGGCCCGCTGGTCCATTTGACGAGTCACGAACGGCATTGTCAGTGCCCACATCAGATAGATTGGCTCAAGAATTCCACGCTTCGGTTGCAGAACGAGTAAACGCTGGGCAAATGCCGCCTTGTAGTCAGGAACAAGGGCAACCTCACCCATCGGCGCCTCAGTTGTAATAATGACATCCTGAGGTGAAGGAATACCCCTTCGCATCCAAGCATCGTAAGCTTTCTCCGCGATGAACTCGTTCGGCTCATCCACTCCTTTTTTCTTCACGATCTTGGCTGTAATTAGAGGGATGCCCTCGGTGGTCTTCTCTGGAGATTTGCCTCGATAGTCGATGATGCGGCTAACGATTTCAGCTACGCATTTTGTAGGATGAATCGGATTCGCGACCGGATCGCCGAAGAGGGTGAGGAAGGTGGATTGGAGGAGGGCGTCGAGTTGGGCGAGGGCCTCGCGGCGCTTGGTGCGCAAGGCGTCCGCCGCATCCAGAATCGCCGCGATCCGCTTCTGCTCGGCGAGGGGCGGGAGGGGGATTTGCAAATCATCAAGGTCACCGTTCCTGAGGTTGTTGATGTTGGCCCCTGCCGCAAGAGATGAAATGAGTTTTCTGTATTCTGGCGTTTTGAAGTAGTGAGAGAAGAAAGCTGCATTTACCACGCTACGAGGCCTGAGAACTTTACAAAATGCACCGAATCCTCCTTCGAAGTCTTCGAGAGCGCGGGCTGCTTTGCCAACAACGTCAAGACTTCCACTCGATGCCGCGATAACGATGTCGTTCTTCTTGATTCTTTGCTTTGGAGACACCTTCGATGAAGGGACATAAACCAAATCATCAAACGTGAGACCAACATCGGTTATATTTCCAGCACGTAGAACGGGCACATACCCGGACATCGCGGTTTTTGTAGCGTCTTGCTTACCATATGTCACACCGCGTATTTGGTCAGCAATTTCGCTGACGGGTCGTGTTTGAAGCTTCATCCGAGCAACCCCTCCAGTTCTTTTCTGCCCTTGGCGATCTCGTCTTCGAGCTTGGCGAGACGGGTCAGGATTTTCTTGGGTGAATCATGCTCGACCGTTTGATGGACGACTTCCTTGTAGCGGTTGAGCGAGAGGTCGTAGCCGTTGGCGACGATCTCGGCCTTGGGGACGAGGAAGCTGGAATCGGTGCGGGCGCGGGTTTGTTCTTTGGCGAGGTTTTTCCAGCGCTTGAGGATGTCGGGGAGGTCGGACTTGTCGGGTTGCGGGGTGCGCTTGTCGTCGAGCGAGAAGCCATCCTGTTTCATATCGTAGAACCAGACGTGGTCGGTGCCGCCGGAGTTGGTCTTGGTGAAGAAGAGGATGGCGGTGGAGACCCCTGCGTAGGGCTTGAAGACGCCGGAGGGCATGGAGATCACGGCATCGAGCTTCTGATCCTCCACGAGGAGCTTGCGGATCTGCTGGTGGGCATTGGACGAGCCGAAGAGCACGCCATCCGGCACGATGACGGCGGCGCGGCCACCGGTCTGGAGAATGCGCAGGAAGAGCGCCATGAAGAGCAGCTCGGTTTTCTTGGTCTTGACGATGCGCTGGAGATCCTTGGCGGTGGACTCATAATCGAGGCTGCCTGCGAAGGGAGGATTGGCGAGGATGAGGGAGTATTTTTCCGTGTCGTCCTCATCGTTTTCGGACAGCGAGTCCTTGTAGCGGATGTCCGGGTTTTCCACGCCGTGGAGGAGCATGTTCATGCTGCCGATGCGGAGCATGGTGGAATCGAAATCGTAGCCGTGGAAAGTGGCCTCATTGAAGCGGCGGCGGGCGGCGGCATCCTTGTAGATAGCATCGCTGTGGTGGGTGTGGAGATACTCGGCGGAGGCGACGAGGAAACCGGCGGTGCCGAGCGCGGGATCGCAGATCTTGTCCTTGGGGGTGGGAGCGGTCATGTCCACCATCAGCTGGATAATGTGACGCGGTGTGCGGAACTGGCCGTTCTGCCCGGCGCTGGCGATTTTCCCGAGCATGTATTCGTAGAGGTCGCCCTTGGTGTCGCTATCGGCCATGTCGATGGCATCGAGCTGATCGACGATGTTCGCCAGCACGCGAGGCGTGGGTATCATGAAAGTGGCATCCTTCATATGGTGGCTGTAGGTGCTGCCGCCTTCGCCATTGGCTGACTGGCCGAGGGTCTTGATGAACGGGAAGGCGTGATCGCGCACCGTGGTGAACATCTCATCGGGAGAAGATTCCTTAAAGCGCGACCAGCGGAGGTTGTCCTGCTGTTGTGTAAAAATCGGGCTTTCAATGGGCTGCTTGAGACGATTGGCCTTATTTTCCTTTAACGTGTGGATCTCGTCCAGGCGCTTGAGGAAGAGTAGGTAGGTGAGCTGCTCGATGATGGTGAGCGGATTTGCGATGCCGCCTGCCCAGAGCGTGTCCCAGATGCGGTCGACTTTAGATTTGATTTCGCCTGTTATCATTTGTTGCAGACAGATTTAGCGGCGTGAGTTTTTTGAGTCGAGAAGGGAATTGAACGAATTTGATGTTCGTGTGGCAGTTATAGAAATACGAAGCTCATCAAGGGGTCGTTGTGCGGGGGTGCCCCCGCAAATGGGGTAGGTGCGCACGTAGCAGCACCGAGGCGAAGGCTTTCCCTGAAAAGGTGTTTTGGATTCTATTGAGTTAACTCAAAAACACTCAGAAAAAAGAAAGACTAATCATGCGATTTCTAGAAGTTGGATCAGAGATTGCCACCAAACAGCCCAGTGTTGTATAAAACTGTATTAGCTCTCACACTTTCCACATGATACCCATCCGTATTCTAGTCCTTCTCGGCTTTTTCATGCTGCCAAACGTTCAGGCCGCACAGCCCATTCGACTCTTCGTTCTCGCGGGGGATGAATGTGTGCTTGAGGAAGGTGTGGTCGCAGCCGAAGGCAAACCGGGCACTCTCGAGGAAATGATCAAGGTGCATCCGCGCTTTGCCATGCTCAAGGATGCCGACGGCCAATGGGTCAGTCGCAAGGACGTCATGCTCTATGATGCGCATCCCATTCACAATAATACCGAGGCCCCTGCAAAGCCGCTCGATGTGTCGCGACCGGTCAAGGTGGGTGGCGAGGGAGGGCCACGCATGGGCGTGGATCTAATGCTCGGCCATGTACTTGGCGAGACCATCGAAGAACCGGTGCTAATCCATCGCTACGCGGTGCGTGATCCCATCTGGTTTAAACGCGGCTCACGAGATTTGGATCATAACTACCGCCCGCCATCGAGCGGCGGCAATCCCGACCTCGCGGGTAGCTGGGATATCATTCACTTCAACTTCGGTGTGTGGGATGCCACCTATCGTGAACCCTCCTCCAAATATTACTCCGGTCATCGCACCACTTCGGTCGAGGATTTCGAAGCGAACCTGCGAACATTGGTTGCCAAGATGAAGAAGACCGGTGCCACCCTCATCTGGGGATCGGTTACTCCGGTGTGGGAGGGAGAAGCCGGAAAACCCAATGGCGATGAAGATGCCTACAACCGGGTGGCCGCCAAGGTGATGCAGGAGAACGGAGTCATCATCAATGACCTCAATGCCTACTCGCGCAGTCTGGGTTTCCCCAAGACCAATGACGTCCACAGCGTGGGCATCCTAGCACCCCAAGTGACCAAGACCATTCTTGAGGCCCTCGCCAGCCGTAAGCAAAGCACCAAGCCATTGCCGCGCGTGCTGCTCATCGGTGACTCGATCACTGGCAGTTATCAGGGCCAGGTTTTCAAGGATCTCGATGGGAAGGCTGCCGTCTTCAAGAACCCCGGAAATGGGGAAGACACCTGGAACGGCTTGGAGCGCATGGACGAGTGGCTCGATCTCAGTAAATACCTGATGAACGGACAGGAGTATCTCGAGTTGGTCGACAGCATCCGAAAGGCCATGGGCGAGGAGCTTTCCCGTATCGACGCGCAACACGCCGCGAGCGGCGTGGAACTCGCCGGGATCTTCTGGTTCCAGGGCATCCAGGACGGTATGTGGGATTCCAAGGCCGCCGCCTATGAGGCACATCTCGCCAACCTGATTCGCGACCTGCGCAAGGAGTTCAAGCAGCCGAAGCTGCCCGTCGTGGTCGGCGCCCTTGCCGGTGTGGACAAGATGCAGCCGAACCCGCAGAAGGTCTTTGACGCCCAGATGGCCGTTGGTAATCCGGAGAAATATCCGGAGTTTAAAGGCACGGTCCGCAGTGTCGACACCCTCCCCATGTCCTATCCCGTCAAGGAATGTCCGGGCGGGCGGGATCCTTACAAGGGCCACGCTGGGTCCTATCTCCAGATTGGCGAAGCCATGGCAAAGGCCATGCTCGAGCTGCTGCATCGATGAATGATTTTAATCGTATCCATGACGCTGGATTTGGATTTCATGACATCCATGCAAAAGGCCGCATCCGCCACGTTCGGGTAAAGTCAGAAGCCGGTTCAGCAATCTATCGGACGGTGCCTGTGAGGATGCCTGAAAAGGTGCGCTGCAATCCTGTCACCCTCTTCCAATGATCGGAGGGGCTTTCTCCAAAGTATTCATGGAAATCCCTTTCGAAGTCCTCGCCACCATGCCAGCCGGCGTCCTTCGCGGCGCACTCGATATCTCCATCCTGACCGGTTGTTCTCAGGAGGTGTCTGCGGGCGCTCTCCAGTCTTGCTCGGGTGGCAATCTCATCATTTCCGATCCACGTTTTGGAAACGGAATCCTCCCTGCCGACCGCATCGGTCGCTTGTGTTTCCTTCTTGTCATCCATGGTCTGGCTTTCATCTAACAGAAATCGGTTCATATCCGCTCCGATCAAAGCGCAGCAGGTCTCGAGGTATTGGATCATCAGCTCATGGCGTTCTTTGGGAACGGATTTGTTTTCCGAGAAAGCCCGATTGAGGGTTTTGCGGCGGAGCGGATCCGGCCCTATCCTGCGAATCACTTTCCGAGGTAATTTTCCGCATGAGACGTTTTCCTCGCTAATGAAATAGTGACCGGTGATCAGCCATGCAATCGTCTTGTTGCAGATCGAGACAGGAATCAAAGTGACCCGCATTCCTGCATGGCAGGCAGCGGACCAGGTCCACGGCATGAGTGTTTCCGGTGGTGGGAACACTCCGCAGACACACCTTGTGCAACAACCGTCGCCATTGTTCAGATCGACACAGAAGCTCGATTCATTCGCCGGCATGCGCAGTGCGTCCTCAGTCCGGCAAGATTCGAAAAACGGCTCTTCAGCAAAATTTGTGGGTGAACTTCGGCTCCGGTAGTTTCCCAAGTGTATGAAACAGAGTGGTTTGTAGCAATTCGAA
>JBIKNX010000169.1:0-6142 GCA_044358435.1 Luteolibacter sp.
CAAACATCTCTCACAACGCCTGATAATCAAGCGTTCTTCTCCCCATCCTCCATCGCAGACAACATGATCCTCAGCGCACCTCCGGATATCCAAATTTCCCATACCAAACAGGCCAATGACAATCCCATCAGCACCAGTGCGATCGAAAAAGCCGGCATCGCCAAAACCGGTCGATCACCGATGACGCTCACCATCGAAACAACACACAGCAACAGGCTCAAGGCTCCCAACAACTGCATTCCCCGAATCAAAATCAGCCGCTTCCGCAGATTCTGTATCTGACGCATCAACAAGCTGTCCTTACGTTCAAGCCAATCCCTGTGCAGGCTCCGAATCAATGCGGACAAATGTAAAAACCGATTGGTATATGACAAAAACAGCAAACTGATCGCCGGAAACAAGAGAGCGGGGGTCGAAATCTGCAAATCCATGACACCAATAAACACTCCAAACCCTCAAATTACCAGAAATTGTGATTTGAGTTTTTGCTTAATCCCGTGATTCTTCATGCCATGCGCAATCCAATTCCCCTGATTCTGGTCATCTTTATCGCCATTCTCGCTGCTTTTCTCTCTCTTAGGAATCACCAACCTGCAAAAGCACCCGTCAAACCTGTCACCCCCACCGCTGCCGCCACTGCCTCTTCTGCTGACACAACCGGTGCTTCTTCTGCTGACACAGCCAGTGCCAATGTATGGCCTTCGGAAAAATCAGATATCCCAGCGGATCCGAAAGCCGTCTTCGGCACGATGGAAAACGGGATGCGCTACATGATCCTGCCGAACTCGGAACCGCCCCAGCGCCTCTCCATGCGTCTGCATATCGCTGCGGGCTCCCTCATGGAAAAAGATGATCAACAAGGCGTCGCCCATTTCCTCGAACACATGGTCTTTAACGGCACCAAAAATTTCGAAAACGCCAATCAGCTGATCCGTGAAATGCAATCGCGCGGCATCGCTTTCGGCGCCGGAGTCAATGCCTACACCTCGTTCGATGAGACGGTCTATATGTTGGATCTTCCCGATCTGAAATCCAATAACTTGGATCTCACCTTCAGTATCATGCGCGACTTCGCCGATGGCGCACTTCTCACTGAAAAAGAAATCGATGAAGAACGCGGCGTGATCCTCTCCGAAAAAAGTGCCCGTGATACCGTTGGCTACCGCATTCAGAAAAAACAATTCGAAGCCCTGCTTCCGGATTCCATCATTCCAAAACGTTTCCCCATTGGAGAAGAAGAGATCATCAAAAACGCCAAACGCGATCGCTTCGCTGATTTCTATCAACGCTACTACACCCCGAACCGCATGACCTTTGTTATCGTCGGCGACATGGACCCCGGCGAAATCGAAGAACGCATCAAGTCCACTTTCGGATCGATGACAAATTCAAATCTCCCTGACCTAGCACCGGAAATCGGCAAAGCCACCATTCCACAAGGTCTTGTCACACACACATTCAGCGATCCTGAACTCGACTCCACTGACGTCTCTCTTCTCCTCGTCCGTCCATTCGAGTTCAAAACAGATACCAAAGAATCACGCGCCGCAGAATTTCCTCTGGATATCGCCAGCGCGATCATGGGCCGCCGCTTCGAACGTCTTTCCAAAATCGAAAACTCCCCCATCGCCGCTGGTGAAGCGGGTAAATTCAATCTCTTCAATCATCTGGAACTCGGCTCGATCTCCGTCACCGCCGCAGACGATCGCTGGCAAGAGGCCACAACCGTTCTCGAACAGGAATTCCGCCGCGCCCTCGAACACGGATTTACCGAAGCCGAACTCAACGAGGCGAAAGCCAATCTGCTCAATGCCTATCAGGAAGCCGTCAAACGCAAAGACACCCGCAAGTCCGAAAGCCTCGCCACCGCCATCGCCAAATCCGTAAACGACCGAACGGTCTTCAATACTCCCGAAACCGGTTTGGAAATCGCCACCGCCGCTCTGGAAAAGATCAATCCTGAAATCATTCACCAAGCCTTTGTCAAATTCTGGAAAGCCCCGGGTCATCACTTGATCCTTTCAACAAAAACATCCGCCGCGGAAACGCGCGAGGAACTCGCGTCAATCTATTTGAAATCCGCCGAAACTCGCGTCGAAGCTCCTGCAGCAAGGGCTCTCATTCCGTTTGCTTACAGCGAATTGGGCAAGCCCGGCAAAATCGAAAGAACCCGCAAGGTTGATGATCTCGGCATCACACAGATCACTCTGACCAACCATGTACGGGTGAACCTCAAACCCACGGATTTCGAAAAAAACCGGATTCAAATTCTCGCTCGCATCGGCTCAGGGCAGCTCTCCCAGCCAGTCGGCAAGCCCCTTCTCGATGATGTGGCCACAGCGGTGTTTGAAGGTGGTGGTCTTGCCAAACATTCCAATGACGAACTCGCGGAGATTCTCGCAGGCCGCAATGTCTCCTCCTCTCTGAGCATTACGGAGGACGCATTCATCCTCTCCGGATCCACCACTCCGGAGGATCAACTCCTCCAACTCCAACTCATGGTCGCATCCATCACGGATCCCGGCTACCGCCCCGAAGGTCTGTGGCAATTCCAAAAAGAAATTCCGGTTCTGTTCCAAAATCTCAAACACACCCCCGCCGGACCTTCCCGCGAAATCCAATCCTGGCTCCATGGCGGCGACTCCCGTTACAAGATGCCCACCCAGACCCAGCTTTCAAACTACACGATCGATGAAGTCGTGAGTTGGCTCTCACCGGAACTCCGGGAAGGCTACCTCGAAATCTCGATCGTTGGAGATTTCGATCCGGAAAAAATCACTCAGGACCTCCTTAAAACCTTCGGGACGCTGCCCACTCGTGATGCGTTGCCGAAATCCAAAACCATCCACAAACGCACGGTTCTGTTCCCCAAGCCACCCCAGGAAAAAAATCTCAGCTATGACTCGAAAATTCCCCAAGCCGTCGCAACCGCGATATGGAAAACGGATGGTTTGAGAAACAAGACGCGGGAATTCCGTCGTCTCAATGTCCTCTCCGATATTTTTGGCGACCGCCTGCGCGAGGAAATTCGGGAAAAACTCGGAGCATCCTACTCACCCGATGCGGGCGCAACCGGATCAGACGCACTGGAAGGTTTTGGCTATCTCATCGGTCAATCCGTCGGTAAACCCGAGGATATGGATCTGTTACTCGACACCATGGCCCACATTGCCAGCGAACTTGCGAAAAAAGGTGCTTCACAAGACGAACTCGATCGATCACTCGCCCCCATCCTGGCCACTTTGGAAAAATCCCAACGCGACAACTCCTACTGGCTGACCACCGTGCTCTCCCAATCACAAAGTGATCCGGCGAAACTCGACCTCGCCCGCCAACGCGATGAGGATTACCGCTCCATCAAACTCACCGAAATCAACGCCCTCGCCAAAAAATACTTCCCAACCTCCAACCTCCACAGAGTCTCGATTCTTCCGAAGTAAGAATCGGTTCCTGGTTCTTGGTTGAACTTCACGCTTTCATTTTTCTAACCAAGAACCAAGAACTAGAAACTAGGAATAGCAGCGCAAGTGCATCTTCCTTGAAGTCTAAAACTTAAAATTTGAAATTTAAAATCAGTGCTCCGTCTTCCCTTCCGAAACAAAATCTGGCGCGGTGCTGCAGGTGAATTCGCCGGCTCGGGAACCGGCGCGTCCATGGACTTTCAGGACCACCGATCTTATGCCCCCGGTGATGACCCACGCCATATCAACTGGCAGGCATACGCCCGCACGGGCCAAGTCACGATGAAACTCTTCCGCGAGGAAATTCGTCCGGTGGTGGATATCGTCTTCGATGCTTCACCCTCCATGTTTTTCTCCCCAGAAAAGAAAAATCGCAGCACGGAACTCCTCGCTTTTCTCACGGAGTCATCCCTCAAAGAAGGCGCCTCTGTACACATTCACGCCATTTACGGTGATGCCCAAATCACAATCGATCCCACATGGGTTCAAACGGACCGTTGGTTTGAAAAGATCGAAGCACTTGTGCCCTCAAATCCCTCGCTACCACCGGATCTGAATCGCATTCCTTTGCGCACCCACGCGCTCCGCGTTTTCATCTCGGACCTCCTTTTCCAAGCGGACCCCACACCCTTTTTCCGCGCCCTCTCTCAAAAGCAAGGAACCCCCATCGTCTTCTGCCCGTATACCAAAACGGAAGCCGATCCCGATTGGTCCGGAAACTACGACTTCATCGATGCCGAGCTCAACACCCGCCACCCCCATCGCATCGAGCCTGCCACCCTCCGCCGCTACCGCGATGCCTATGCGCATCATTTCAATCTCTGGAAGGAAGCCGCCATCCGCCACCAAGCCCCCCTCGCCCGTATCCCCTGCGAACCGGAACTCGTTCCCGCCCTCTACCAAAACGCCCTCCCCGTCAAAGCCCTCGAAACGAGCCAATAAAGGAAGGAATCGCGATTTTCAATCGCGACCTCGTAAGCGAAATACTTTCGGCTAACGCAACCGGTTACAGTCGCGATTAAAAATCGCGGTTCCTTTTCCCATCCATCACCAACAGATTTTCCCATGACAAGCCAAGGTAATGCGCTAACCTGAAACTGTGCATGTTCTTATCAGCGGAGCCAACGGCTACATCGGATTAAGGCTGATCCGCACCTTGCTGGATGCCAACCATGAGGTCACGGCCGTCGTTCGAGACAGTCGGCGCTTTCCCATAAGCCATTTCGAGGAAAATGAAACCCGCCTGCACCTCGTGGAAGCGGACTTTCTCGATGCCGCAAGTTTGCAATCCCTTCCACGGTCCATCGAAGCCGCTTACTACCTCATCCACTCCATGGGGTCCGGCGGCGACTTTGCGACAAAAGAAGAAATCTGCGCGGTAAACTTCTCCAACGCGGCAAAGCAGCTTTCATGGAAAAGGATCATCTACCTTGGCGGCCTCGCCGCAGACAAAGGCCCGCTTTCCGAGCACCTCTCTTCGCGCCGCAGAGTCGAGGGCATCCTTCGTGAATCCGCAGTGCCGCTCACGGTTCTGCGGGCTTCGATCATTGTCGGCTCCGGCTCTGCATCGTTTGAAATCATCCGCGATCTCGCCGAAAAGCTGCCCATCCTGGTCACTCCGCGTTGGGTTCACACGCATTGCCAGCCCATCGCCATCCGCAATGTGCTGGACTATCTAACAGAAATTTTAAACCATCCGGAAACGGCAGATGCCACCTATGATATCGGCGGTCCGGAGGTCATGAGCTATCTCGACCTCATCAAAGGCTATTGTGAAGTTCGCGGCTTACGGCGTCTTTTCATTCCTACCCGCCTGCTCAGCCCGAGGCTTTCGTCGTGTTGGCTTTGCCTTCTGACATCGACTTCTTTTCCCCTGGCACGCAGCTTGGTGGACTCTCTCACCCATGAAACCGTCTGCCACAATCTCAAGATCCGTGAAATCATTCCGCTCGGGTTGCTGAATTATCGGGAAGCAGTCACGCGGGCCTTGGCAAGAATCGCCCAGAACCATGTGCCATCAAGCTGGATCAGCTCTCTGGCAGCGGGCACACTCTCACCGCGTTTGTTCGATGCCATCAAAGTACCGGAGCACGGAGTTTTGACAGACACCCGGATTGTGCCGCTCACCGTAGGCCGCGAGCAGGTCGTTTCACGCATCTGGGCCATCGGCGGCAATGCCGGCTGGCCATCCATGAACTGGGCATGGGGTTTGCGTGGCATGGCGGACAAAATCGCTGGCGGCATCGGCATCCGGCGTGGGCGTCGACATCCCGAAGAACTGCATGCGGGCGATGCCCTCGACTTCTGGCGAGTTCTCCTCGCAGACCGTCCCAGAGGCCGACTCATGCTCTACGCCGAAATGAAACTTCCGGGTGAAGCCTGGCTGGAGTTTGCCATAGAAGACCAAGCGGATGGCAAACCCTCCCTTCGCCAAACCGCCACCTTCCGCCCACAAGGACTGCTGGGAAGACTTTATTGGTATGCATGCCTACCCTTCCATTGGCTGCTCTTCCCGCGCATGGCCCGCAAGCTTGCGAGTAAAAATTCCTAGTTTTTGTTAGACTTCGCACAGCTTTTCTTCAAACCAAGAACCAAGAACCAAGAACCAAGAACCAAGAACCAAGAACCAAGAACCAAGAACCAAGAACCAAGAACCAAGAACCAAGAACCAAGAACCAAGA
>JBIKNX010000170.1:0-6123 GCA_044358435.1 Luteolibacter sp.
CAACCGGCAAACCGTATCGCAATCGCTGATTTCATATCGTTTATGTCAGATTCCAATCTTGATCCTGAGAAGTATTCCATTGATGAAATGTTGGATCGGTTGAAAAGCCGGAATGACAGCGGGTCTCAGGAGGATGGTGAGTTGGTGACCCGGTCGGACGGAACGATGGCGATGAAGGTCAGGAAGCGTAAACGCCGTACAGACCAGACCAAAGATAAGTTAAAAGCGCAAAATCACCGCATGCAGTTGGTGCAGATCGCCGGTTTCATGATCTTCATGGTTGCGTTGCTCTTTATCGGAGGGGGCTTGATTCTTTATTCAAACAGTTCCGTTTTTCATGATGATTTGATCACCAAGATTCAAAACGCATCCGTGAGCGAAGCGAAAATCCAGCAGTTCAGGATGAATCCGGTGACCGCATCTGCCGCACGTCTGGAAATGAATTGGACAAAGGAGCATGCGTTGAATCGCCTGGAGGCAAGTGATTTGAGCGCGAACATCGCTCCCATCAGTTTTTTCGGTAGAGTTTTTCAGGGGCAGGAGGTCGTTGCGACCAAGGGCAATCTTTTTTTGAAGGCGCCGAGCGTTGAGAATTCCTCATCCGGCAAAGCCAAAGCGCAGGAAGAATCCAAAATCAAATTCGGCCGCTATTCCGTGAGTGGCTTGAATGTCTTTTTCTCGGAACAGCAGCCATGGAGCCGGATGATCGAAAACATCGAGGCTTCATATCTGCCGGTCAAAACCAGCAAGGGTGGCGAGATCCGGTTGAACCAAGGTCGCCTGAAAATGAGAGGTTGGCCATCCTTACAGCTCGATCGGGCATACATTCAAGTGAGAGATCATGAGTTTGATATCAAGAGCATGCGGTTCCAGATTCCCATATCGCCGAATCAGGAAACCCATGAAAGCGGTTCGATCAACTTGTCAGGCATCATAAAACCAACGGTTGGAAATATGACCCATGAGCTTTCCGTGGATTTGGATTCATTCCAGATCTCGCCTCTTCTGGGCGATGGATTGGGTCGGTTTTTTCAAGGTAAAGCCGTTACAAATCCGGATGAAACCTCCAATTCACTTCATTTCACTCCCGGTTCCGGACAAGATGCCTTGCTGAAACTGAATATGACGAATGCTCTCGATTCGCGTATCACGCTCTCGCAATTCGAATTTTTGGGACAACTGGCCATTGCTCTGGATGACCGTTGGTATGAAATGCCGTTTTTCGATGATGAGGTGAAGTTGCTGATGAACAGAAGCGGTCATATGATCCGGCTCGAGGAAATTGATTTGTTGCAACGCTCCAGAATGGCGGTGCGGGGCTCTCTTACGGTCAAGGATGAGAGCGGAGCGATTTCGGGCACGCTCAAGGTCGGGATTCCCCAAATCATTGTCACCGCATCGAAGAATCCGAGACTTGATGCGTTGTTCGGCCCCGTTATCGAGGGTCATCGCTGGATCCAACTGGAACTGGGCGGGACGGGTGTGGCACCGGTTGATAATTTCAAGGAACTCTATCAAGCGGTCAAGGTCAGCGGCATTTCGGAAGCGAAAACCGGTCCGTCATCCAATGGTGTCGATTCTTTTGATCGTTTGATCGAAGTCAAATAGCGCCGCCTGATTTGGCGATCTGTAACCCGAGCAGGCAGACGTCATCGTCAAAGTGATGGGAGCCTGAGAAATCGAGGACGGTTTCGATGATCGTTTCCAGCCAATGCTCCGTGTTTTTTTGCGGATCCTGACCGGCGATTTGCAGAAGGCGTTGATTCATGAACTGCTCGCCCTTGTCATTCTCAGCCTCCAGAACGCCGTCCGTGAAAAGCAGGAGGCGCTGAACTTCGGAGAGGTCCAAAGTCTGGACGGGATAGGTCAAATTCTCAATGAGCCCGAGAGCGGGACCTTTTTCACCCCGGCCGGTGCAGAGCTGTTGGCTGCCCATGTTGCCAACCATGATGGGTCCCGGGTGGCCGGCGCAGGAATATGTCATCGTTAAGTTGTTCAGGTCGATGATGCCGTAGAAGGCTGTGGCAAACATGGTCACATCGGCGCGTTTCAATATGGAGGACAAACCGGAATTGAGTTTTTCAAGGAATTGTGGGGCGTTGTTGGCATCATTGGCCTGAGTCGCAAGGAGACCTCTGAGCATGGCTACGACCAGAGCTGCGCGGACACCGTGACCCATGACATCGCAGATGAAAATCCCATGGCAATTGTTGTTGAGTTTGATGATCTCATAGAAATCGCCAGCCAGTCCCGAGATGGGCAGATAACGTGAGGCGAATAAAATCCGGTTACCGTTTTCGGCGATGGCGGGAGGGTGGCCCGGGGTTGAGAGCGCTTGTTGAATCTCGTGGGCGAGTTTGACCTCCTGCTCATAAGCGATGTTTTTCTGTTGCAGCTCGTTGGCCAGTTCGGTCGCCTGGCGTTGTGCGAGAACAAGGGAGGTCACATCGCTCGAGACTCCGAAGGTGCCTTTGATTTTTCCGCTTTTGTCTCTCCACGGAAATTTTGAGGTCACCACAAAGGTCTCGCTTCCTTCCCGCCATGTCTCGCATTCGAGTTGCCCTGTCATGGGAATTCCGGTTTTGATGATTCGTTTCTCATCAGCTTCCGCTTTTTGCCAATGTATGTTGGAAAACAAATCCCTGTCGTGTTTTCCGATGAGGTGATCGCTTGCCTCAAAGTTATGATATTCCGCCATGCCCCGGTTGATCATGACGAACCTGGAATCAAGGTCTTTGAAATAGATTTGAAGCGGCACGTGATCGATGAGACTGCGTAAAAGGTGGCGTTCTTCCTCGATTTGGGACTCGGCGTTTTTGCGCAGGCTGATATCGATCATCGATCCGGCGATGCGGGTGGCTTCGCCTTGTCGATTCCGAACGACGGTTCCGCGGATCCGAAGCCAACGCCACTCATTGCCACCCGTTTGAATGCGTGCGTCGATCGCGAGGGTTTCCGGTCCGCCGGTGTCGAGGGCGCGAAGGACGGCGTTTGAGAAAGCCGGGCGATCGTTTTCGTGGACGTGGACAAAGGGCTCAAGAAACAGGTTGGGGGCGCCGGACTCCGTGCATTCGAGAAATTCGATGATGCGTCTGGAGTAATAGATTTTTTTTTCACCAATCATCCAGTCCCATATGCCTTCATTGGAAGCTCTCAAGGCGAGTTCGAGTCGATCGTTGATTTGTGTTTCCTGGGGTGATGACTCTGACATGGCTGGGTGTTTTAATGGGGAATTGCCGATCCGGAATGGTATCTAGTCGCAGGAACAAGGCTGTTTCAAGGAAGATCTCCTGATGAAACGCCTGAAATGCGTGATTTTTCGGCAGTTCTGGGGTTGCTTTTGGATCGCGAGCGTTTAGAACAACGGCGATGAAACGCATCGCTTTACTCATTCTTGTGGTTGGTTTTGGTCTGGGCGCCTGTGAAAGACACGATTTCAAAGAGACCCGGCGTCTTCACGAGCATAAAGAGAATCATTGAAATGCCGAAATCCGCATTTCACACCTCAAATTGCGTGTTCTCCCCCGATACAAGGCTTGTCAAACGCCGTGAGCTGCTTCACAGACACGCCCTTCCAGGCATTTCATGAATCAAGACATCGCATTAACTCTCTTAATCGTCGGGCTCACCCTCGTCGCATTTATCCGGGAATGGGCTTCACCCGATGTCCTGTCTTTGTCGATTCTTTGTGTTCTGGTGGCGCTGGGATTGATTGGCATGGAGAGCATGACAAAAGTTTTCAGCAATGAAGCGCCACTGACGATCGCCGCGCTGTTTGTCATCGGAGGAGCCTTGGAGAAATCGGGAGCGGTCAATCAAATCGGCCGCTTGTTGGAGAAAAAAGTAAACGGCGGAGTCAGAACCTCGATCTTTGCCTTCTCCTTGGTCGCAACATTTTTCAGCGCATGGATGAACAATACGGCTATCGTGTCCATTCTGATGCCGGTGGTTCTGGGCTTCGCCAGATCGAAAGACATCGCGGCATCGAAGTTGCTCATTCCTTTGTCGTATTCATCGATCATGGGCGGTTGCTGCACCTTGATCGGAACCTCCACCAATCTTCTGGTGAACGGCAGCCTCAGAGAAATGGGTTTGGCTCCGATGAGCATGTTCGAGTTGGCGCCTGTGGGCGTGCCTTTGGCGATTGCGGGTATTGCCTACATGGTGATTTTTGGACCCAGATTGTTGCCCTCCCGTTCATCGATTACCGGAAGTTTGGATATCGATTTCAGGGTGGTGCCGCTGCATCATTTGTTGATCATGGATGGTTCCGCTTTGATCGGGAACAAGCTGCTCGATACACCGTTGGGAAGTCGGGATGCGGGAATCCACATTCTGGAAATCCGCCGTCGCGGCACACGCCTCATGATTCCGCTCAAGGATGTGACCGTGGAGAAAAACGATAGGTTTCTGGTGGCACTGCACCGCCGCAAAGGCGGAGCCGCAAAAGCGCAGGAATTATTCGTGAATATCGGGGCGCAGGAACTCTCCACGGTGGATGGGATGGTATCCGAGTTGGTGATTCCGAGCGAGTCGTCACTGGTAGGAAAAACCCTGGCTGCCTCGGATTTCCGTCAACGCTACAATTGCGTGGTGCTCGCTGTGCATCGCAGCGGGTTGAACATAACCAGCAGTATGGCTGAGATTCCTTTAGACCGTGGAGATACTCTTTTGGTCATCACCGCGGTGAATAACCTCAGGAGTCTGAAGGAAACGCGTGATTTCGTTCTTACCGATGCTTTGGAATCCAAATCCGAAGATGCGACCGCAGAGAATGAATGCCTCAAATCGATCAAAATTTCCTGGGCGGTTTTGATTGGCGTGATTTTGACCGTTTCGGTAACCGATCTGCTGGGTCGGATGGACATCGGAGTTCCTGCGATTCCCATCCATTACGCATCGGTGGTCGGGGCTCTGAGTCTGTTGTGGATGCGCATTTTGACGCCGCGCGAAGCCTATGCGAGCATCGATTGGCAGGTTCTGCTCATGCTTTACGGTTTGTTGGGTCTCGGGATGGCCATGCAGGGAACCGGCACGGCGGAGTGGCTCGCAAAGTGTCTGGTTGATATAACGGGTCATTATGTATCCCCGCAGATTTTGCCATACGTGCTGCTATGGGTGGTGTATCTTTTCACTTCGTTGCTCACCGAGGTATTGTCGAACAATGCAACGGCGGTCATGTTGGTGCCGATTGTCGTCGGACTTGCGGAAAAGCTGGGGGTTGATTCCAGGCCTTTCATCATTACGATCACCGTGGCTGCCTCTTGTGCTTTCGCCTTACCCATGGGATATCAAACCCACATGATGGTTTACGGACCGGGCGGTTATAAATTCAGCGACTATATTCGTATGGGCGTCCCCCTGAATCTCATTATCTGGCTTGTGACATGCAGCCTGGTGCCTTTGATTTGGCATTTCTGAAAATTGAGATTTTCCTTCGCTCATTGACTGAAACCGATCTGAATGGACCGCGATGGATTTTGATTTTCCAGAAAGTTTTCTGCTCCTGCCTTTGTTGCTTGTGGTTGGTTGGTTTTGGCCGAGGCTGGGTTGGTTTCGTCCCTTGCGCCTGTTGATTCTGGTTTTAGCCGTCGCGATGCTTTCGGGACCGAATTTCGTGAAACAGCAGAATGCTTTGGAGTTGATCGTGTTGTTGGATCGATCCGACTCGACCGAGGATCTGATCGACAAGGGTCTGCCGGAATGGACGCGGCTTCTGGAGGCATCAAAACCGGGACGCAAGGATAAGCTGCGCTTTGTGAATTACGCGGCGGAGGTTGCGGACGCGGGAATAGACGGTTCCTCATTCACGGGCTCCCGCAAGCAGACACGAACCGGTCTGGCCTTATCAAATTTGATGGCGCAGGTGGATGAAAAAATGCCTACGCGGGTGTTGTTGTTTACCGATGGGTATTCGACCGAACCCCTGATCGAGGCGGCGGAGCAAATGAAGAAACGCGGTGTGCCTTTGGACTACCGGCTGGTTCGTGAGGAGACGGTTGAAGATGCGCGTGTGGCGCGGTTCCAGTTTCCGGAACGCGTGCAGGTGGGTGAACCGTTTCTGATTTCCGTGATGGTCAGGTCCAGCAAGGACGCGGCCATTCCCTTGTTGATCAAGCGCAA
>JBIKNX010000298.1:0-10354 GCA_044358435.1 Luteolibacter sp.
CCTAAACATGATTTTCGTCATCCTGATCACCGCTCTTTCGCTTCTTCTTTTTTGATTTGGTCGTGACCCAGAGATCGACGGAGGAATTGACCAGGAAATCATTTCCAAGCGCTTCACGGCCTAACAGAAGCCGGTGGATCATGCGTTTTCGGGAAACCAAGGAAATGATGATTTGTTTTTCAATACCGGCGAGGCGGAGCGTGGTGGAGACGAAAATCCTGTCGCCCGATTTTCCATCAGATGACCGGACCCGCTTGCGCAACCTGATATCCTCTTCAAGCGTGATGAGTTTTTTGTCCTTGCGATCGAGCCGCACCGTGAAACGGACGCGATTGCCGGGCAGCTCGGTGATCTCTGCACAATCGATCGCGGAGCTTTTCGCCCCGGTATCTGCCTTGGCCTTGAGTTTCAAGGACCAATCCGGGAGCTCCACGCGTTCACGCCAGCCGATGATCATGCTCATGATGTCGGATCGTTGGGTTTCGGAAGTTTTTTCATTTTCCTGCGTTTTCTTTTTTTCACGGGGATCAAACCTTTCATGTGCTCGGATTTTCCGTAGCAGAGAATCGTGTCATCGGCCTCGAGAACGCGACTGCCTTTCGGGTTGGAGATGACGGCCCCTTTTCTTTTCAGGGTGAGGACCACGACATCCATTTCCCGCAGTCCGGTTCCCTCGATGGTCATGCCGATGTATTTGCTGCCCACGGGAATGTGAATGTCGGCCACGGAATAACCGCGCGAGATGGTGAGGCGCTGGCGGATATCGATTTCCGGAAATTTGACCTGATCCTCAATGTAATCGATGATCTCTCCGGCGATGTCCAGGCCGGTCGCGCCCTCGATGCCTTCGAGGCCCGGTGAGGAATTCACCTCCATGATTTGCGGCCCGTCTTTGCCTTCCAGCATATCCACCCCGCAAATTCTGAGGCCCATGATTTGCGCCGCGCGGACGGCCGCCTCTTCGTAACGGGGATCGAGCGTGATCGCCTCGGCCTTTCCTCCGCGATGTACATTTGAACGGAACTCCTGGCCCTGCGCGACGCGCCGGATGGCGGCGACAACGCGGTCTCCAATCACAAACGCACGCACGTCCTTGCCTTTGCTTTCCGATACGAATTTTTGGAGCAGGACCTGTTGTTTGGTGGAGTGGAGGGTCTCGACAATCGCTTTTGCAATCTCGATCTTGTCCGCCAGAATCACCCCGACACCCTGGGTGCCTTCCAACAGTTTGATGATGACCGGTGCACCACCGACGCGCCGCAGGGCGTCTTCGACATCGCGTTTGTCATCGACATAAGCCGAGCTCGGAATGCCGACATCATGTTTGGAAAGGATCTGGAGCGAGCGCAGTTTGTCGCGGGAATTGCTGATGCCGGCGGCGGTGTTGGGTGTGAAAACATCCATTTGCTCGAATTGTCTAACAACCGCGGTGCCGTAGCGGGTGATCGACGTGCCGATCCGCGGCAGCACCGCATCAGGAGCGCGGAGTTCCTTGCCGTGGTAGTAGATGTGCGGATCTCCCTGATCGAGCCCAATGGTCAGCCGCAAGGTATTGAGAACCTCGATTTTATGTCCACGCTTGCGCCCAGCCTCAATGAGGCGGCGGGTCGAATAACACGTGGGGGAGCATGAGAGGATGGCGAGTTTCATAGAATCGGGAGAGCACAGACATAGGAGACGTGCGGGCAATCGTCAAAGCAAAGCGCAGCTGGGGCAGAGGGTAAAGGTTGCGAAGTTTGCCACTTGCGTGTTCAATACAGGTCGTCGACAGGTCAAACGATCAACGCATGCGCTACTCGAATTTCACCATTTATAGCATTTTGCCATGCGCATGCATCATGGCGGGTTGTGTGGCGTTTTCGCCAGAAAGTCGGATCAGCGAAATGGCTAGTCCAACCTCATGGGCAGCGAGCAAAGAAGCTAAGGCGGGAGTGGATCAGCGATGGATAGAAAAAATTGGTGGTTCAGTGCTTGGCGAGTTGGTAGATGAGGCGGTCGCGAACAATCCGGATTTGAAGGCTGCCGCAGCGAGATTGGAGCGGGCGGCAGCAGAGGCGGGATTTGCGGGTTCCGGGCGCTTGCCTAGCTTAGGGCTGGGTGCGGATGCGGACCGGAGTAAACAGAATTTCATCGGTTTCCCATTTGGCGGCTCAAACATATCCCAAAAATTCGGAGTCCAGCTTAACGCATCATGGGAGCTCGATGTATGGGGTCGAGTCAAAGCCGGGCAAGAAGCCGCGATTGCGAATGCTGAGGCGCGAAAATACGAATACAAGGCAGCACAGGTTTCGTTGGCGGCACAAGTCGCAAAAGCTTGGCTCGCGCTCGGCGAGTCAAATGAGCAAATCACACTGGCCTCGGAGGGGGTAAGCGCTTCGAAAATTCTAGCAGATTCCGCGCATGAGAGATTTGAACGCGCGTTGGATGGAAATAACGGTTCCGCTGCACAAGTTCGTTTAGCCGAAGTCGAATTTGCAAACCGCACCCAGACTCTCGCTCAACACAAACAAGACCGTGAGCGGGTGTTGCGACAATTGGAAATTTTGTTAGGTCGTTATCCATCAGGAAAAATTTCAGATAATCTGACCTTACCTAAATTTCACGGAAGCACACCTGCAGGTTTGCCTTCCGAGCTTTTGCAAAGACGCCCGGATATTTTGGCGGCCGAGCGTATTTTCGCAGCATCCGGCCGACGCGTGAAGGAACGCAAACTCGCGCGCTTTCCAAGTCTGCGTCTGACGGGTTCAGGAGGCACGACAACAGAATCTGTCCGCGATGTTTTAAGTAGCGATTTCGGCGTGTGGGCAATTGGTGGCGGTTTGACCCAACCGATCTTTCAAGGAGGCGCGATCGCTGGTGAAATCAAAATTGCAAAAGCGGAGGATAAAGAGAATTTGGCCTTATTGAAAAAGACCGTGCTGGCCGCATTCGGCGAAGTGGAGCAGGCTTTGGGCGCTGAACATTTTTTTGCTCAACGTGAATCCGCAGCGCAGCAAGCTGCCGCTGTTGCCATCGAGGCCGCCGAACGCGCGGGTGATGAATACTCTGCCGGAACCGGTGATATTCTGACACTCATCGATGCAACCCGTACAAAAATCGACAATCAAAGCCGCTACGCAGCAATCCGACGCATGCGGTTAGAAAATCGCATCGATCTCCACCTCGCCTTGGGTGGAGATTTCAAAGCTGCAAAATAAAATTCGGCGTCCTGTTGGAAAATTGGATTTCAAGCGGTAAAATATTTTTTATCTTGCGCTAAAATTTTTGTTAAGTAATCAAGCCCGCGTGTCCCCCCACTAACACAGGGTCAATCATGCTTTAAGCTGGTTGGTCCTGTGTTAGACTTCTTATCGGACTGGTAAGGATTGGGCGCATTCGTCCCCCTTATCTCCCCCCATAATGAATTATTTTTATAAAGCGACGCTTACCACGATTTCTTGTGCAGCAATCTGGACGAATCAACTTATGGCGTATTTGCCGCCCATCACATTTGAGAGTCCTACATATAATCCCGGTGATCCTTTAGGTCTCAATCATGGCACAGGATGGTCGATTCTATCTGGGAACGCATCGGTATCGGCAAATGGCGAAGGTGTTGGCGGCGGTCAGGCCCTGAAACTTCAGGCAAACCCCACGCAAGAACCGCTTTTGGTTAGAGATATTGACTGGGACGCCGCCCAGAGCATCGCATTCATCGATCTGAAGCTCAAACCCGCAGCCGATCCCGAGGGAAGTCTTGCGAGTTTTCATTCGAATGGCACCCAGCTTGCGTTTCAGGTTCCAGTTGGAGCGAATACAGGAAATGTCTGGGTTTATAACGGTAGCTCCGGCGCAACGAACCCGGCGCAGTGGGCGAAAACGGTGGGGACTTTCGCGCTCGCGGCAAACGGCCTAACCGCTTCCGATTACACAAGGATCACCTTGCGCCACGACTATCAACGCAATATTTGGGATTTGTTTATCGGCGGAAAACTGGCGGCCGCCAATCTCGCGTTTGAAGGACGAGGCGCGAATTTGGAAAACATCGAACTCTACGGCAGCAAGGTAGGTGATACCTTGATCGATGATCTAACAGTCGATCCGTCAAATACGATGTTTCCGGATGCGGATAAGGACGGTCTGCCGGATATATGGGAAACGGCAAACGGCTCAAACCCGAATCTTTACGATAGGGACAACATCAAGCCCGGCACGGGAAAATCCTTTCTCGATCATTATATGGATTCTCTCTGGCTCGGAGGACTGAACGGTAACGCACCACTCCCTCCTCAAGGTAGCATCCCACCGGTCACGATTCTCGGCACTCATCAACCCGTCACTTCGTTAAAAGGTTCGATGTCGGTCGGCGGTGATGGCGCGATGACTTATTCGATGCCTATTGACATCCCAAAAGGCACCGCCGGGATGGAACCGAAAATTTCGCTCAACTATTCATCCGGCGCAGGAAATGGAATCGCCGGTGTGGGTTGGTCATTATCGGGTTTTCAAAGCATTACCCGCGGTCCGGCGAGTTTTCAAAAAGACGGATTTGAAGGCGCAGTGCGATTCGACGGCGATGACCGCTTCTTTTTCAACGGAGAAAAATTGATTTGCGTGGCCGGAACTTACGGTCAGCAAAATTCGGAATATCGGACCGAAATCGATTCGTTTGCTCGCATCATCCTCAAGGGAGGCAATCAAAACAGTACAAGCTCATGGTGGCAGGTCGAGACCAAGGCAGGACTCATCATCGAGATAGGAAATTCTAACAACTCAAAAATTGTCTCTCCACTTCACGCTGCACCGATTTCTTGGGATGTCTCAAAAGTATCCGATACCAGCGGCAATTACTACTTGGTCAATTGGGCGGGACAAGCGAGTCATACGACCAATGATGTGATGGATCGTCGAGTGACTTCGGTAAATTACACAGGCAATGGCAGTGGCTTGATGCCGTACTGCAGCATGGATTTCACGTATGAAAATCGGCCGGATAAAACGTTTGCATACCATTCCTGTGGTGTTCGCTATGAAACCAATTCGCGCCTCAAAGAAATCGCTGTCAAAACAGGCTCCTACACGAATCATACGTATTTCTTAAACTACCAAACGAGCGCGCAAACGGGCAGGTCGGTTCTTGCTTCCATGTTCAGGCAGCATGCCGGCGGTTACACGACCACCCCAACGGTTTTCACCTGGCAGGGAGTAAATACCATGCCAAACAAATGGGTGAAAGCAGAGCAAATCGAGCTTCCAAGCTACGGCGATTCTTTTATTAAGGTGAATCGCGATGTGACTTCATTTGCCGAGACTCTGTCCGATTCTATCAGATTAGAAGGTGGAGTTGGCCGGTTGGTGGCTCAGGCACCCGCTGTTCAAGTCACAAGTAATTCCTATGTGGAATTTCAATTTCGGGCGGACAATCTCGATAAGGGAGCCTACCTGATCGTCGATGCCAATGATGCCTGGAATAACATCTATGATTTTGCGATTTATATCCGCCCTACCTCATCGACAACATCTGCGATCTTACAAAAACGCACGGTCGAATATGGTGCTGAAAACAACTCCCAATGGAAGACATACAGAGTTTCGCTTCAGGGGAATAGTAATGCCTTCTGTAATTTAGCTGTTGGAAAATACCCTTATCTTGCGTTCGTCAATATTGATAATAATGCGGCAAACGGAGTTAGTCGGAGTGAATTCAAAAATATCAGATTTGGGACCGCTGAACAGTTAGATAACAATCTGGTTTCAGCTATCACATTTCCTGAAATTTCCGAGATTCCCCTGTTCAGCGGGTCTTCGAATAAAACGCGCGGCATGAAATTCATGGATATTAACAACGATGGCTTGTTAGATATGACCGATTATCGTGTAACGGATTGGGATTTTTCAAATTTGGAACTTGTTGCCAAAAATGATGCGGATGTGGCGGGAGGTGTGTATTTGAATTCAGGCGGTGGATTTAATTCTGATGAAACATACAAACCAAATGGCCGCTATGCGTTTACAGATACCGCACAAGATGATTCATGGTCGGCCAGGCATGATCTTACTTCTGTGCCCTGCGACATCAATGGAGATGGCAAAATGGATCTCTTTGTCACAGAGCATAGGCGAGCCTACAGCAGCTCCACATCGGTTAATAAATTCAAATTCCTCACTCACAATGGTACAGGCTGGGTCGAAATTCCGGGCTATTCACCAACTTTTGAATCCAGAAATAACAGTTCATCGAGAGGCACTGGCGGAAAGCGCCATTTGATTTCTCGCGATCTCATCGATATCGATAAAGACGGGTATCTAGATTTATACATCAACACTTCAGATTCTGGATGGCTCGCCAATGCAAGTCCTCTGACTTCAATTCCTGCTTCAGCAAAGATCTTGTTAGAGAATTCACGTACCGTATTTCTAAATCGTTGTCATTTAGGTCAAGGCTGGATTCAAAATGACGCGCTAGCCCCGCCAGAAAACTTACGTCACAGCGATGATGATATCACCTATGACATCGGCCGTGCACTGGTCGATTTGAACGGAGACGGATTTTTGGATTATGTAAAATCCACGGTGAATACTTCCAGCTCGCCCTTTGTCGATACTCGCTACACAGGAAGATTCAGGGCTCCTGTTTCTTCATCAGCTCTTCCCTCATGGATTTCAGCTCTTCCAGATAAAGATATACCCGACTGGGCATTTCCAACAGCACCTTATCCTTCAACTTCGAACATGGATCGGTGGAATATCAATCCAGTAGATGGCAATGCACCTCTCACACAAAATCCTGATTCAAGCAGTCGGAAGGGCGCAGGAACGACAATGCTTGATGTGAACGGTGATGGTTTGGTTGATATAGTCCGTGCTTTCGCTCGCACCTTTAGTTCTGGCGGTAAGATTGAGGTTTCACACTCCACTTGGTTCAATCGTGGAGACACTGCTGCAGGAACCAAACGCTGGCTCAAAGATGCCTCACCATACGGCCAAGGCTACACGCTTCCGCTTTCTCTTGAAACACAAGTCGGTGAAGAACAGGCCTGCGTTCAGATGACCGATCTCAACGGAGATGGGCTTATCGATATTCTCTACTCCCGCGATGGAGCCGATTACATTGGCCCCGGAGGCAAACGCACCGTCACAAGCAACGATCCTTTTTCAGGCACTAACAACGGTGCATTTATCAATACAGGAAAAGGATGGGTTCAGGACACGTCATGGAGGCTGCCTGATGGGGTGAGACTTGGTAAAAAAGGTCAAGCAGATCCGAGTTCCATATTAGCGGATGTGAACGGCGATGGATTTTCCGATGTGATTGCCAATATCCGTAACGGAGAACGTCCGGTTGTTTATCTCAACCAAGCCAAACCCGAAATCATCACCGCGATCACGGATGGTTTTGGATCGGAACTTCAAGTCGAGTATCATCGCCTCAACGATCCAACCCCAACCCCTGGCTTCGGGACCCGGGTCTATGAAAAATTCAACGGCACTCTTCCAGCAGGTCATGCGAATTTGATCGATTCCCGCCTTGTGGTATCCCGCTACTCCGAGCCTAACGGATCGGGCGGACGCAAATGGAAATCCCAGCGCTACGGCGATCTTCGCTATGACAAAACCAATGAAGCTTCTCTTGGCTTTGGTTGGGTCGAGGCTCTTGATGAAACCAATGGCCAGTTTACCCGCACAGATAGCCATCGTGAGTTCCCTTTCGCAGGTAGTCCTGTTCTCACCCAAACCAGTGTCAATCTAACTGCCGCAGACATCGCCTTGATGCCACCCAACCACCCGGGTTGCCCTTCATTTACTGTCGGCCGGAAAAATCTTTCCATCCAAACTGCCACTTATGCGGAAATGCCAAGTCAGGTCGGAGTCGGCGGTAAGATCCGTCGTCCGGTTCAAACCACCTCGGTGAATCAGATCTTTGATCTCGATGGCACCTTGAAAGGCGAGACGGTCACCACTCAAAACCTAACAGATTTTGATGCGTATGGATTTGTAAAAGCCTCAAGCGTGACCTCACTAGATGGCTCATCCGTGACGACGAACAATGTCTACAACCACATCGTGAATTCAACGAAATGGCATTTGGGTCGATTGGCCACCGCAAGCGTCACCAAGACCAGACCCGGCACTTCATCCAGTGTGAAAAACTCCGCCTTCACCTACGATATTGCAACCGGTCTCCTCAAATCGGAAACCGTCGAACCCGGCCATCCGCTCTCGGTCACCAAATCCTACAACCACGACGCATTCGGCAACGTCGTTTCCACCACGGTTGCAGGCTCCGGCATGTCACGCTCATCTACCGCGACCTACGATTCCAAAGGCAGGTTCGTCATCTCGGAAACCAATGATCTCGGTTACACCATATCTTACAATTACGATTCTGAAAAAGCCCTGCTTCTCTCCACCACGGATGCTAATAATCTAACAACCAGATTCGCTTACGATCCGTTCGGAACGCTGATTAAAACCACACATCCGGATTCCACCGTGACTGCGGAAGTCACCGGTTACGCCGCCAACTTCTCCGTGCCTTCATCTGTTTGGCCAATGAACTCCGCCCAGAACATCGCTTATTTCCGCGCCAAACAATCCTCGGGTATGGCCGTAGGAAAAGTTTATCTCGATGCCCTAGGCCGTGAACTCGTTACAGAAACCACCATTCTCAAAAACGGCACGGTCGGCGGCTCTTCACGTTACGGGAAAGTCTACACCGTCACCCGTTACGATAGCCAAGGCCGGAAATATTCGGTTTCGGATTCGTTCGCCGCTGGTGAAACTCCGAATTACACGACCATTCAATATGATCTGCTCAGCCGTGTCATCCGCACCAACCGACCCGGTAACGTTAGCGACGCCGTCGTCGAACAAGGCTCGTGCATGCTCGCTGGCCAACCCACCACCTACTCCAAAACCATCAATGTCGCAGGCAAGGTCCTCGAACGCTGGGAAGATCAGCACGGCAGGCTCGTCCAATCGAAAGATCCCTCCGGTCAGACCACGGTCTTTAACTTCGATGTCGAGGGCCGTCTGCTCACCGTTTCCGTCGGCGGCAATGTTCTTCTCACCAATACTTGGGACACTTTCGGAAATAAAATTTCCGTCACCGAAACCAATTCCGGCAAATCTTCCTCGGTCTATAATGCCTTTGGTGAAGTTCTCTCCTCCACAAACGCAAAAGGTCAAACCAGCACCTTCACTTATGATGCCTTGGGCCGTTCTCTAACCATCAACCAACCCGAAGGCGCCTACACCAAGCTCTACAGCGAGGCCTCTGGCGCCACTCGCGGAAAAATCATCCAAATCACCGGCTCGGGCGCGGCGAGCGGTTATCAGGAATCGTTTACTTACGATTCTTTAGGCCGATCCCTCACCACCACCAAAATTCAGTTTGGTGAAACGTTTACCACATCCACCACTTATGATGCACTCGGGCGGGTCACTTCCTCCACCGATGCCGGAGGTCTAACGGTGATGAGCGAGTATGATGAGACTTACTCTTTTCCGCTTCGGCAAAAACTCGCTCCTGGCTCTTATGAAGGTGCTGGCACCCTTTTATGGCAGGCGGGAACTTACGACAGCAAAGGCCGCACGCTCACCCAGACCCTCGCGCAAGGGGTCAACATCAGTGCGACTTATGATGCCGCCAAAGGCGATGTCCTAGGCCTGTCCGCCTCACGCAATGGCAGCTCCATCCAAAACAAAACCTACGGCTGGGACAGTTTGGGAAATCTAAACACCCGCATGGATCTGATCGCCGGACGCGCCGAAACTTTTGGCTACGATACTCTCAATCGTCTGACTTCATCCTCCGTCGTCGCCTTACCAGGCGCAACCATCACCAGCGTCCCGCCGCCGCAGAGCTACTCTTATGACATCAAAGGCAATCTGCTTACCAAAGGCAGCTCCGCTTCTCTAACCTACGCCAGCCCCACTCGCATCCACGCGGTCACCTCGGCAACGGTGAAAGGTTTCAATCGCAACTATTCTTACGATGCTGCTGGTTACGTTACCTCAGATGGCAAGCGCACTTACACTTGGACCTCCTTCGGCCAACTCAAACAACTCGTCTATGAATCCGCTCCTGAACTCAGAGATCTAACAGGCTTCATCAGACACGCTGCCGGACGCGTGCAGTCGGAATTTGATTTCGATGCCGCAGGTGGCCGCGCCCGTCAGGTCAAAGAGCGCATCGCGCCAAACGATTCCCGTGAAATCGAAACCACCCTCTACCTCGGTGCCTACGAGCGTGAAAACCACACCACCCGCGCCAACGAACTCGCCAGCCCAGTTCTGGTCAAAACCGTTCACAGGCACTCCCTCGGTGGAGGAATGATCTACACCCGCACCTTTGGTGGCTCCGAGCCCGGCA
>JBIKNX010000172.1:0-5915 GCA_044358435.1 Luteolibacter sp.
ACTCCATCCTTGATCCAATATCCATGATCGACTATGAATCTCACGCATCCCCACACCATAGCTTAGTTTAGCCAATCAGTGGCCGGACTTTGGGGTCCAGCTCATTTTCTCTCAAATACCAGTCGTAAATTAAATGAAAACAAACTGCTTTACAATCATTTTCACAACGTTCGCTTTTAGCCTTTTATGCGAAAACAAAGTTCAAGCCGCTGTGGAAAGCTTGGGTGATAAAGCATCTATCACCATCCCAAACACTTGGACAGTTGACGAAAAGACCGAATCAACCCTTCAAGTATCGAACCCGTCAAACGCAGTCGAAATAGCTATAGGTCATGCTTTGCCGGATTCAAAAAGCACTATAACTGGTGGGACTTACGAGGAATGGAATGTAATAATTGAGAAGGCTTTAAACAGTATTGAACTAGAAATGATGAAAACTTTCACTGGATACGGCTACCCCATAACCGCAATTGGCAGTCCAGTATTTAGCGGAGGCATCTCTCAAAATAAAGATTTTTACGCAGCGAGATTGACGAGAAATTACTCATTTTTTGCCGATCCTTCAATTTTTGGTGTGGCAGTTACAACTCAATTCCTAACTGACGGAGCTAGAGTCTATTCAGTTAGATTGTCAATATACGATTGGGCAAGCCAAAGCGAAATAAGCGAAGCAATTGAAACATTGAACAGTTTGAAATCAACCAATATAAGTTTACCTTTGAATGATTCAGACAATGACGGGGTGAGTAATTTTGACGAAATCATTTTGTATGGCACTAACCCAAATTCGACAGACATTCCTCAAGGAACAATTCACCAAGGCCCAACAATTACGAGCGATTTATCGAGTGTTTCCGTGCCTGCATCACAAAATATCATTCCATACGCGGTTACCACTAACTTCGGAGCAAATGCATTCACGGCTACAGGATTACCAAAGGGCGTCATAATCAATGCAACGACGGGTGTTATAAGTGGAAAACCAACTAAGAAAGGAACTTACATTGTCCGCGTGACCGCTAGTAAGAAACTAGGCAAAGTAGTTACTGATTCGGTTATGACTTCAAAATCTTTGATTGTTAACTAAGAATATGTCCGGAAATCCAGTCTCTCGAGCTTGGGTATGAACGCAGAATCCTTGGTAACATCGCCTCACTGATGTCTCCCACTACTACTCCAGAGCTGCGGAGATAAAACTTCCTCATTGAACCCCTCCCCCTAAGCCGCTCTAGTGCGGACGTGAAATCATATCTTCTTCCGCTCGCCCTGCTATACCCTTTGACCCTGAATGCTCAGGATAAAGTGATCCCCGGCGCCACCGAGGACACGCCGTCCAATGCGCATTACTTCACATGGATCAACAACACCAACGAAGGCCCCGCGCCGGAACAGACCCGAGCGAACCTCGAGTTCTTCCAATGGCTGAAGGACGAATACGGAATGACCTTGGACATCTACGCCTTCGATGCCGGCGCGATCGATATGCCGAATTACTATGGCACCGCCGACTCACGGAAATTCAAAGGTCATTTTCCACAGGGCTTCGGTCCTTTTGCAAAACAGGCGGAAGGCTTCGGAGGCCGGCTCGGTGTGTGGTTGGGACCGGATGGATTTGGAAATACTCCTGAGGAGGAAAAGGCCCGCATCGATCTGCTCGTTTCATTGGGCAGGGACCACAACTTCAAGCTCTTCAAGATGGATGCCGTATGCGGACAGCTCCGTGACGAGAAACAGCAATCGTTCATCAAATTGATGACCGAGGTCCGCAAGCACACTCCCGATCTCATTCTTCTCAATCACCGTTTGAATCTCGGTCCGGGCGTGGATCATGCCACGACCTTTCTCTGGGAAGGTGCCGAAACCTACATCGACGTGCACATGGCCAACAAAATGACCGCCACGCACAACCGCGCCGCCGCGCTTTCCCGCGGACTTCCGCCAGAGCTCAAGCGCCTCGCCGAAGATCACGGTGTCTGTCTTTCTTCCTGCCTCGATTACTGGGAAGAAGACCTCATTCTCCAGGGCTTCAATCGCTCGATGATTCTCGCACCGCAGCTTTACGGCAGCCCCTGGTTCCTGCGTGATGACGAATACGCGAAGCTCGCACGCATTTTCAACATCCACCGCCACTACCGCGACATCCTGACCAAAGGGATCATCCTTCCTGAGGAAACCTACGGAAAAAACGCGGTCTCACGCGGCAACGGCAAAACACGCCTCATCACACTCCGCAATCTGACATGGGAGCCGGTCACCCACCGAATCGCTCTCGACTCCAGTATCGGTTTGGACAGCACCCGACCGCGTGAAGTCCGTCTTCTCCACCCTTACGAGGAAGTTTTAGGCAAAGGCCTCGATTCTAAAAAAACCATCGAAGTCACCGTCGCACCTTTCCGCGCGACCCTCGTCATCGTTTCCACTGATCAAATCAAAGAGCCTTCCCTTGCCAAAGGCCCTTATCAAGTGGTCAAGGGTTCCGCTGGTGAAGGCACGGTCATTGACCAGCTCATCCCCATCAAACTCAAACAACCCTGGCACCGCAAACTCGCCGATCTCGCACCTTCCGAGCTACCGGATGATTGGGCGGCCCTCTACGAGGCCACGATGTTTGCCGCTGATAACAATGCGCTCGAACTCCGCAGCCTGAAACGCTCCGGCGAAACCAAAATCCCCGCGGTGAAAAATGCGCGTCAGGCATTTATCGATCAACCCCTCATGAAGGCGCGCGCGGTTTCGGATCAATACATGTTCGATGGCGATCCAACCACCGTCTTCGATGTGATGGTCCGCAATCGCGACCTGCGCATCTCCTCAGGCTGCTTACGTATCGATTTCTCGAAACCGGAGAGTTTCGACCGCATTTCCATTCTCACTCAGGCTTTTGACAGCACGCTCATCAACAACGAACTGAAAGGTGCGGAGTTCAGTAACGACCTCAAGACCTGGACTCCATTCGCGGAGGCCCTGGTGGATGGCAACACCCTCAATATCTATCCTCCTGCCGGTGAATGGCGCTACTTCCGCATGCAACAAGCCCCGGAGCGCGTGGCGGAGTTCGAGGCATGGAAAGGCAAGACCTTGCTGACTCGCACCAACTGGACAGGAAACAATCTCTTCGCCCACCCGGATGTCCTTCCTGTTGTGAAAACCTGGTCGGCAAAAATCAAAATCGATGAGATCACCCCGACCTCCTACCTCTGCGTCGCGGTGGAAGGCAAACACGGGATCGAAGGCTGCTACGCCGCGCTCCGCATGGGAGATCGCCTGATCGGCGCTCCGGATCGGGCGGTGTCTTATCCTTCCAATGCATGGGAATACCCCGTCAGAGGTAAGGATACCGGCTACACCTATTACTTCCCCCTGGATCAATCCATGCTCAACCAAAACCTCGAAGTTGTCCTGCTCGGCATGAAAGACGGCGGTCAGGACCTCAAGCCTGCAGTTTGGATTACCGCCCGCGAGCACCCCTTTACCAAGGAGCGCGTGACATTGAAGAAGTAAGATGAACTTGGCGGCGGATTCTATCCGACCTGCCAAAATGGCTTTTTCATCTCGGTATTTGGCATGGCGGATAGAATCCGCCGCCACGTTCCACCAAATCAAATCCTTGACCCTGCCCCAACACGCACCTAAACCGAGCGTCTCATGGGATTTGACACACTTGGCCTCTCCGCACCCGTTCTCGAAGCAGTTCTAGAAACGGGCTATACCAATCCAACACCGATTCAGGCACAAGCCATCCCGGTGATTTTGGAGGGCAAGGACGTGATCGGCGCCTCGCAGACCGGCACCGGCAAAACCGCTGCCTTCGCTCTTCCGTCTCTTTCCAAGATAACAAAAATGGGCAAACCCCAGATCCTTGTGTTGGAGCCCACCCGTGAGCTCGCCCATCAGGTTGCCGAGCAATTTGAAAAATACGGTGCCAAAACCGGCATGAAAGTCGCCCTGCTCTACGGCGGTGTCGGGCTAGGCCAACAAATGGAGCAACTCCTCTCAGGCGTCGATATCGTCGTCGCCACTCCGGGCCGCCTGGTCGATTGCTTCTACCGTGCCGCGATGCGCTTTGGTGAAGTGAAAATTCTCATCCTCGATGAGGTTGACCGCATGCTCGACATGGGCTTCCTCCCGCAAGTACGCAAAATCGTCAATCTCTGCCCATGGGAAGGCCGCCAAACCCTGTTCTTCTCCGCCACCATGCCGCCGGCGATCCAAACCTTCGCCCAGTGGTGCCTTGTCGATCCCGTCAAAATCGAAATCGCCCGTCGCGAAGTTGCCTCCACCGTTTCCCACGCGTTTTATCCGGTCTCGATCGATCAACGCGATGAGCTGCTCCTCGCCCTGCTCAAACAAACCGATTACCATTCGGTCATGATCTTCACCCGCACCCGTCGCGAGGCTGATGAAGTCACCGGCATGATCAAAGGCACCGGTCAGACAAAAGTCGCCGCGATGCACTCGGATATCAACCAGACCGATCGCATGAAAGCCCTCGCAGGCTTCAAGAGCGGTGATTTCGAAATCCTTGTAGCCACCGATGTCGCCGCCCGCGGGATTGATGTTTCCGGCGTGACCCATGTCATCAACTACCGCGTTCCGGAAAACGCCGAGGACTACGTCCACCGCATCGGACGCACCGGGCGAGCGGAGGCGGAGGGCGATGCCTTCACCATCCTGACCGCCGACGAACTCGACTTCGCGAAATCTGTCGAGATCTACGTCAACCAAACCATTCCACGCCGCAAGCTGGAAGATTTCAACTACACCTACACCGCCCTGTTAGACGACGAACCCTCCAAACCGATTCGCAAGAAAAAAGTTGGCGGCAAGAAGCGCAGGTAAGCCAACAAGCAAGGGCTTTTATCCTTAAAGGTCCATATCTGACGGTTTGATTAACCAATTTCATTCGTGAGATGGGAAAACCACGAATTTCAAAGATTTCACGAATGAAGAGTGAAATGCATTCTTTCCAAATCCATGTCATTCGTGGTTTGATGCTCTACCAAGACTTTGAATTGATGTGATTCTGAACGGCAGCTTTGTTTGTCGCTTTTTAAAATATGAAGTCAAACAGCAGACATCGCACTTATGAAGCAATCTCTCATCATCCCCCTGCTATTCCTTTCATCTGTCCTAGCAAACGTAAAAGCAGCGGATCCTGAGATTCCTCCTGCTGATCTAATTACACCCATCATGACCGATGCCGATCCAGCTCCCGGGCTGCGCGTGCGCCAAGTTGCAGCAGAGTATCAAGGAACCGATGTGTATCATGCTCTGTATCTTCCCGTTGATTGGAAATCCAATGGCAAATTTCCGGTCATTGTCGAATACACCGGCAACAAGTCTCCCTCTTCCGGATCGACCGGCGAGGTGAAGGATGCGAATTTTGGCTACGGCATGAGTGGAGGCGGTGGTTTCATCTGGATCACCATGCCGTATATCGAGATCGGAGGTAAAAAGAACGCCCTCAAATGGTGGGGAGACCGGCAAGCGACCGTTGATTATTGTAAAGTCAACCTCCCGCGCATCTGCAAATCATTCGGTGGTGATCCCGATAACATCTTTATCTGCGGCTTTTCTCGCGGTGCGATTGGCGTCAGTTACATTGGATTGGCCGACGATGAAATTGCGAAGTTTTGGAAAGGCATCTTTACCCACGATCACTTCGATGGACAAAGAGAATGGGGATATGCCGAAGACGATCGTGCGTCCGCGCTGGTGAGACTCGCACGCTTGAAAGGCAGACCCGTTCTCATCTGTGGCAAGGAAGCCGATTACATGAAGGAGCACCTTGATCTGGCTCGCTTCACTTTCCTGGATATTGAGGCGGCCCCGAAAATCCGACCACTTATTGGCTAAGCTAAGCTATGGTGGATGGGTGCGACGGATTGATGGGAGATCATGGTTCTTGGGTCAAG
>JBIKNX010000173.1:0-5913 GCA_044358435.1 Luteolibacter sp.
AATCGCCGATCACATCGCTTTCAAAAACCACATCGAGCGGATCAATCTGGTTCCTTTGCCCTCCGACCCCACCCTGCTCAACGGACACGGCACTGCCGTTGCTTCGCTTGTCTTCAGTGATCATCCCTTGGCGCCAGGAGTCGCGCCAGGAGCAAGCGCCCTCTCCGTTCGCATCGCGGACGACCGGGGAGTTTCCGACAGCTTTCTCATCGCACAAGGCATCCTTGCGGCAGTCGACGCCGGAGCACACCTGATCAATATTTCGCTCGGCGGATCCGGCCGGAGTTCGCTCGTTGACCGAGCTCTGGCATACGCCAAAGACGCGGGCGTTATCATCGTGGCCGCAGCAGGAAACAGCGGCACGCAGGGCGTGATGCAACCCGCCGCCAGCCCTCTGGTCATCGCGGTCGGTGCGGTCGATGCCACGAATCAACACCTTGCGTTTTCGACAACCGGCAGCCAAGTCGCTCTATCCGCTCCGGGCTACGGAGTAAATGTCGCTTATCCGGGCGATGCCGCAGCTCGTGTGAACGGCACTTCGTTCTCCTCTCCCATTGTTGTTGGAACCATTGCCGCGACGATGAGCAACAGCGGCTCACAAACCCTGAGTGGAAACTCGGCGGTGAGCACGATGTTTCAATATCTCAACGACATCGGAATACAGGGAGCCGATTCATTGACCGGTTCGGGCGTTCCCGACATGTGGCGCATTCTCAACGACAACACACCCGGCATTTATGACGCGGCAGTCACTTCTGTCGCAATCGACCGCACCAATCAAAATAACGGAGTTCAGGTCCTCGTGCAAAATCTGGGCACCGAGAAACTCATCAATGCGGCGGTTTCGGTGAACATCAACGGGAAGATCACCCAATCCAACATCACCACACTCGCGGTTGGTGAGAGCCGTGTCGTCATGATCCCGGCCAACACCGGTGAAACCTTGAATATCGAAAGCTCCATCAGAATTTCAGGCAATCAAACGGATCAACGCCCTTCCAATGATTCCATCTCTCAGCAAATCAAACCGACCAAGTGAGCACCGGGCTTTCCATCACTTGGGAGCCTTGACAACCTGATACCAAGCCTTGTCACCATGAATTTTGCCGCCGTCCTTCGCGAGCAGGCCGGACATGTCAATGAGGTGGAGGTGGTTTTCTTTCAGCGGACCGATGTCCAACGTCAACTTCAATCCATCAGGAGAAATCTTCACGCCATTCGGAACCAGCTCTTGTTCATCGGCCTTTGGAGCGCCGTAGGCTTGGTGGTATGCGTATGTGTGACGTTTCACCTTGAGCTTGCCGAGGCTGGACGCGTCGATGGGCTGACTGAAGACCAGCTCAAAACCTTCACGCAAAGCTTTGATTTTTTCCAGCTGCGCATAGGGTTTGCCATCCCATTTGATACGGACCACACCCTTTCCGCCGGCCCAGGAAAGTTGGGTTTTACCAACATAGATTGAGCCATCCTTGCCGAAAGCGATGCGGTTGTTTCCGATTCCCAAAGGGGATTTGTCAAACATCGGCACCAAGGCTGTCTGAAACACGCCATCAACTGCATCATCAAGCACACGGACCATGGTCGGTTGGTTCATCTCTCCAATCAAAGTCTGATTCACGATGCCTTTGGGAAGCGCTCCTTCAGGAATCACGACCGGCCATGTGGGCGAATTCGCCAACTCGCCTTGCGGAAAATATCCCGCCGCCGGCTGTTGCATTTTGTTCAACTCCGCAACCGGAACTTTCAACGGGTTTCTTCCATCCCAATCTTTCCGCCAGACCAATGATGCCGGGTGGCCGTAAAAACCACCTCGTTTGATATCATAAAGCGGACTGGTCGGACGCCAGTCACCTTGGTTGTCCGTAATGAGGAGCCTGCCTGCGGCGTCGAATCCTATGCCGTTCGGCGAGCGCAATCCATCGGCATAAGGCTCCATCTTTTTGCCATCCGGCGAGAGCTTCAAAACCCAGCCACGCCATTTGACCCGTGAATACATGCGGCCGGCCTTACCTTTGTTTTTTCCCCATGCTTTCGAATCGGACATGCCCTCGCGGTCGACATCGCCGATTTCGGAAAATTCACCCCGGATTTCCTTGGCCATGGATGCCCCGTTCGATGCGATACCGAGCGCGATATACAGATTTCCCTCGGCATCCTTGGCCGGCCCGTAGGCGAATTCGTGATAGTTTCCGGACATGCCGAAATCATCAAATACGGTTTCATACTCGTCCGCAGATCCATCGCCATCGGTGTCTTTCAGGCGGGTCAGCTCCGCGCGCTGCATCACCAGCACACTACCGTCCTTTTCAACAAGCATCCCCAGCGGCTCCTGCAATCCGCTGGCGAAAAGCGACCATATTTTGTCCGCAGGTTGATAAAACATCACTTCGCCACGGTGAAATGCCACGGCGATACGTCCATCCGGCATGGTATCCATCGCCCCAACCTGCGGATCGATTCCAACCGGATTGGGAATGACATCGAAACTGAAATGATCCGTCCATGCGGACACGACCGTGCAGAAAGACAGGATCGAGCAGAAAATACGAAGTTTCATTTGAAAGAGATATGAATGGTGAATGAGGAGGATTCGGCTGCTGTAAGCTCCAACTTGGAACCGACCCACTTGCCTTTGTCGCTTGAGTAGGCGACTTTTTGATCTGATGGAAAATTCAAGACCACCGGTACTGAAGAGGCTGGCGACATGGTGAAGCTGCGACTGAACCCAGCGCCATTTGCCATGGCGGAAAAACTCTCCGTCATGAGGCGGTCACCGAGCCGGTATTTGAAACCCGGCAGTCCTTTCTCGATCCGGTATCCGGAAAATTTCGGCTCGCCCGAATTGGAAAACGGCGAGCTCGTTTCGACATAGCGGATACTGCCCAACACTTTCGCAAGACTGCTACCGTTTCCCTGCCAGTAAGGATAGCCATCGATAAAACCACCGTTCCATGAATAACGAAGCCTGCACTCACCCGCATCCCAGCACAGGGACAGGGTCTGGTCCAATGCGACGGCGATCGCCGCAGGCCCCGCATCCGGCATGAAAATACGTTGGATCTGCGGACGCTTGGTCTGCACCGGGGAAGTCACATAGGGATCTCCCTTTTTCGCATCTTTGGCCTTCACCCCATCAGCCACTTTCATGATGTGGAGATAAATTTCCCGCAATCCTTCCTCACCCACATGAACCATGGATGGCATCTCGATCGCATTCGGACGTTTTTTACCCGGCTTGACGCACCACTTCACAAAATCCTCAGGCTTACCGTTATAGGTTCCCCGGATTTCCGCTAAAGAAGGTCCCACAACCATCTGATCAAGCATGTGGCACGCCGAACAGTTTGTTGTAAACAGCTGCGCGCCATCCGGCTTCTCTGCGAAGCCAAGAGATATCAGGGATAAAAAGACGAAGAAAAATTTCATGTGGGATTTCCAGAAGAGGACAACCGATACAGTCAATGAACGCGATTTCCAAGGGGGATTTTTCAGACCGACCCGAAATGGTCCCAGCCGCCCGCTAGACATTCTCCCGCGGCCATTTCCACCAGGCCTCCGATCCTTGTCAGTTTCAGCTCCGGAAATTTCTGCCGCCATTGAACCATCAGCTCCGGGCATTCGGGAAGTGTGAACAACAACTCGAAATCCTCCCCATCCTCCAGTGCCTGTCTCAGATCACAGCCTTCGCTCAATGGAATTGTGGATTGATCGAGCTGAAACCCGCAACCGGAGGCCTTTGCCAATCTTGGCAAATCCCTGGCAATCCCATCCGAGAGATCCATCATCGCGGTTGGCTTGAAATTCTCCACCAACCAACGCGCCTGATCCAGTCTCGGTGCGAACACGAGGTGCTTTCCCGCCAGCGATCCGCCCAGCTCACCCGTCACCCAAATCGCATCGCCAACGTTTCCTCCCGATCTCGTCACCATCCTCCCCCGCTCCACCCGCCCAGCCGCCGATACGGAAATCACGGATGAGGAACCTTGGGGAACACGGCACGTCTCACCGCCGACCAACACGGCTCCGTAACGCTCAAAACACCTTCCCATGCCTCGATAGAAATTTTCCACCCATTCCAAGCTCGTGGATCCGGGCAAAGCCAGAGTCACGAGAAACCGCTCAGGATATCCACCCATCGCCGCGAAATCAGAAACCACCCGTGCCACCGCCTTCCAGCCCACCTGCCGCGGATCCGCGTCTTTGAGAAAATGCACCCCCTCAACCACTGCATCGGTTTTCAACAAAACCAAATCCACTCCCCCGTCATCCACCACCGCACAATCATCCCCGGGACCCGCAGCAGCCTCACCCGTTGGCACCAACTCCACCAACCTCGCGATCAAATCATCTTCTCCCATCCCGTGCAACTTCTTCATTGTAACATGTGCTCCGGAATATAGCCAAATCTCACCAGCAACTGCATGCCCACCGTGGCTGCGTTGAACAGAAAATGCGCCGAAACGGGTGCCCATATCGATCCGGTCCACTCATACAAAAACACCAAAGCCAGCCCGAAGATGAACAACGGCGCCAAGGTCGCAACGCTTCCGTGGGCTGCTGAAAAAAACAAGGCGGAGACCACCGCCCCCATCCACGGTCCGCTGAATCTTTTGAGCGCAGGATAAAGATATCCCCGAAACACAACCTCCTCACAAAGCGGTGCAATGATCACTGCCGTGAACGCCATCATGATCAGGACATCCATATCCCGTGTCGTCTGAAACAAATCGACGGTATCTTGAACCATCTGCACACCCAAACTCTCCATCAGGGTTTCGTAGCCGGCGGCATACAAAAAAGCGAACGCCACCCACATCGTCAACACCGTCACAGGCGCGATGAAAAAAACCCGTGGCCATTGTTTCCAATTCAGACCCAACCATGCAACTGGCCTGATACGACCGATGACCATGGCCGTGACCAAAGCGACCAGGAAGCACTGCAATCCCATGTTGAAAATCAAATCCGGCGCGGTAATTTCGCGTCCTTTGCCCTCTTCTGGAGCGATCGTCGCAAATATGACCGGCAGATAATAAAAGCCGACGATCATGCCCACGACGATGAGATCCACCCTTTTATAAAACCAATCCGAGACTTTGCCCACAGGCAAAGCCGGCGGCAGCCCCGGATTTTTCGCGCGCGAAATCATTCTCAGCGCCGCAGCACCAAGAAACAAAATTGCGGCAAAGCCATAACTGGCATGCATACTGATGACTGTCACCTGATCCATCTTTCGGATAAACTGTCCCCGACTCTGGGCAAGCGCCACCGCAAAATAAATTCCACGAGATAAAAAATTCCTTTGCGGATCTCACGAGTTGAACTACCGGAAGGCATGTCAGCGATCCTGAAACGGTTCCTCGCCTTCTGCATTCTTGCAGGAATGGCGACCGCCGCGATGCATGGAAGCGCGCACACCGATCGCGAGATCTGCACCGAATCCCATGGGCACCATGATCATCCCGGCCCACCTGATGGCTGCAAAGATCATGATTCCGCACCGCATCATCATTGCTGTCATCTGGCCGTCGCGGATCGTCCGTCATCTGGCCGCATCTCCCTGACTGCCTTCCAGGGAAGTTTGATGAAAATTTCCAACGAACATTCCCTCATTCCTGATGAGCCGGTTTTTTCCCTGGATAAACCCCCGTTGATCTGAAGTGACGAGGCGGCACCCTTGTGCCCGCCCGTTTGATGCGACGGACGTTTTCGTGCCGTCCCTCCACCGCATCCCGCCTCCGCGGTACTTTGCGTATTCTTATCCTTCATTTCAAAAATTTTTCATCCCTTATGAAATCCACGCTCACCGCGTCCGCGCTCTTGTGTCTGATCACCGCGCAACCTCTCATTGCCGCACCCTCGGAAATACTCTCTTTCGAGGGCATTTCCCCGCGTATCCGCAAATACAATCCG
>JBIKNX010000024.1:0-19323 GCA_044358435.1 Luteolibacter sp.
CTACCCGAAGAGGCTGAATTACTCCTGAGTGGATAAAACCACCACGCTTAACGACGCACAAAATGAAAAATCAAACTCCTCAGCCAATGAGGCTTAAAAAACACGCCCATTTTCCTTTTTAGGGTAAATCGATGGATAGTGGTTTGGCCATCCACAAGTATTTCTTTTTCACACATAAAAGTACAGACCTTTTAGGTGCATCTTTATTTAAAATGCTCTAAGTAGTTCACCAAGCGCGGTGGTTTCTTCTGTCGTAGTCATAAGCGTCATAGGTGATACGCTTATGACGTTTATGACTAGAGGCACTTCGTAGGACGCTTACGAAGAAAACTGAAATCGCCGAAATAGGATTCCCGGGATCCGCCAGTGACGATTGAATCGCATCGAAGGCATTGAGGGCCGCCGGCTCAAACTCATGGAACCTTGGCCCTTCCCCGGCTTGCAAGAAATGCGTTCCGAGCTTCCGGCCCGGTGAGCAGGTGATCGCCTTCCAGACCTGCCGTAAGAATGAGTTCAAAACCGCAGGCGAGCGCTTGATCAAGAAATTCCTCGGCAGGAAGGCAAAGCCTCCCTCCCACTTCACGGAGCTGAAACCGGATGGGGTCGATCCCGTGATAGCCACGGTAGACAACCTCGGTGCAAACGAGCCGGTCCGCCGTACGGAAATCAAAAAGGAAATCATAGGGTTTACCACGATGGGTCAACGCACGTTGGAGGCCGCGTTGAAGTTCCGGCTCTGACAAAGGAGGCCGCAAGACGATCAATGCATCCACATCCAGCGTCTCACGATGGGAGCGTAATTTGACCCCGTCTTTTTTTGATTCAAGAAACCAGAAATCTTCGGAATGAGGGGAGACGAGCTCGCCCAATGTCGGATTCTTGCCGGAGGCTTTCCCAAAAAAAAGTGCCGCATGAGGCCAGAAGCCGGGCAGAAACCAATTACTTAACGCATCGTCGTGTCGGGTGACAAACACATCGCCGGGTTTGGCAAGTTCGAGTATTTGATGCTGGAGCGAGCGGTGGATGCGCTTGGGCGCACCCAAAGGTTTGACGCCCGGCTGATGCAGTTCCGCGATGGCGCGGCCTGATACTTCAAACATCCCGCGCATGACATTTTTCCATGCGGAACGATGACGCCTGAGAAATGAAAACCAGCGATAGGAAATGCGTCGTTTCAAAACTTCACGGCGACGTCTTACGATAAACGGTTCTTCAAATTTCAGCAGATCAATGATCGGTTCGAGGCCAGGATCGACAGCGAGAGAAAAAATTTCATCACGATACCGGATGTAATGATCCGCGGCATTGAGGAAACGAAGTTGGTTCCATGGTGAGGTGAAGGCCTCATAGATTGTGGTAAACGATTTCCTGGGAATGCCGGAAACTTCATCCACCTCATCCAGCTTCTTCCATAAAACCGGATGTTGCGCCGCAAGATCGACAATAAAGCGGTTGCAGCGAAGCAAAATACAAGCGGCAGCAAAGGCAATGCTGAACAACGGCAGGCGCGCGTTCGATTGAACAAGCCCATCCCCCGCCTGTCCGCCAATTTCCTCAATCGTTGCCAGCAGCGAGGCGCGTAAGGTGAGATACTGGGAATACCGTAGTTTCAACCACTCCTCCTCATCAGGGAGAAAATAACCTCTTGCGGAAGCGGCCTCAACGGTTGCGATTTCGCTTTCAAGTCCGTCACGCTCGGGCAGGGCGGCCGCTGCGGCAAGAACCGTCGCCGCTCCGGTCGTCATGGCACGGTGCGTTTCGTCGTCGATTTTATCACAACAGCTCATAGGGGAAGTTCGGCTCCATGTGAAAGAACCGGAATGTGAAAAAGAAACAACTAAGGCGCCTTCCAATCCGGAAATTCCGATCGAAGCTGGGTCTTGTATTTTTCAGCTTCATCATTTTTGTTCTGCTTCTCCAAAAGCAGAACATATTTATGGATCGCGAGGGGCCTGAGATCCGCATCCTGATTGAACTGGATCACATACAGATAATCAGCGGCAGCCTCTCCAACGTTTTCCTTCAGAACGTGAAGATCGCCGGAAACAATGCGCAATCCGGCCGATGTGCGGCCTTGGGGATGCAACTCCAGACCTTCATCCGCGGATTTTCGCGCATCATCAAAGCGCTTCAATTGGTAAAGACCGCGGGCTTGATCAAGCAATCCATCCGCCTTCCAGGCGGGTTGATCCTCCACCTCCAGCACATGGCTGATCGCGGTGAGCGCCTCTTCGGAGCGGTTGGTTTCCAGACGGGATTTTGCCAAATAACGCCAGACTTCTTTCGGGGTCGTTCGTGGTTCCTTGTCGTTTGCCGTAAGGCCGAGAAACTTCGCAGCCGATACGTAATCTTTGGAGTTGAAAGATTGCATCCCGGCCCACTGCAAGGCTTGCGGGGGTATCTCGTTTGCGTAACCACCCTCAATGGCAAGTTCGATCTCTGCTCCGAGTTGCTCGGGATCTTGCGATGAAAAACCGGAAAGGGCCAGCAACAAACCGGCGTGTTTGCCGTATGCGTCCTTGCGAAGTTTGCGGGCTTGATTGAGAAACGGCACCGCCTCCTTGGGCCGGTTGGTCTTCACCAGACCCCAGCCAATCCAATACCTGGCCTCGGATTCAAGATTCGCACTGAGGTCCTTCACCTCCAACAGACCCTTGTAACGGACCAGCATGTTCTCGATATTTCTCTCTTTGCGGCGGACACGTGCGGACTCCAGCCAAGCAAGCGAGACAAGATCCGCCGGAGCGTTTTTTGCGGCGACAACCAGATCATAATCGGCAATGGCTTTGCCCGGATCCCCTGTCTCCACAAAACATTTGGCGCGTTTCACCAGGGCATGATGAACGCGCTCATCCTTGGGATACTGCGAGATGAATTCACCAAGCGAGCGAATCGATCCCTGTTTGTCGCCCGCTTCAGCAAGGCACCAACCCCGTTGATAGAGAAATCCGGGACGGTTCGATGTGGCGAGCAATTTGGGATCCACCCTTGCGTAAACTTCAGCCGCTGCGGGAATCTTGTTTTGGGAAAACAAGGTCTCGGCTTTGATCAACAGCGCGGTATGGATGCGCGCATCGTTGGGACGCGATTTTTCGTAGATCTGGAGAAATGCGTCCACTTGCTCGGTCACATAGGTTCCTTCGATTTGGAAGAAACAGTTCAGGCGGTAATACGATGCCTGAAAAGCCAGTTCATTTTCCGGAGGGACTGTCCTCTCGATTTCACGAAAAAGCTTACTTGCCTCCGGAACCTGTTTGAGTTGCAACATCGCGCGGGCCGCAAGCATCAACCTCGCGGCTTCTTTTTCACCCTCCGCTTTCACCGCGCTCTTTTTATAGATATCGACAACCTCCCGATATTTCTTTGCCTCATGGTAGATCTCCATCAATGCGATTTGAGCATCGGGACGGGCGGACTCCATTCCGGGCTTTTCCAACACAACCCGCAGATAGCTTTCCGCGACTTCTGACTTGCCGAGCTTGGTTGCGGCAATCGCGGCATGCAGCGCCGCTTCGGCACGGATTTTTTCGGTAGCATCGGATTTTGCCACTTGCTCGAATAAATTCAGGGCGCGCTCCATCTCGCCTTGCTTGTAGGTGACATGGCCCAGATACAACCGCGCCTGCTCATGCAATTCCGCTCCTTTCGGATCCTCGATCACTTCCTGGAATGCTTTTACCGCATCTCGGTCCCGACCATCCATGCGATAACAACTTCCAGCCAGCAGCTTGCCCTTGGATCTATCCTCAGGGCGTGTTCCATTCGCGGCAAATCTTTCAAAAAGAGGGGCGGCGAATGCATATTCGCGCTTGTTATAATGATCCAACGCCATGGTGTAAGCTGCCACAGCGGCGTATTTGCCATCACCAAAGCCGTTTATCAGGGTTGAGAAGCAACGCTTCGCATCATCGGTCATTCCCACCTGAAGGTAGCTGCTTCCCAAATACCACCATGCGGCTTCGGCATTCGGATTGCCTCCGAACTCGTTGAGATAATCGCTGAAAATACTCGCGGATCGCAAATAATCCTCACGCCGCGTATCGGCATCAGCGGCGTTCCGGGCCGAGTCGTAAATATTCTTTCCTCGCTGGAACAAATCATTTGCCGGATCAGCCTGCAGCGCGGCCTCAACCACATTCGCTCGCGGTGGATCCTGTTGGGCTTGCACACTCGCAAAACCCATGAGCAACCAGCATGGAATATGCCGCCAATATAAGTTGTGGGATTTTGACATGCCGGCTTATTGGGAAGGGGTGGGGCGCTGGGTAGCGAAAGAAATATTCCTGATTCCAGCCTTCTGGCAGGTATCGATCACCTCGACGATGCGTTGATATTGGACTCCGCCATCACCACGGATCCGAACCGGTTGGTTCTCGAATTTCTCCGCGATTTCGGCGAGCTTTTCCAACAACTGAGTAAGGTCAACTGTGGTTCCCTCAACGCGTATCGTGCCATCGCCGAGAATGTTGATGACAATCTCGCCAATTTGACGTTGCGGATCGGCGCCCTCCTGAGCGGTCGGGACCGATACCGACAACTCCGTTTCGGATCGGGTGAACTGCCATGTGACGATGAAGAAAATCAGCAATAGGAACACGATATCAATCATCGGCGCCAGCTGCATGCTCGCGGGTTCCGGCTGTCTGCTTTGAAACTTCATGGCTCTTCGGAATCAAATGCCGTGCAAATCCGGCCTGTTGTTATCGAGAAGCGATGGCACGGGAGTCGCATACTCATCGCGGGTTTTCTCGCCCGGACTTTGAAAGCCACCGCCAAGCGGCCTTTGATGCTCGACCTGGGTGTGAAGCAATGCCATCAGATGCGTTGATGCCGCTTCAAGTTCCGCGATGTATTTCTGAACCCGGCCTCTGAAAATGGAATAGAAAATCAATGCCGGAATGCCAATCATCAAGCCTGCAGCCGTGGTGATCAAAGCCTCTGAAACACCTCCTGCCAGTTCCATTTGACGCACACCTTGGACGTCACCTCCTGAAATCATAAGAAACGATTTGATCATTCCCAGAACCGTTCCCAGCAATCCGACCATGGGCGCGATCGAGCCGATATCCGCCAGGTAGGTGATTCGCGAGCTCAACAAACCGGCCTGCCTGGAACCCTCCGCCTCGGCCACTTCACGAACTTCTCCAAAGGAGGCACTCGGATATTTGGTGAAAAAATCCAGGGTTTTCTGAGTCACCCGCGCCATGGATTCGTTCTGCTTTTTGCAAAAACCGATCAATCCGAGAAAATCACGTTTACGGATCATCGCCTCAGCCGTATCCATGAATCGGTCGCTCACCACCGCATTGCGGCGAATGGTTATCAGATAGAGTAAAATCAGAACCACGCCCACCACCGAGATGAGGGCCAGCGGATACATCATGATGCCACCCGCTTCAATAATCTTGAGAAAGTTTGTCTCGCTCGGCACGATGGCGTCCTCGGCACCGGCGAGAAGCACACTCTGAAACATGGCGGCGGTTGTGTAGATGAAGTACTTCATGAAGTAGTCAGAGTGTAACTTGGCGGCTATCCTTGGCAAGTCTCGGAATCGTGGGCAAATCAAGCCGTTTCCCCAGCCAAATCACCACGGCGGCGGTAACTCTCGACCGCACGCATCCAGACGTTGCCGACTTCTTCAGGAAGACCCAACCAAACGGTCCGGTGCATCATCAACATGGCTGGCGCGAGATAGAGCAATTGGGCGAGCTCGGACTTTTCAAGGGCCTCCGGCCCCTCTCTGAGACAACGCCTGACCAGCGCTTCCTCAATGGGGTTCATTTCCGAATGCTCGAGCAATGAAACATGCACTCCGTTCACATAAGGATCAACCACGGCCGCAATCACACCCTCCCGACCTGAAACGGAGGCATTAAGAACCGTTTGCTCATGATTTTCCGACTCATCCGCAAGCTTGACGATGGCGGGCAACTGGATTTCCTCGGGCGTGGCGAGGATGCGCAGTTTTGCCAGAGCGCGGCCGTAACGCGCGCGACTTGTCCACACCGAGACGGGGATGCAAAGAATCAGGCCCAATAAAATCGGTGCCATCCACATCGCAAACTGGGTCCCGATGTGCCATGCGAAAAACGCCCAAATGATGCCAATGACAGTCGGTGCGGCATGAAAGCGCAACGCGTCCGACCATGCGGTACCATCCGTCTCACGGTTTTGATTACCCCATCCGACCGCATGTCCGGAAATGATTCCCGCCACCATCAGCGTGTGCGCCATCATCACGCAAGGCGCCAGCAAAATGGAAAGAATCGTTTCCAAAAACACTCCGGTAAGCAGCGCCAAAGCCCCGCCGAATGAGCGGCGGGTTTTTGTTGAAAACAATGCTCCGAGCAACGCGAGAATTTTTGGCGCAAAAAGCAATGTGAAAACCACACCTGTGAGGATCAAAGCCTGAAGTTGCACATCGATTTCAAACAAATGATCCACATAGCCATCGAACGGAAGCGGGCTGAGATCGCTCATTTTGAAATCCCATGCCAACCATGAGCCCATAAGCAAAAACAGAAACCAGATCGGGCTGCCCAGATAGGCCATGATGCCCATGAACAAATGGATACGAACGGTGAGGGGAAGTTTTCGGGCGAAAATCAACCACAAGTGTTGAAGGTTTCCCTGGCACCAACGCCGGTCCCGTTTCAGGTGATCCACCAGAGTCGGCGGAGCTTCCTCGTAGGTTCCCTCGATATCCCAAGCCAACCAAACCTCCCAGCCTTCGGAGACCATCAGGGCGGCTTCCACGAAGTCATGGCTCAATATTCTGCCACCGAAAGGCTCCCTGCCGGGAAGCGCCGGAAGTTCGCAAAATTCCGAGAACGGCTTCACTCTTATCATCGCATTATGCCCCCAGTAACTTCCGCCACCGAGCTGCCAAAAATTCAGTCCGCGTATGAACAACGGCCCATAGAGCCTCATCGCAAATTGCTGCAACCGCGTGAATACGGAAACCCCGCGGATCAACTTCGGCGGAGTTTGCAAAATACCGAGCTTTGGATAAGCCTCCATCACTCTTGCCATCTTCACGATGTCCCCGCCATCCATGAGGCTGTCCGCATCAAGCACCAACATGCCCTCGTATCCCCCGCCCCATGTCCTCACAAAATCACCGATGTTGCCCGCTTTGCGGTTATCGTTGGTCTTGCGGCGACGGTAATAAATTTTACCAAAGCCCTTCAGCCGGCGACAAAGATTCGTCCATGCCACTTCTTCCAACACCCACAGATCTAGGTTCCTGGTGTCGCTGAGAATGAAAAAATCAAATGAATCCAGATGCCCGGTTGCTTCGATGGAGCGGTAAATCGCCTCGATCCGGGCGCAGAATTTGGCACTGTCCTCATTGTAAACCGGCATCACCACGGCATGCCGGCTGCCCAGCACATCCGCCGGACCTTCTGCAAGTTCAGTAATACAAACCGCCCGTTGTTTTCCCCTGAAAATGTCCAGTGCGCCGAAAAGCGCGTGAAACGAACCCAGCACCAGCAATCCGTTCAGGATCGCAAAAATGATCATCAGCGGAACATGGGCCCGATGGATGCCGCAACGCCAAAACAAATCGGCAAGCCATAGCACAGCGATCAAGTTGACCAGGAGCACACTTCCGAAAAAGACCAGCCGCCGTCCTTTGGCGGACGCCCCTTTGTAGAAGGGCATCATTTCGGATTTGATGGCTGTTTTTTGATCTTCCATATGTCAAAGAGAGGGATCTTGGGAACCGCCAAAGAAAATGAACCAAACACAGGCAATCACGGCAGCCACCAATGCGATCGCGAACATGCGTCTCACAATGGGGCGCCGGTCCATGGTCTCCCACCACTGTGCCGCACCGCTTCCAATCGCATTGAGTTCAAGCGGTTTCGGAACCATGGTGAGCTCTGCGAACTGCGGACCGGCCGCAAGATAAGAACTCCGCATTGCCGCTACGAATTCATCCGGCCAAGGCTCGGGCGTCAGAAAAACCCCCTGCCAGCGATCCGCCATACCCGCGAGCAACAAGGCGAGACGGCCCCGCGCAGCGAGGCGCCGGTTCTCCAGCGGCTCGTCCAACACCCGCTCGGTCCACTTGCCGATCTCGGAGAGCATTTCCTCCATCGCCAACTTTCGTGCCGTGCTCTCGGGCTCGTTCGCCCTTCTTGCGGAAGCACGCCAGAGGATTCCGCGCACCAACTCGGCAACCAGCAAACGGTTACGGATATGCAATGCCGCAAGATACGCCTCCACTGCGGCATAGGCATCTTCCCATTCCTCGAGCTCGGATTCGCTGAGCGGCCTGAGGGAGTCTAAAGTTTGATTCGGTAAACCCATCTTTCTGTTAGAAAATCCTCCCCTCTTTTTAATGAAGCTCTCATTTCGATTGAACCGATGTCCGAGAGTTTTCCGCCCTCCTCCGCAGGAAGAATCTGAAACGCCAACCTCAGACGTCCCTCGGAAATTGGCTGGACGGCAATCCCCTGGATGCGCACCCGGGCATCGGCATCGACCACCGCCTCAGGCATCTTGCCGTCTTCTCCAACGAGATTTTTGCCCTCGAATTCCACGATCATCGTCCGCTGCTCGGGCTGCCATTCATGAACACCTGTACGTGTCGCAACCACATGGCCGCCGGCATCCGACGGATCCACATCCATCGTCCAATGCTGGCGATAATTAAACTCCAGCCGGTCACCGGGCTTGGGAGATTTTTCAGGAACCCACATGGCCACGGTGTTGTCGGCAAGTTCGTTCGCGGTCGGAATTTCCATCAGCATCACACTGCCCGCACCCCAGTCGGAAGTCGGCTCGATCCACAAGGATGGACGGAGATCATAAGCGGCCTCGCCGTCTTCATAAGCACTGAAGCGCCGGTCCCGCTGGAGCAGACCGAAGCCATCACACTTGGCCATGCTGAAAAAACTGAATTCCAAGGTTCCGGTATCATTTGAAATGGGTCTCCAGATTCTCTCACCCGTTCCCATACGGATCGCCAAGCCATCGGAGTCATGAACTTCAGGGCGGAAATCATCGAACTTGCGCCGTGAATTTTCCCCGAACCAGAACATGCTCGACATCGGAGCGATCCCAAGGCGTTTAACTTCTTTCCGCGCGAAAAGCGCCGCCTTCACGTTCATGACGGTGTCCTCACCGGGCTTGATCGTGAATTCATAGGCTCCGGAATAGGAGGGGCCATCCAGCAGGGCGAAAAATACAGCTCGTTCATCCCCTTCTTGAGGTTTTTTCAACCAGAACTCGCGGAACGCGGGAAACTCCTCATTCACATCAGTCGCCCCGGTATCGATCGCAATGCCCCTCGCGGAAATTCCGTAGCGCTGGTTTTTGCCAAGCGCACGCCAGTAACTCGCTCCTTGAAACACGACCAACTCATCGAACACGCCGGAATCGTTCATTGGCGCATGCAGACGAAAGCCCGCAAATCCCGCATCCGAAGGTAACTCACCGTGGTTTTTAACCAGCGGTCCGTATTTGAAAAAAGCCTCGGACAAACGCACCCGCTGGCGATGCGTATCCGTAAATTCATAGATGCCAACAGGCTCCAGAAAAAGATATCCGGGGTGAAAAAACATGGCGCGGAAAGGCAGTTTCGCATCTCCCCACAGGGCCCGGTTCGGATCAAACCGTATGTCACGGTATTGATCGTAGGTCAGGGATTTCATCCAACCCGGCAAGGCGTCTTTGTTCGGAGCGTGATATTTCGCCTTGGCCAAATCGCGGGCGCGACTTTCAACCATACCGAAATCCACCTCATCACGCTCCCAGTTCTGAGCCATCGCGAGACTTGATCCCAGCACCCATGATACGAGCAAATTGCAGCATTTAAACACGCTCGCATTGTAAGCGAATTTCCATTGAAAAAGTCAAGAGCGGCATCCCGGCGATTCCCTTAATTTTGAATTTTGAATTTTTGAATTTCCGTGCAGCCTAGGCACATGTCGCATCGCACGGGAATATTATTGGTGGTATCAGGACCTTCGGGATCAGGGAAAACAACCTTGTGCAGGCGTTTGGCTAACGAGGGAGAGGCGCATTACTCCATATCCTGCACCACCCGTTCGCCGCGTCCGGGCGAAATCGACGGCAAGGACTACCACTTCCTTACCCGTGACCAATTTGTCTCCAAGCTGGAAAACGGCGAGTTCCTCGAAAGCGCCGAGGTACACGGGAACCTTTATGGCACACTTCGCTCGGAGGTGATTCAATACCTCCAGACCGGACAAGATGTCGTGATGGATCTCGATGTGCAGGGCGCGGAACATGTGAGAAAAAGCGATGACGCATCGATTCGGAGGGCATGGGTTGATCTTTTCGTCATGCTCGCCGATGACAAAGATCTTCTGAAGCGGCTCTCAGGCCGTGGCACCGACTCTCCCGAAGTCATCGAGCTGCGTATGAAAAACGCGATTGAAGAAGCCCGTCACTGGACGGAATACACCTATCGCCTGCTGTCCGGAACCGCGGAGGAAGATTATGCCCGCTTCAAATCGCTGATTGTGGCGGAGCGGCTCAGAGTGAGCCGGCTTGCCTGATCCGGAAGGACCGCGAGACCCGGCTGCCCGGCTCCCGCTCGGCAGGGTTTCAAAACCGCTGCCTGAAGATGTTTTCGCCCGCCCCGCATCCCCTACAGATCCAACCATTCCGTCACGAACTGATTCCAATTTTTTCGGGCCTCCTCTTCATTGCCAAACTCAGCCCATAACTTCGTCTCCTGATACGCACTGCCGGCCAAGGGCAAACGCCGGTTCGCCGATGTACGATTCACAAGCAGGGGGTCTTTGTCCGGAGGACAGTTCTTTTGCAGATCCCGGATGAATTTCAGAATGTAGGGACCCACAAACCACGGCATGCCATCCTTTCCCTGGTTCCGGTAATGTCTCGGTGCCATGTATTCGATCACCGGCTTGTCATCCGTATTGACCGGATAACCCGCGAACCGTTCCTTTGATGCCGTGACGTTTCCACCATAGTATAACAAAGCCGTTTGCGGGTTGAGCGTCCTATAAATGTCTTCACGACCGTTTCCATCTGCAAAACTCTTCTTCGTCGCGGCATCATCGATATCGCAAGCCACAAACGGAGATGCGTCACGGTGTCCCACGAATGCGATCACTTCGTTGAAGGGCGCAAAATCGCAACGCCAGAGCGTCACCTGATCGAAAACCTCCAACATGGTTTTGCCAATGACATGGAATTCAAATTCCGTCACCTGGTAGGCAGGCAACCATTGGACAAAAATTCCACCCGGTTGGAGGCGGTTTTTCACACTCTCGAAATGCTCTGCAGAATAAAGGCTGCCAGCACCGGATCGGTAAGGCACGAAGAGATCCGAATTGATCACGTCGAACTTTTCTCGGGTCGCCATGAGATAATGACGGCCGTCCTCTGTCAGAACCGTGGAGCGCGGGTCGGTGAAAAGTCCGTTTGTCAGATCAACCCCGTCCACATGGGTCATGAACTCTTTGGAAGCGGCGATAACATGGGCTGAAAGCTCACAGGTCACCACCCGCTCGACCTGAGGAAACCGATCGGATAATGCCGCGCCCGCACTGATGCCGGTTCCCATCCCTAGAAAAAAGACCGATTTCGCATCAGGCTTGAGCATCAGTGGAATTTCAGCTTGGGAAGCCTGCCGGATCCGCCCCCCCGAGGAACCCAGCCCGTAATCGGAGTTGATTTTGATGGATAAGCCGTCGTTGCCCCGCACTACCGAAACCGTGCAATCGCTCCCCTCCCATGCTTTGACGGTCACTTCGTCTTTTCGCATCTCGAGCACGCCCGTCACCGGCAAGTGGGAGGGATTGAGTCGAGTGAACAAGAGAATCAAACCCACACCGCTGACGCACTTGACCGCCATCCCTACGCGCCCGCGGACCGATGGCATCCAAAGCGCCATTAAAAAGTATATGGCGCCCATGATCTGCATGGTGCGCCACATGCCGAATTGCTCGAGAAAAACAAACCCACAGAAGAGAGAACCCAGAATGGCTCCAACGGTATTGATTGTGGCGAGACGACCCAAACTCCTTCCGGGCGAGGTGGCATACCGCTCTTCGGTTTTCATCAGATAAGGGAAAACCGCTCCCAGCGCCAAGGCAGGTGGACCTATGGTCAGTGCGCATTTCTTGAAAATAAAGACCACGAATTCCGACCAGTTCGCCTCGACCGCCAGGAACCGGAATGAATCGGTCAACTCCATGAAAACGGTGGGTGTCATGGCAATGGAAATACCACTGAGGACAAGCAATACCGCGAGCACGGTATTCGGCCGCCACTTTCGCCGTGCCAGCAAGGAACTGATCAAGGATCCGCCGGCAAGACAGAAAAGCACCACCACAAGAATCGCGGCATAGGTGTAAACCGAATTCTCCAGCACCAGGGAAAACATGCGCGTCCAAAGCACCTCGAGCGCCAATACGCCAAATCCCGATAGAAAACAAATCACTCCCAGTGCGGCCCGGTTGTTGTCGAACTTCTTGCAATCCGTCGGATTTGTCTTTGCCGCGGATGTTTCCTTGTCATCGCCCATGCTCTCAGCGGCACACACGGCCGATGACGAGCGTGAAACCAGGAAAGCCAAAGCCGCCAATATCAGCGTAATCCCCATGGCAATCAAACAAGTCGTCCGGAATCCAAACCAAATCGGCATGAAAAAACCTGCCAGCACGGCGCCAAGGGCCGCTCCAAGCGTATTGATTCCGTATAATAGTGCGGAGGTCGAACCGAACCGCGACGGATTCCGGATGGCAAACTGCCCGATGACCGGAATGGTTCCGCCCATGCAAAATGCGGGTGGAAAAACAAGCGCCAATGCCAAAAGGAATTTGAGCGGCAGAAGCCATGCGCCCGAAAGCACGCTTCCATAGACCTCCGGATAAATCGCATGGTAGCCCCTCAGCACCACGAAGTAGAAAAGAGCCGTGATGGCGATGCCGAGCTCCAAGCCCGCATAGATGCGCAGCGGATGGGTCACTTGGGTGGAGCGCCTTCCCCAAAACCAACTGCCGACCGCCAAACCCGCGAAGAAGGCCGCCAATGTCGCGCCGGCCGCATGCGAAGTGTTGCCGAACAACAAGCCCAGTTGTTTCATCCAAAGGATCTGATAGATCAGGGCGGAAAATCCCGAGAGAAAGACAAGAAGGTAAATGATCATGAAAACGTCGGGTTGTGGAGTGTGACCGATGACACACCCTAGAAACCCCGGGCCCGATAACAAGTCCAGCCGCATCAAATCGCTCTGAGGCATTTCAAAATCCGCTCAGCCATCATTGTGCGCAACGGATCGTGCGGGATGAGAATGTTGTCATGTCCCGCATCGAGCTCCACCAACCCTTGCCACATCAGGAGCTCATACGCCGTAGCAGTCCAAAGGCCTGCGGCGCGAAATCAATGACTCGCGTGATGGATCGCGAGAAGTTTCACCAACAGATCTTCGATGAATTCGAGTGGAATCTGGTTGGGGCCGTCTGACATCGCATTGGCGGGATCGGAATGGACTTCCATGAAAAGGCCGTCGAGTCCGGTCGCAACTGCGGCACGGGCGAGAACGGGGGCGAGTTCTCCATCTCCACCGGTGGCTCCGCCGAGTCCGCCGGGGCGTTGTACGGAATGCGTTGCGTCGAAAATCACCGGTATGCCTTCTTTACGCATGATGTAAAGCGAGCGCATGTCGACCACCAAGTTGTTATATCCAAAAGTCGTGCCGCGCTCGGTGATGAGGAAGCGATCGCATCCGAACGCCCGCATTTTATCAGCGATGTTCACGCAGTCCCACGGCGCGAGAAACTGGCCCTTTTTCACGTTCACCACGCGACCGGTTTTCGCCGCGGCTTCGAGAAGATCGGTTTGACGGCAGAGAAACGCGGGGATCTGGAGGAGATCGATATATTCCGCAGCGATCTCCGCTTGCTCGGCGGTGTGGATGTCGGTGGTGACTGGAACTTTGAATTCCTTGGAAATTTCACTGAGAATGCGGCAGCCTTCGACAATTCCGGGGCCGCGGAAGGAATTCACGGAGGTGCGGTTGGCCTTGTCGAACGACGCTTTGAAAACAAAGGGAATTCCCGTGCGATCCGCGATTTCTTTCAGAGAACGCGCCATTTCCCAGGCAAAAGGTTCCGACTCAAGCGCGCACGGACCGAGAATGAAAAAAGGAATGGGGCCGCCGACAGGGACCTGGGCGATTTGGAATGGGGTGAATGATTTCATGGAATTAGGCTTCGGAGTCGTTGAGGACGGTTTTGTAGAGAGGGATAAGGTTTTTCAGGGCGGTCTCGAGCAGCTTCGTTTCGTGGTCGGTGAGATTTCCAGTGGTTTTGTTTTTCAACATGCCGAGGGAATCGATCACGGATTTCGCGGCACGGAGATTCACGGATTTCTCGCCAGTCGAGGGATTCGGGATCTGACCGAGAAAAAGACCGGCGTTTTGGGCTTGGAGCAGAATGAATTCGTTGAAGCGAGGATCGGCTTCGGCAGGACTGGGCATGGGTGGAGAATCGGTTCCGGAGCGGCGGGAAGCAAGTTCGGAAAATCAACCGATCAAAAATGCAATGCTTGACGAGGTTCCGCATGGATTCCTACCCTTCGCAGGAGTTGGAGTCGCGGTGACCCCATCTCATATCCGATAAATCTTTAGCAAACTGTAACTGTGGACCTCCAAGAAATCCGAAACATTGTGGAATTGATGAACGAGCACGGGCTCACCGATTTCGACCTATCCAAAAAGGATTTTCATCTCAAACTCAAAAAAGGCCCTGACATGGATGCGCTGAGCGGTCTGCTTGCGAACATGCCGCGTGTTGCTGCGCAAGTGGCCCCCGCTGCGGCCCCCGTCGCTGCATCCGCCGCTGCCGCAACTCCTGCCGCCGCCGCACCCGCCGCTGCCGAGGGCGCGGAAATCACTTCTCCGATGGTCGGAACGTTCTACCGCAAGCCCGCCCCGGATGCCCCGAACTTCGTCGAGGTCGGCTCCACCGTTTCCGAAGGCCAGACCCTCTGCATTATCGAAGCGATGAAAGTCATGAATGAGATCAAAGCCGAACGCTCCGGCACCATCTGCGCGTTGGTTGCCACGGATGGCAACCCCGTGCAATACGGCGACGTTCTCTTCCGCATCAAATAATTTTCTCCCTTCATCGAAATGTTCAAACGAGTCCTGGTAGCAAACCGTGGCGAAATCGCCCTGCGAATCATTCGCGCTTGTCGCGAACTCGGAGTGGAATCCGTGGCTGTCTATTCCGAAGCGGATGTGGATTCCATGCACGTCCAGCTCGCTGATGAAGCGGTGTGCATCGGACCGGGCCCGAGCAAGGACAGCTACCTGAAACCGGATCGCATCATCGCTGCTGCGGAAATCACCGGCGCGGATGCAATTCATCCGGGTTATGGATTTCTATCGGAAAACGCCCGTTTCGCCGACATCTGCGAATCTTCCGGCATCGTTTTCATCGGGCCTTCCGCAGACGTCATTCGCATGATGGGTGACAAAGCCACCGCTCGCGCCACCGCAATCGCGAACGGCGTGCCGATCACTCCCGGTTCGGAAATCATCAACGATCCCGATGAAGCCTTGAAGAAGGCGAAGGAAATCGGTCTACCTGTCATGATCAAAGCCACTGCCGGTGGCGGCGGACGCGGCATGCGCCCTTGCTTCAAGGAAGAGGAATTCAAATCTCTGTTTCAAGCCGCATCCAACGAAGCGATGGCATGCTTCGGCAATGGCGATTGCTACCTGGAAAAACTCGTCCTCAATCCGCACCACATCGAGTTCCAAGTCATCGCGGACACCCACGGAAATTTCATCCACCTCGGCGAGCGCGATTGCTCGATGCAACGCCGCAACCAGAAGATCATCGAGGAATGTCCCTCGCCTTTGATCTCCCCGGAAATGCGCGAGCGCATGGGTAAGGCATCGGTCGCTCTCATCAAGGCCATCAACTATCAGAACGCCGGAACCATCGAATACCTCGTCGATGAAGCGGGCGAGAATTTCTACTTCATGGAAATGAACACGCGGATCCAGGTCGAGCATCCCGTGACCGAAGAAGTCATGGGCTGCGAGCTGATCAAGGAACAGATCCGCGTCGCCGCCGGCGAGTCGCTCTCCCGTCACGTGTTGGAAGCCAGCCCGCGCGGTCACTCGATCGAGTGCCGCATCAACGCGGAGGATCCTTACAACAAGTTCATGCCAAGCCCCGGCACGATTTCGCTCTGGTATGCGCCGGGCGGAAAAGGCGTGCGCGTGGATACCCACGTTTACTCCGGCTATTCCGTGCCGCCGTATTACGACTCCATGATCGCCAAGCTCATCGTCACCGGCGCCACCCGTGAAATCGCGATTGCCCGCATGAAGCGCGCCCTCGGCGAGTTCATGATCAAAGGCATCAAAACCACCATTCCTTTCCAACAAGAAATCCTCAATCATCCGGATTTCGAGAATGGAACCTATGACATCGGTTGGGTGGGTCGTTTCCTCGAGGAAAAAGGCCTGTGAACCAAGCCCGGCGAAGATCAAAACTCGCTCACGCCCGCCTCTACGGGATCGTCGATTTCGGCTACGTGGCTCAAGGCGAGGTCGCGGAAATCACCCGCCAACTTCTGGCAGGCGGTGCCGATGTCATTCAATTGCGCGCCAAAGGTGCGGAGACGGATCCCATCATCCACGCCGCGAAACAAATTCTCCCGCTTTGCAAATCAGAGGGCATTCCTTTCATCCTCAACGACTTTCCGGAACTCGCCGCCGAACTCGGTGCCGATGGCGTCCACATCGGTCAAGACGACGGAGCCATCCACGACGTTCGTCGCAGGATCGGCGATGAGATGTTGATCGGCCGCTCCACACACAGCCTGGAACAAGCCCGCCAAGCCATGGCCGACGGCGCGGATTACATCGGCTTCGGACCCTTGTTTCCCACTCCCACCAAAGCCGGCCGACCCGCCATCGGTTTGGAAGAAGTTTCAAAAATGGAAAACGAAGTCGGCCGATTCCTCCCCGCCTTCTGCATCGGTGGCATCAAGATGGAAAATCTATCGGCAGTTCTCGCCGCCGGAGCGAGAAGGTGCGTGATAGTTTCGCAGTTGCTCACCGCGCCAGACCCCATGCGCGCAACGGCCGCGGCCAAAAAAATCATGGCTCTGGGCAGCGTCCGCTGATCCGGTTCGTAACGTGGACTGCGTCGCGTTCGTGAAACGGAGCCCGACATTTGGAGTGAGGCTGCGCGAGGCGTTTCCTCGCTTAAATCCCTCAATTCATTTTTTAATTTTTACCGCCAATACGGAAAATATCATGGACGTATGCACTGGTTCCAGTATGCAATCCTGTTTTAAAAAATCACTTCTTCTCCACGTGAATCTGCGTGGCGTTGATGACGAAATTGTCTTCCGTTGAAACTGAATCAACGACTCCCCTCAACGTCACGGAGCTGAGTTCTTTGAGACCATTCACACCTTTCAATTCAGATGCCATGACGCGACCGTCTTCCCCAAGGATCTGAATCAAAGCGATGCCGATGCGCTTGAGTTCCTTGGAATCGCAACATGCGTCCCAGGGTGTTTCACAGGTATCCCCGGGGTTTTTATCGCAACTCGTCAGTTTCTCAGGATCGCCGAGAATGAAGGCGGCGCGGCCATCGACGAAGACTTTCTCGCGGCCCATGACCTCGCCTTTGAGAGTGATCGTATCACCGGGTTTCGCGGCGGTGCGGGCGATATGGATCGCTTGGGCATCAGGTAAAGTTTCAGTGACAAAAAAAGCGGCGAGAGCCGGATCGGGCGCTTGGGTTTCGGCGCTTGGTTTGGATTCCTCATTTTTGCAAGCATGCAGCGAAAGCATGGCGATGACGGCGATAGATAGGTTGGTTAGTTTCATAGTTTTTTTGGGATATTATTAGAAATGAAATAGGAACCGCGGATGGACGCAGATAAACGCGGATTTTTAAGAGAGTTAAAATTGTTTAAAAATCATTCAATGGGTAAAAGGGTAAGTATTAGAAAAGGTTTTTATAAAAACACCTCCTAATTTATTTATCTGCGTCCATCCGCGTTCATTAGCCGGATAATATTCTGATCATACAGTCCGTCCATCTCCGCTTCGCTGCGATTGTGGTTCAATTTCTTTTTTGTTGGTTAAGAACGAAGGGCTTTTGGCAAGGCGGGCATGAGGCAACGGATGGCGGGCGGGATGGAACCCAGGATTCCCAACAGAATTCCCGTTACCAAACCGATCACCGCCACCCCCGGCGTGATACCCAGGGTGAAAGCACCAATGGAAAACGGAATGGTCATGCCATCCAACAAACCCAACGCCAAAATGGAAGCGAGCAGGGCTCCGGTCAAACAAGCCACGAGGCTTTCCTGAACGAGGCTGAAAAAGATCGCAAGTCGACCGAAACCGATCGCCTGCAACGTCGCCAGCTCGCGAATACGCGAGGCGAATGCCGCGTAAAGCGTATTGAACCCGCCGAAAATCGCTCCTGCGGCAACCAATCCCGCCGTCAGCCAAGTCATGATGCGAATGGGTTTGTAGAAATCCCCGAGCGCCGCGTAATAATCGCTTTCACGCATCGCGGTGAGCTCGAGATCCAAACGTTGTTGGGCGAACAAATCCGCCTCCGTGAAAACCTCAGGATTATCCATCCGCAGCACCACACACGAAACCGTTTCGCGCTGTGCCAACATGCGCAAGTCGCCAATCACCGCCCAGATTTCGGATTCCATCACCGTGCCCGGCGCGGCGAATGTTCCGGAGACGGTCATTTCGGATTTATCTAACAAAACTTTCTTGCCGATCTTCAACGCATCCTCGGCAACTCCCAGTTTGCGCCAGGCGAGTTTACCGACCATCACCTCTCCGGCTTGCGGAAACGTGCCTTCGATCAAACGAACTTCCGGATGCACCAGCAAAGCCGCTGGCGTCACACCGCGAAATAGTGCCTGGCCTTTTCCGCCATCCGCCGTGCGCAGTGCTGACATGTAATGAATCTCAGGCGTCGCCGCCGGACGACCCAACACCTTTGAAACGCCAAGTATCGTCGCTTCCGCGATCCCCGACAACTGCGCGCTCACCTCGCTGCGCTGGATGCTTTCCTCACTACCAGCGCCTAACAGAATCGCGTTTCGCGGAGAGCCCGATGCGGAGAGCACCTGCTTCATCCCGCCGTTCAAAGCCGCCGCCGCCATCACCAGCATCACCACCAACGCCGACCCGCCGACAGTCTGCAACAACCGTGATTTATCACGGAAAAGATTTCTGAGGGCATACGATAAAGGGAGCATAAGGGTGTTAAATTTTCACCGCCGAGGCGCAGAGGTCGCGGAGGGACGCGG
>JBIKNX010000025.1:0-19256 GCA_044358435.1 Luteolibacter sp.
TCCGGAAAATCCTACCTCAAACCCCAAAACTAACAGACACCAAAAACATCCTTCAGATTGATGCCTTGATCACTTTTACAGAAAAAGATTTACGCAGCCAGAAATTATACGACTGGTCGTGATACAAGGCGACTGGTCGTTATTAATAGAGCAGAAAATTGCAACAATTCACATCATGCACCATGAGCCTGAACTTCATCAAGGCAGAAATCCGTGATGTTCTTGTTTCAGGCTGATTCGCAATTGGGACTGAGAGTGCGAAGTTGGAACATCCTTCGTCCTCTTTTTTACCTTCTGTTCAAAAAATAATTTTTCGAGAGCAAGTAGAGGATCTGTGGTTACAGAGATTTACCGATTCAACTCATCAAACTTGAGAGCTGCGGATGAAGATCAGTAAGGGACAAGAATGTCCCTTCTCCTCAGCGGCGGAGTAGGAAACGTGAGGGACAGGAATGTCCCTTCTCCTCAGCGGCGGAGTAGGAAACGTGAGGGACAGGAATGTCCCTCCTCCTCATTAAACCGTTTCTCAAAGCGCAGGAATCCCCAACTGCTCGGGCAGTGCGATGCGCGGACGATCTGTTAGAATTTCCGGATCGCCGTGGGTGATGAGCACGGTGTGTTCGAAATGTGCGGAGGGTTTGCGGTCCGCGGTGATGACGGTCCAGCCATCATCCAGAATACGGACTTCAGGAACACCGGCATTGATCATCGGCTCGATCGCCAGAGTCATGCCCGGCATCAAAGTCGGTGATTTTCCGCGCGGCCGGTAATTCGGAACTTGGGGTTCTTCGTGAAGTTTGCGGCCCACACCGTGACCGACAAATTCGCGCACGATGGTGAAACCGAAAGGCTCTGCATATTCGGCAACGGAACCGCAAAGATCCGCCAATTTCCGGCCGGCGCGCGCATGCGAGATCGCCTCGTAAAGCGATTGCTCGGTAACAGCGAGAAGACGTTTCGTTTCGTAGGGAACTTCACCACAAGCCACCGTGCTCGCATTGTCCCCGATGAAACCGCTTTTGATGATCCCCACATCGATTTTTACAATGTCACCCGGCTGGATGCGGCGCGACCCGCCGATGCCGTGAACCACTTCTTCGTTCACCGAAATACAGATCTGCCCGCTGAATCCCCGGTAACCCAGGAAGGCGCTGCGACAATCGCTCTGCGCTATGAGATCGGCAGCGAGCTGATCGATTTCTTTGGTCGTCACACCCGGCTTCACCTCGCCCAGCAACTGCTGCAATATCTGCGAGGCGATTTTTCCCGATTCGCGCATGCGATCGATTTCTTTGGGCGACTTGATGGGGATACGGACACGCATGATGAGTGATTCTGGCTTTGATGATATCAGGATGCTGCTGCTATGCGGGAAAAAATCTCCGCAGAGATCGCTTCCCGGTTGCCGGCGGCCGGGACAGAAATCAAATGACCGGTCTCGCGGTAAAAGTCGATCACAGGAAGCGTGTATGCGACGTATTCCGCGTAACGGTTTTTGAAGTTTTCTTCCTTGTCGTCAAGACGGGCGGCGGCCAATCCGCCACATTTGGGACAGAATTCGGCATTCCGCAGCTCATCGGTTTTTCCTGACCAACGACAATCCGGACACTCGACACGGCTGCCAATCCGTGAGACCAAATCCTCATAAGGCGCAGTCAAGGCGATCGCCAGATCGACTTTTTTACCATGCGCAGAAAGCCATTGATCGAGATACTGCGCCTGGCCGAGACTTCGTGGAAACCCATCCAGCACCCAACCGTGCTTGTTATCATTCCTGTCCAACCATTCTCCGAGAATCGGCTCCATCAGTTCATCCGGCAAATATCCACCGCGTGCAAGAATCGGCTCAGCCGCAAGGCCCAGCTCGCAGCGATCATCCATTGCCTCACGCAACAAGGCACCGGTGCTCAGATAATCAAGCCCCATCCGGGTGGCAATGGCCCGGCCTTGCGTGCCTTTTCCTGAGGCGGGTGGACCCAGTAGAACGATTCTCATCAGGTCAAATCTCGGCAAGAGGCAGGTGAAACGAGATCCGTCGTTACGACGGATCTTGGATCAACCCTGGGTTGAATTGTAGAGGTAAGCGGTCGCAGCGATCACAACGATGATGGCGATTGCAGTCCAGAGATAGACAATCGTATTGCGTGGTGCGGAGCTGCCGGTATTTCCAAGACGGTCGTAGCGGCCTTTGATTTTTCCTTTTCTGAGGAAACCATCGTAGTGCTTCTGGATGAGATGGGTTTCAACCTGACGCATCACGTCAAGCACAACACCCACCATGATGAGCAACGAAGTGCCGCCACAAAAGTGAAGAATAAGCGATGAAGGAGGCAAATTGACGAGCTTACCGGTCAGAGCCGGAAGGAAAAACAGCCCGGCGAGGAAAATCGCTCCAGCGAAGGTCAGACGAGTCATTGTGAAATCCAGAAATTCCGCCGTCGGCTTACCCGGACGAACACCCGGGATGTATCCGCCATTGCGCTTCAAATCCTCGGAGATTTGGGAGGGCTGGAACATCATGGCGACCCAGAAATAAGAGAACAGGAAGATGCCGACGCCGCCGAGTATGTAATACCAGGTTCCTCCACCGACCAACTCGCTATACAGCGCGTTTGCCCAGCCATGATCCTTGAAAAACCACTGCAACATCATAGGCGGCAAAGAAAGCACCGCGGTTGCGAAAATGATGGGCATCACACCCGCATAATTGACTTTGAGAGGAAGATACTGAGTTTGTCCGCCAAATTGTTTGCGACCAATGACACGCTTCGCATATTGCACCGCGATACGGCGCTGGGCTTGTGTAATGGCAATCGTTGCCGCGATCACGATCAGCAACAGGGCGATCATGACAACCATCATCGCCGCCCTCCAAGGATCGCCATCTGTGAAGAACTTCCACGCTTGGATCAAAGCGCCCGGAAGCGAGGAAATGATGTTGACCGTGATGATGATAGAGATTCCGTTACCAATGCCTTTTTCGGTAATCTGGTCGCCGAGCCACATCAAGAGGATGGTCCCTGAAACAAGTGTCAACATGGTCAGAAGCACCCAATTGAAGGACGGGTCAAGCACCAGATCCCTGCCGACTTTCTCGATACCCTGCAAATATGGAATTTGTTCCGGGTTAATCAGGGATTTTGCAACAAAATACGCCTGTACAATCGCGATGATAATGGTGATGTAGCGGGTGTATTGGGTGATTTTTTGGCGACCCCCGTCTTCACGCGCCAGTTTCGAAAATTTCGGAACAATGGCCGTCATCAACTGCACCATGATCGATGCCGAAATATACGGCATGATACCGAGGGCAAAAACACCTGCTTGAGTCAAACCACCGCCTGAGAAAACTTGGAGGATTGCGGTGATACCGCCGGCGTCAGCAGGACTTTTCTTCGCAATCGAATCGAGCCATTCTTTGATAACGGTCGCATCAACACCCGGAAGGGTGATATGCACACCGAGACGAACGATCACGATGATGGCAAGGGTGAAGAGAATCCTATCCCGCAGTTCGGGGATATTCCAGGTGTTCTTGAAGGCGGAGATCATGATATTAGAAAAACTTCAGAGTATAAATTTTTGATTCCATTTCGGACAGTGATTCGCTCTCGAAGGTGGTCAGGGATTTCGATGGCGATGTCTGCTTTTGATAACACGGAGAGGAAGCGCGCGGCTTCCTCTCCCAAATCAGTTTTGCTGGCGGCAAGACCGCCAGGCTTCGAGCTTACGATTTTGGAGCGGGGTCCACAATGCTTCCGCCGGCTTTTTCGATTTTGGCCTTCGCGGTTGCGCTGACTTTGTCAAAGGTAACGGTGAAGGATTTTTCCACTTCGCCATCACCGAGAAGCTTGATCTTGTCGCAAGGACCATTGACCAAGCCCACTTCGCGGAGGGCTTTCTCGTCGATGGTCGCGCCTGCATCGAAGCGATCATCGAGATCACCCACATTGACAACCATGAACTTGTCGCGGAAATCGTAGTTGTTGAAACCACGCTTGGGGAGACGACGATGAAGCGGCATCTGGCCACCTTCGAAACCAACACGGGTGCCGGATCCTGAGCGTGCCTTCTGACCTTTGTTACCTTTACCGGCGGTTTTACCCTGTCCGGAGCTTTCACCGGCACCGAGACGTTTGACGCGGTGTTTCGCGCCCGGGTTTGGCTTTAAATTATGAAGTTCCATTTTTTTAATTTGGTTAGATCTGTCGGATTTGTCTGATCGGACCGATCCGACAGATGATTTAGATTAGATTGCCTTTTCCTTTTTCTGTTTGCCGCGGGAACCGAGAATCTGCTCACGGGTGCGGACGGAAGAAAGGGCTTTGAGGGTGGCTTTGACAACGTTGGCGTGGTTGGAGGAACCCATTGATTTCGCAAGAACGTCGCGGATACCGACGGCTTCACAAACGGCGCGGACACCGCCACCGGCGATGATTCCCGTTCCGGGAGATGCCGGTTTGAGAAGGACTTTGCCACCGCCGAACTCAGCGTAGATCTCGTGAGGAATGGTGCCGTCAACAATGCTCATCGGTTTGAGAACCTTGCGCGCGGCTTCGCTGGCTTTTTTGATGGCGTCGGCCACCTCGTTGGCTTTGCCGAAACCAAGACCGACCTTGCCGAGCTTGTTTCCGCAAACCACGAGAGCGGAAAAGGAGAAACGACGTCCACCTTTCACGACCTTCGCACAACGGTTGATGAAGACGACTTTCTCGGAAAGTTCATTACCTTCGGAGTCGGTCAGCGCTTGACGCTCTTCACGACGTGGGCCGCCACGACCCCCGCGGCCTTGGCCACCGCCGGTGTTGCCGCCGCCGAAACCACCACGACCTTGGCCGCCTTGGTAACCGCCACGTTGCTGTGGTGCTTCAGTTTCTGCGCTTGCAGGTGAGATGACCGCCTCGGCGGCTTCGTTTTCAGGAGTATTTGCCATGTGATGGGTGAAATTAGAATTTAAGACCGGCCTCGCGGGCTGCGTCGGCAAGGGCTTTCACCTTGCCGTGATATAAGTGACCGCCGCGGTCGAAAACCACGTCCGAGATATTGATGGATTTGGCGCGCTCGGCAATCATCTGACCGACCTTCTGGGCGGAAGCGATATTCGAGGCGTTGCCTTCGAAGCTTTTGTCCATCGTGGAAGCGGATGCGACCGTGCGGCCTGCTGAATCGTCGATCAACTGCACATAGACATGCTGATTCGAGAAATAGACAGCGAGACGCGGACGCTCGGTGGTGCCGACCACCTTGCGGCGGATACGGCTGTGGATCCGTTGACGGATAGTTTTGCGTTGGATAGTGCTCATGAAACAGAGATGGTTTAGGGTTATTTGCCGACGCTTTTACCTTCCTTACGGCGGACTTTTTCACCGGCATAACGAACGCCTTTGCCCTTGTATGGCTCCGGCGGATAGAAGCCGCGAACTTCGGCAGCGAACTGACCGACGAGTTGTTTATCGATACCCTCAACCTTGATCTTGGTGTTTTCGTTGACCGTAACAGTCAAACCGGAAGGAATGGGGTGAAGCAGCGGGTGAGAACGGCCAAGGGAGAGGTCGAGATCCTTCCCTTTGACAGCTGCCCGGAGACCGACACCGTGAATTTCCAGATCTTTGACAAATCCGGTGGAAACGCCGGTGATCATGTTGTTAACGATGCTGCGGACCGTGCCGTGAAGGGCACGTTGTTCGCGTTGCTCGGTCGCACGGGAAACGACAACGGTGCCGCCTTCGGTTTTGAGCGAGATGCCTGCGGGGACCGCGAAGTCGAGTTTGCCTTTCGGGCCTTCGACAAGGACGGTGTTGCCTTCAACTTTGATGGCAACTTTTTCAGGAAGAGAGATAGGTTTGAGTCCGACTCGTGACATAATAGGTAATGGTTCGAGTTTTAAGGATTACCAGATATTGGCGAGGATTTCTCCGCCGAGTTTCTGACGTTTTGCGGATGCGCCGGACATCACGCCTTTCGAGGTCGAAAGGATGGAGATGCCGAGGCCGGAAAGGACGCGAGGAATTTCCTGAGAACCGACATATTGGCGGCGGCCAGGTTTCGAAACGCGTTTGAGATCCGTGAGGACGGGGCGGCCATCGACAAACTTCGGGCTGATTTTCAGCTCGGTGCGCTCGCCGGTGACGACTTCGTATTTCCAGATGTAGCCTTCTTGTTTGAGAATCTCGGCGATATCCGCCTTGATTTTGGAGTAAGGGGCGGTGAAGACTTCGTTGCCTGCACGAGCCGCGTTTTTGAAGCGGGTGAGGAAGTCGGAGATAGGGTCTGTGAGAACTGCCATAATGTTGGTTTCCTTAAAATTCTACGGGGTTATGCGGTGGCAAGTTCGGCTTCATCGGCTTTCTTGATGTCGCGGAATGGCATACCGAGTTCGATGAGAAGCTCGCGGCCTTCAGCGTCGGTGTTGGCGGAAGTAACGAAGATCAGGTCAAAACCGATCTGGCGTTTCACCTGGTCGATTTCGATTTCAGGAAAGATCGTTTGATCGGAAATGCCGCAAGCATAGTTGCCACGTCCGTCGAAGGATTTTGAGGAAATCCCACGGAAGTCGCGAATGTTGGGAGCGGTGATGTTGATGAAGCGATGAAGGAATTCCCACATCTGGGTGCCGCGCAGAGTCACGCGCGCGCCAAGAGCTTCACCCTCACGGAGTTTGAAGTTGGCGACCGCCTTTTTCGAAAACGTGATCGAGGGCTTTTGGCCGGTGATCTTCGAAATTTCAGTCACAGCATCGTCTACCGCAACCTTACGGTCCGGAGCTTTGCCCATGCAGGATGTGACGACGATTTTTTCAAGTCTGGGGACCTGATGCGGATTGGTGTAACCGAGCTTGGACTTCAAGTTCGGCACAACCTTGTCTTTGTAGTGTTGCAGTAGTGCTGGTGTACTCATTTTGTTTTAGCGGGTCAGCGCGTGGTTTGTGTTAACGCTTAAGCGCGGGCGGCCTCCTTGCGGTGACTTAGCCCAGTTTCTTTACATTGGAAATATGAACGGGTGCGTTGACGGTTTTGATGCCGCCATCCGGGTCCGCTTCGGAACGACGGACCGCCTTTTGTACGGTGCGACCCCCTTCGACAACGACTTGGCCTTTCACGGCGTTGACGCTGAGGACAGTGCCTTGTTTGCCTTTGTGGTTACCGGAGATGATTTTGACTTGGTCGCCTTTTTTGACGTGTGTCTTGATGCTGCTCATGAGAGTGGAAACGTTTGAATTGGATTAGAGAACCTCGGGTGCGAGGGAAACGATCTTCATGAATTGCTTTTCACGAAGTTCACGAGCCACCGGTCCGAAGATACGGGTGCCGCGCGGGTTGTTGTCTTTGTCGATGATCACGATGGCGTTGGAATCGAAGCGGAGGATCGAGCCATCGGGACGACGGACGGGAAATGCGGTGCGAACGACAACGGCTTTCACCACGCTGCCTTTTTTGACGGAGGCGGTGGGAATGGAATCGCGGATGTGAGCGGTGATGATGTCACCGATGCGGGCGGAGCGGCTGCGTTTACCGAGAACTCCGATCATTTTTGCTGTGCGTGCTCCGGTGTTATCAGCAACGGAGAGCTTGGTTTCCATCTGGATCATGGCTTAAGAAGTAAGAAATTAGTATTAGGGATTAAAATCCGGTTGAGCCGGCTTAGTGAGAGAGAATTTCAGCAAGTGCCCAACGCTTGAGTTTGGATACCGGCTTGGTTTCGATGATGCGAACGCGGTCACCGATGGCGGCCTCGCTCTTTTCGTCATGCACGTAGTATTTCTTGGAGCGTTTGACGATTTTGTTGAATTTCGGGTGAGGAACGCGGGCAACGTGTTCGACGACGATGGTTTTTTCCATTTTGTTGGAAATGACGACACCAACGCGGGTCTTGCGCTTGTGAACGGTGGTTGCTGCGTCCTGGGATGATTCGCTCATAATGATGGGATCGGTTAGGTGAATAGGCGGTTAGCTGATAGCTCAGGCCTTCTCGGTGGTGATGGTGAGGATTTGCGCGATCTCGCGGCGCACTTGTTTGAAGCGTGCTGAATTTTCAAGAGTACCTGCTGCGCGTTGGAGGCGCAGATTCATGGATTCTTGTTTGAGATCACGAAGGCGCTTGAGGCGTTCGTCAGCAGAGAGTTCGCGGATGTCTTTGGCTTTGGAAGTGGCCATGGTATTAGTCTTTGTGAAAAGTTATTGGTGCGGGTTACGGGTCACGAGGCGGGTGCGGAAACCAAGCTTGTAAGAAGCAAGGCGCATCGCTTCGCGTGCGGATGATTCTGGAACGCCGGCAACTTCGAAAAGCATGTTACCTGGGCGGATAACGGCTACCCAGGTATCGACGGCGCCTTTGCCTTTACCCATCCGGGTTTCCGGGGGACGGCGGGTGATGGATTTGTGAGGGAAAATCCGGATGAAAACTTTACCTTTACGTTTCAGCGAGCGGTTGATCGCGACACGGCAGGCTTCGATTTGGCGGGTGGTGAGCCAACCGCGCTCGAGAGTTTGGAGTCCGTAGTCACCGAAGGCGACAGTGGTTCCGGTCTGGGCATTACCGGAGCGTGATCCGCGGTGACTCTTGCGGAACTTGGTTCTTTTGGGCATCAAAGGCATGGCTTGTTTCTCCTTATGAAAGTTGTGTTAAAAGTGTGAACTTGTGAGGCTTTGGATTATTGAGCGGAAGGTGCGCCTTGCGAGCGGCTGTCCGGACGACCGCCACCTTGGCGGCGGTCACCGCCACGATCGCCGCGATTGTTATTGCGGTTGCCACGGTCGCCGCGCTCACCACGATCATTGCGATCCGGGGCTTGACGGCCGTCGTCCTCTTTTTTGTTGATCCAGCATTTCACTCCGATAATTCCATAAACGGTGCGGGCTTCCGCGAAGCCATAGTCGAGGGGAACGCGGAGAGTTTGGAGAGGCACTTTGCCTTCGCGATAGCTTTCAGCACGTGCGATATCAGCACCGCCGAGGCGGCCCGCACAGCGCACGCGAATTCCTTCGGCACCAAATTCCATGGCGGTTTGAATGGAACGCTTCATCGCGCGACGGAAAGCGATACGGCGCTCCAGTTGGATCGCGATCTGCTCGGCCACGAGCTGAGCATCGAGCTCAGGCTTGCGGATTTCCAGAATATCGAGTTTAACTTGGGAGTCTTTGCAGATTTTCTGAATCTCAGCGGTCATCACTTCGATCTCTTTTCCTTGGCGCCCGATGATCAGACCCGGACGTGAAGAGTGCAGAGTGACGCGGACGCTGTTCCATGCACGCTCAATGATGACGCGAGCAAGACCCGCATTCACCAGTTTAGCTTTGAAGTAGGCGCGGATGGCGAGGTCTTCGTGGAGTTTAGTGGTGTAGTCTTTGCCTGCGGCGAACCATTTGGAACGCCAGTCTTTGTTGACGGCAAGGCGGAAGGCGATCGGATTTACTTTTTGGCCCATGGTGTTAGGTGGAGAGTGATTGAGTGAGGTGAGTTATGCGTTGGCGACTTCGGCAGCTGCAGCGGTTTCTTCGGCGGCGGGTGCGGCATCGGCTTTGTTGGCGGCGTCTTTCTTGGGAGCGCGCTTTTTCTTTTCCTGAGATGCACCGACGAGGGTGATGGAGATATGGGAAGTACGTTTGAGGATTGCGCCAGCGGAGCCTTTCGCACGTGGCATGAAACGGCGCAGGGTTGGACCGGCACCGATCACAGCCTCCTTGATGACGAGAGAGCCGGTATCGAGTGAGAAATTGTTTTCCGCGTCAGCGATGGCGGTCTTCAAAGTCTTGGCGATGAGTTGTGCGGCCTTCTTGGGCGTGAAGGTGAGGATATCGAGAGCGTTGGAAACAGGGAGTCCCTGGATTTCGCGGGCGACGTCACGCGCTTTTTTAGGCGAGAGACGGACAAATTTAGTGGTGCTGGTGACTTCCATGGTCGGCGGTTTGGTGAGAGTTGGTAAACTTAATTTTGGGTAAGAAGGACGGCGGTATCGTCAAGGCGGGGTGTGTGATCTTTAGAGTCGGTTTGCTCGACAAATGCACCGGATACTCCCTTGCGGACATCCGCGAGGATGGCTGTTGCATAAGGTTTTTGTCCCTGCATAAGGCGGAAGGTCATTCCGATTTTAGCACCTTGGGTTTCCCCCAGGTTGAGGACAAGCATTCCGGATTCTTGGTCGATGCTGACGATCCGTGCCTGCTGGAGATTGCCGGTCCGGATGTCGGGGAGGGGTTTCTGGCGGAGACCGCTGAGAGAGTCAAGCTCTCTCATAGCTGTTTCGACACGAACTCTTGCTTCCGGGTTCGAAACGACTGCCTGGCGGAGGTAATCTTGGACGCTGACCGAAAGTTTGGCCGCAGAGGCCTCAAGACTGGCGATACGCTCGTTGGCGATCTCTAGGTCTGCTGCGGCTTGGATCAGGCGGTCGTCGCCTCCGTCGAGGAGGTTTTTACCGAGGGCTTCGAGACGTTCGCGAACCTGTTTGAGTTGTTCGGTGGAGTTCTTATTGGCCTGATTTGCTTCGACGAAAGCCAGCTGCAAGGTACGGTTTTGGTCTTGGAGTTTGGCGACGGTTGCTTTCAGTTGCTCGACAGAAAGGTTCTCTTGTCCATGGCACGGCACGGTGATTGCGAGCAGCCCGAGGGCGGCAGCAAGGCAACGTGTATGACTGGAGGTAACCATTTGAATTTTCAAATTTCAAATTTCAACTCTCAAAAAGAGCTGAAGTTCGAAGTATTGGATAGTTAGGAGAGAATCTTCTTTGAAGGTTGAGAATTGAGAGTTGAAACTTATTTCTTACCGATACCACCGTGGGCACGGAAGATGCGGGTCGGAGCGAATTCGCCGAGTTTGTGGCCAACCATATTTTCGGTCACGTAGACAGGAACGAACGTCTTGCCATTGTGAACGGAGAAGTTGTGGCTGACGAAATCCGGAGTGATCATGGATTTGCGTGACCAGGTTTTGATCGGTTTACGATCGGAACCGGCTTCGGCTACCGCGTCGATTTTGGCAAGAAGCTTTTGATCGACGAACGGGCCTTTCTTTAGGGAACGTGGCATATCTGGTTTAAGTTATGGATTCTGAAAAGGATTACTTGTTCTTGTTTTTGTGGCGCGACTCGACAATGAAAACACTGGTGGTTTTCTTGCGTTTGCGGGTCTTCTGGCCTTTGGCATGACCCCATGGCGAGAGCAGGTGTTGGCGGCCACCACCGGATTTGGATTTACCCTCACCACCACCGTTCGGGTGATCCACAGGGTTCATACACATACCGCGGACGGTCGGACGGACACCCTGCCAACGTGAGCGACCGGCTTTTCCGGAAACTTCGTTCATGTGGTCGCGGTTGCCAACAACACCGATGGTGCAGAAGCAGGCTTCATGGAAGCGACGGATTTCTCCGGAGCGCATTTTTACAAGAGCCCAGCCCCCGTCACGGTTGGAGAGAACCGCGCTTTGGCCAGCGGAACGGGCGACTTTGCCCCCATTACCTGGAAGCAGTTCGATGTTGTGAATTTCAGTTCCGAGTGGCACTTTGCCGAGTGGCATGGCGTTACCCACTTTCGGGGCAACGTCGGCACCTGCAATGATCTTGTCTCCGTCGGTCAGACCGGCAGGTGCAAGAATGTAGGATTTGACGCCATCCTTGTATTGGATAAGCGCGATGCGGCAGGTGCGGTTCGGATCGTATTCAATGCCGAGCACAGTTGCCTCGATATTGAGCTTGTTACGTTTGAAATCGACCAAGCGATAGTGACGTTTATGACCTCCGCCGATGTGGCGGGTGGTGATGCGTCCGGTATTGTTCCGACCCCCTGAGCGCTTGAGCGGGGTGAGGAGGGCCTTCTCCGGTTTGCTTTTGGTGATTTCGTCGAAAGACGGAAGCTCCTTATAGCGCTCGGATGGTGTGTTGGGCTTGAAAGTTTTAAGTGGCATGACTCGATGACGTTAAAATTGGTTTCGATTTGATTCCCACCGGAAGGCGGGGATGCTGGCTTAGATGAGGTCGAGGGATTCACCATCCGCAAGGCGGACAATGGCTTTTTTATAGCTTGGGGTGCGGCCTTGGTCTGCACGGCGTTTGCGGCGGACCTTGCCGTCGTAGTTGGCTGTGCGAACCTTGATGACCTTTTTGTCAAATATGGTCTCGACCGCTTGTTTGATTTCGAGCTTGTTGGCGTTACGATCGACTTCGAGAACAACCTCATTGTTCTGCTCTTGGAGCAGTGAGGCCTTTTCACTTAGGCGGACGTTTTTGATGACCTGGTAGATGTCTTTCATGGTCGTAAAATATGGATCGTTAGAGGGATTATGCGGTGCGCTGGGCGAGGATCGATACGGCATCACCCACTAGGATGATGACTTTGGCGAGGAGCATTTGCTCCACGTTGACGTCGGTTGGCGTTACCAATTGAGCCCAGCCCACATTGCGGGCGGCCAGCTTGGTGGAGTCGTCGAAATTACCAACCAACAGAACCTTGCGATCCGCCGGGGTGATGGCGCCAACTGCGGCGATGAAGGATTTGGTTTTGCCATCTGCGATGGCAAAGGATGGAACCGTGAAGAGTTTTTCAGCGCGGGTCAGATCTCCCAGCACGCGACGAAGTGCGAGTTTACGGACGGATTTCGGGACGCTTTTTGCATAAGAGCGATTGCGAGGACCGAAAACCACACCACCACCGACGAAAATAGGAGCGCGTTTGTCACCGTGACGGGCATTACCGGTGCCTTTTTGTTTGTAGATTTTCTTGTTGTTACCACTGACTTCACCACGGGTTTTGGTGTGTGCGGTGCCGGAGCGGCGGTTCGCACGATAGGCGGTGATGAGGTCATGGACTGCTTGGCGGCCTTTGTCCTCACCTATGAGGACAAGATTTGCGGCTTCTGCATCTGCGGCTGTGAAGGCTTTTGCTGACATGGCGGAAAGTTTCAGTTAAAGGAATGGATTGAACGGATTAGCAGCTTACTTTTTTTTAGCTGCACGGATCGTGAGGTAGGAGCCTTTGGCGCCCGGGACGGAACCGGAAACAAGGATGACACCGTCTTCCTCGCGCACGGCGATGACTTTGAGGTTTTGCACGGTCGATTTGGTGGTACCCATGTGACCTGGCATCTTTTGATTTTTCCAAACGCGGCCCGGAGTGGATCCGGCAGCGATGGCACCGGAACGGCGATGCATCATGTGACCGTGCGCCATGGGCTGACCTTGGAAGTTGTGGCGTTTGACAACACCTTGGAAACCACGACCTATGGTGTTCCCGATGACGTCAACGAATTGTCCGGCTTCGAAGAGTGCGAGACCGGGATGTTCGCCAGGAACTTCGGTGCCGTTTTCAAAACGGAATTCCTGGACGCGGCGTTTCGGAGCCGAGCCTGCTTTTTTGAAGCGTGCGAGATCCGGTTTGTTGACGCGGAATTCTTTTTGGTCGTCGAAACCAACTTGAACGGCGGTATAGCCGTCGGTTTCAGGAGTTTTGGTTTGAAGGATCGTGTTCCCCTTAACGTCGATGACGGTAACAGGAATGCTGGAGCCCGCTTCCTTGTCGAAGATGCGGGTCATACCGAGTTTTTTGCCGATGAGTCCAAGTGACATACTAGAAAATGTTTGAGATTAGGAATTGAGATGAAGAGTCGCTAAATAGGCGGCGGTTAGATGCGGATGGTGATGTCGACACCTGCCGGAAGATTGAGTTTTTTGAGCTCATCGACGGTGCGAGCGGTTGGATCGACGATGTCAAGAACGCGCTTGTGAGTGCGGATTTCGAACTGTTCTGCGGATTTTTTGTTCACGTGGACCGAACGGTTTACGCTGAATTTTTCGATACGGGTGGGAAGCGGGATAGGACCAGCAACACGGGCGCCGGTGCGCTTTGCGGTCTCCACGATTTCAAGAGCCGAACGATCGATGGCACGATGGTCGAAGGCACGCAGGCGGATCCGAATTTTTTGAGCAGACATGGAATTGAGGTGGTGGTTGTTTGTGAGATGATGGGTAGAGAATTAAGCAACACGATCGATCGCGATTTCTTCGACGATGGAGTTGGGAACTTGTTCGAAGTGAGAAGGAGTCATCGAATAGGAGGCACGACCCGATGAGAGGGTGCGCACGGCCGTGGAGTAGCCGAACATTTCCTTGAGAGGGACATGTGCGCTGACAATGGAGAAAGAACCTTTGGACTCCATGTGTTGAATTTGACCGCGGCGGCGGTTGAGATCCCCCATGACATCGCCTTGGTAGTCATCCGGAGTGCTCACTTCAACAGCCATGATCGGCTCGAGAAGGATGGGGCCGGCTTTTTTGAAAGCGTCACGCATGGCAAAGATTGCCGCCATCGTGAAGGCGTTTTCATTGGAATCCACATCGTGGTAGGAGCCATCGAGGATGTCCACATGGACATCGATCACTGGGTATCCGGCGATAACGCCGTTGGTGGTTGCTTCGCGGCAGCCTTTGATACAGGCGTTGATGTATTCTTTCGGGATGGAGCCGCCGACGGTTTTGTTTTCAACCGTGATGCCTTTGGCGGCCTCGTTCGGTTTGATGGAGAGAATGACATGGCCGTATTGACCGCGGCCGCCGGATTGCTTGACAAGTTTTCCTTCGCCGCCAGCGGCTTTGGTGATGGTCTCGCGGTAAGTAATTTGCGGTGCGCCGGTGTTCGCATCGACTTTGAATTCGCGTTTGATGCGGTCGACAATGATTTCGAGGTGGAGTTCACCCATTCCGGAAATGATCGTCTGGCCGGTTTCTTCATCGGTCTTGACCATGAAAGTCGGATCTTCATCCGAAAGGCGAGCGAGAGCGAGAGCGAGTTTTTCCTGGTCGGCTTTGGTTCTTGGCTCGACAGCCATGGAGATAACCGGCTCGGGGAAAGTGGGTGGTTCGAGGACGACGTCGTGTCCATCAGCGGCAAGGGTATCCCCGGTGGTCGCGTTTTTGAGACCGACCATGGCAGCGATATCGCCGGCGAAACAGGCATCGATATCCTTGTGTTCGTCGGCTTGGATGCGGATCAAACGGCCGATGCGCTCGGATTTGCGAGTGCGTGGATTGTAAACCGTGTCGCCTTTGCGGATGACACCGGAGTAAACGCGGAAGAAAACGAGTTTACCAACAAATTTATCCGCCCAGAGCTTGAAGGCGAGCGCGGTGAATTTGGCGTTGTCGGTCGTGGGAATTTCGATGATACGCTCTTCGTTGTCCGGGTCCATTCCTTTGGTGAACGGGATATCGAGAGGAGATGGGAGATAATCGATGACGGCATCAAGCAGGTATTGAACGCCTTTGTTTTTAAAGGCGGAGCCCCCTGCTACGGGAATCAGCTTGTTGGCGATGGTGGCGCGGCGGATGGCCTGTTTGAGGTCGGTGAGGCTGATTTCCTCTTCCATGAGGAATTTCTCACCGAGGATTTCGTCGCAGTCCGCGGTCACGGATACCAGTTCATCATAGGCGGATTTGGCGATCGTGAGTTGCCCGGCATCAAGTTCCTTGACCGTGTAAGTTGAGCCGAACTGATCGTCGTCCGAGTAGTAAACGGCTTTTTGGTTCACCACATCGATCTGGCCTTTCAGACCATCCTCAGCGCCGATCGGGATGAGGATGCGGACGGCGTTGGCGCCGAGTTTCTCCCTGATCTGGGAAACGACGCGTTCAAAGTCGGCTCCGGTGCGATCCATCTTGTTGACGAAAACGATTCGGGGAACGTGATATTTCGTCGCCTGGCGCCAAACGGTTTCGGTCTGGGGCTGAACACCGGCGACCCCACAGAAAACCACAATAGCTCCATCCAGAACGCGGAGAGAACGCTCAACTTCGGCCGTGAAGTCAACGTGTCCTGGAGTGTCGATGATGTTGATACGGTGTTTCTCTCCGTTGAAGAGTTTGGTGACATTGTCTTCGTCGTGCTGCCACCATTCGGTGGTAACGGCTGCGGAGGTAATGGTGATGCCGCGCTCCCGTTCCTGCTCCATCCAGTCGGTCGTCGCAGCGCCGTCGTGGACTTCACCGATTTTGTGAATCATCCCGGTGTAGAAAAGGATCCGCTCGGTGAGAGTGGTCTTTCCGGCGTCGATATGCGCAGCGATCCCGATATTACGGGTCCGCTCAAGCGTATAAGGACGATCTGGATGGTTGGGATTCAAAATTTCAAATTTCAACTCTCGGAGAAGAGTTGGATTCTTTGGGATAAATCAGAAGCGGAAGTGGGCGAAGGCGCGGTTGGCTTGTGCCATCTTGTGCACATCGTCGCGTTTGCGGACGGCGGCACCTTGGTTGTTGGCAGCGTCTTTAATCTCGTTGGCGAGCGCAACATGCATCGGTGTGCCCTTGCGGTTGCGTGCGTAGGTGACGAGCCAGCGCATAGCGAGGGACTCGGAACGATCTGGATCGACTTCGAGCGGCACTTGGTAGGTTGCGCCACCGACGCGACGGGATTTGACCTCAACGCGCGGTTTGGAGTTTTCAACAGCACGGGTAATGACCTCAAGAGGATCAACCGTATCGGTCCCTTCGTTGGCGCGATCGATCGCAGCGTAAACGATGCGTTGGGCGAGCGAGCGCTTTCCGTCCTGCATGACCTTGGTGATGAGGTGGCCGACAACTGCGCTGTCGTAACGTGGATCGCGGCGATCCGGTTTGGTGAAGATTCTTTTGCGACGTGGCATAACTTGAAAAGGCTAGGGATTGGGAAAATTACTTTTTCTTGGCTGGAGCGGCGGCTGCACCGGGTTTTGGACGTTTCGCACCGTATTTGGAACGTGCTTGACGGCGCTTATCGATACCGAGGGTATCGAGTGAACCGCGAACGATGTGGTAACGGACACCCGGAAGGTCTTTCACCCGGCCGCCACGAACGAGAACAATCGAGTGTTCTTGGAGGTTATGACCTTCACCGCCGATGTAGGCGATCACTTCGAAGCCGTTGGTAAGGCGCACTTTGGCGACTTTACGAAGCGCTGAGTTGGGCTTTTTTGGCGTCCGGGTCATGACCTGGAGACAAACGCCGCGGCGCTGAGGGCAGTTGACGAGAGCAGGCGATTTCGACTTCTCGACTGGAACGTGGCGTCCTTTGCGAACGAGCTGATTAATGGTCGGCATGATTTCCTTCGTGTTTCTGGATTTGTCTTGAAAAATAGTGTTTGGGACAAACCGGCACGAAGACGGGGTTTTTATAACCCGCAATCGCTTTTTTCCGGAGCTGCACCCGATAAATTCCCTGTATTGTGGCTGATTTGCGGCATTTTTTGCGCCGGTCAGCCTCGCTGTGGGGGGCGGGATTTTATTCAGCGGAATCAATCTGACAAGACCTTTTTGACTTTTTCTGAAAAAAAATTCCTGAATGTGAATTCAGGCAGTTTGATATCTTGGAAATCGGTATGATTCTCAGAAAAGACGACGGTTTCAATGGGACTGTTCTTATTTCCGGCATGAACCGGCAACGAAGACAAAAAGAAAACCTCCGAGCTGCATAAATCTTGATTTAAAAAACATGACTTGCTTCAGAACCGCAATCTCATGGGAATTTTTGCTTCAGGATGGGCGTTGGTGAAGACATGATTGGGCTCCCAAGCGAATGCGCGATCGAAACCATGAAGGCGCCCCTGCGGATGTTCAATACACTTGACCTGTTAAGTTGAGGTGCTACGAAGCGCGGCATGAGCAACATTTTCTCTGGAACCATCCCTGCCCTGATGACCCCTTGCGATATCAAGGGAACCCCTGATTTCAAAGCACTTGTGGCAACTGGGCGTCACCTGATCGATGCGGGTATGGACTCCGTGGTCTATTGCGGATCGATGGGCGACTGGCCACTTCTGACCGACGAGCAGCGCCAGACAGGTGTGAAGGCTTTGGTGGATGCGGGGATCAAGGTGATCGTGGGAACGGGGGCGCAGAATACAAAAATTGCGGCGGCACATGCCGCGCATGCAAGAGAAGTTGGCGCACATGGTTTGATGGTCATCCCCAGAGTGCTCTCTCGCGGGCTTTCCCCAGCTGCCCAATACAATCACTTCACCGCAGTTCTTGAAGCTGGGGGACCCAATCTACCCGCAGTGATCTACAACTCTCCCTACTACGGTTTTTCGACCAAAGCGGATCTCTTTTTCAAAATGCACGAGCGGTATCCGCAATTGATCGGTTTCAAGGAGTTTGGCGGGGCTGCGGATCTGACCTATGCTGCAGAAAACATTACCACGGGAAATGACAAGCTCACCCTCATGGTTGGAGTGGACACACAAGCTTACCACGGTTTTGTGAACTGCGGCGCAGGTGGAGCGATCACGGGTGTGGGGAATGCTCTGTCGAAGGAGGTGTTGCACATGGTCGGTTTGTGTAAACGTGCTGCGCAAGGCGATGCGAAGGCGCGGGCTTATGCGTTGGAGCTCACCGAGGCAATCCATGTGCTCTCCACGTTTGATGAAGGTCCGGACCTGGTTCTTTACTACAAGCGCCTTATGGTTCTTGAAGGACACGCTGCCTACGAGCACCAGATCTATGCCGACGATCAATTGAGCCCTGCGCAAAAAGCACACATCGACTCACAACACGCCCTGTTCCGCAGTTGGTGGAGTTCCTGGAGCGGCAAGGATTATTGAAAAACCGCCGTAGCGGCAACCCATCGCCCGCTGGGGGACTTAAGCAAACGAGCCGGAAAGTGGTGGCAGGGGGCGGATTTGAACCGCCGACCAAAGGCTTATGAGTCCTCTGCTCTACCACTGAGCTACACTGCCATTATCCGTGAACCCGCCAGAGACGGGGCGGAAGGAAATGCATCAAGGCACCTGATTTGTCAAACGGAAGATCGCGGAAAGTTAAATTTATCCCTCGCCGGGAGGATTGATGACAATGACGCGCTCCACCCCGTTTTTTGAAAACTCATCCCAGTAGCGTTTTTCCCAGGAGACCGTGCGGGCCCGGCGCTCCTCTTCACTGAGCGCCTCCCATGCCGGAAGGCCGATGGATTTCACCAAATCCCGATCCGCAAGACGGATGGTCAGCTCATCCCAAAAACTCTCATTGCGGAATTCCTCGTAGCATTCGTGATAAAACATCTTTTCCTCGAACTCTTTTTTAACCCGGAAACGTTTGGTTTCCTCGTCAAATTCAATGATCGCCGCCAAGCCGTTTTGGGCGGCTTTTTCAAGCATCTTGCTTTCGAAGTCCTCGTATTCGGAAATCTTCTGATCCGCCGTTGGTTTTTGATCCTAAAAAGGAAAATGGGCGTGTTTTTTAAGCCTCATTGGCTGAGGAGTTTGATTTTTCATTTTGTGCGTCGTTAAGCGTGGTGGTT
>JBIKNX010000174.1:0-5897 GCA_044358435.1 Luteolibacter sp.
CCATCTTCACCCTGAGGGTGAAACTGACAATCGATGCAACTCTTTGATTATCTGCGTTAATCTGCGTCCATCTGCGGTTCTATTTTCCTCTTTAGGGTAAGACGTTTGCTGTTGGGTCATCTTTTCCTTTTGCAGACCGGTCATCCGGCGGATGCTCCGCGTCAGGTGAACAGCCCGATTCCCGGCAATCGTTGTATTTTTCCTGAAACTTGGCTTGATTCCTGAGATTTCACGGCTAAAAACGCCGCCCCTCTCGTCATCGTGAGTTTTTCCAGCATGTCCAATAGTCTTAAAATCGCGATTCCGAAAGGCAGTCTGCAGGAGCCGACCATCGAGCTCTTTGCCAAGGCCGGCTATGAAATTTACGTTTCCTCGCGCGGTTATCGTCCGGCATCGAATGATTCCGAGCTCGATATCTATCTGATCCGGGCTCAGGAAATCGGACGCTATTTGGGACAGGGCTTCATTGATTGCGGAATCACCGGCTTGGACTGGGCCTCCGAAGGTGGTGCGGATCTGGTTGATTTCGCCGAGTTGCCCTATTCGCGCGCCACGGCTCGCCCGACACGTTGGGTGCTGGTGGTGCCGGAAGATTCGCCGATACAGAAACCTCAGGATCTCGAAGGAAAACGCATCGCTACCGAAGGCGTGGGAATCACCCAGCGCTATCTCGACAAACTCGGAATCAAAGCCGAAGTCGAATTTTCCTGGGGCGCAACCGAGGTGAAGGTGCCTGATTTGGTCGATGCCATCGTTGATGTCACCGAGACCGGATCTTCCTTGAAGGCCAACCGCCTGCGTATCGTCGATACCCTGTTGACCTCTTTTCCTCACTTTTATTCCAGCCAAGCTGCCGCCGCGGATCCATGGAAACGCGAGAAAATGGAGCGCATCTCGATGCTGCTCAAATCCGCCTTGTTCGCTCGCGACAAAGTCGGCCTCAAAATGAACCTGCCTGCAAATCGTCTCAACGATATGCTCGCCAAATTGCCGTCTCTCCGCCGCCCGACGATTTCACCACTTTCGGAAGAAGGTTGGGTTGCGGTAGAAACCGTGATTGACGAGATTCTCGTTCGCGACATGATCCCCGACCTCAAGAAGCTTGGGGCAGAGGGGATCATCGAATATCCTCTCAACAAACTCGTCCTTTAATTTTCATTGAACTCCAACCCCGTATAATACCATGGGCTCCATTAAGAAACGCCGTAAAACAAAGATCAACAAGCACAAGCGCAAGAAGCGCATGAAGCAGAACCGCCATAAAAAGCGTCTCCGCTACAAGTCCTAGTTCGCTAGGGTGTGTGTAACGCACGCATTTTTGATCATCGCCGGAAACCTGTCTCAAAGACGGGTTTCCGGCGTGTTTTTTTATTTCAGTGGATGAAGAGAATTTTAACAACGATAAGCACGATTGTAACGAAAGGAAATGGAATGATGGACCGCGCGACTCCAGTCGCGCTGCCGGCTGAGAGCGCGACTGGAGTCGCTCGGTCCATGTGGAGTTGCCACCACAAGCGGACATTCCTGATTTTTTCGTGTTTTTCGTGGTTCCAAATTCTAAAATCGACATAAAAGAAACGCGATGGCTCTTCAGGTAATTCCAGATTTCCGGGTGATTGACGAGAGTGATGATTGGGTGGTCGTGGACAAACCCGCGCCGCTCATCGTGCATCCCGCGAATCAGAAGCCCGAGCCAACTCTGTTAGGTGGTTTGGAAAATCTCTACGCTTATGAGATGGAGAACGGGGCTTGTCTGGGAATCATCACTCGGCTGGATCGGGAAACCAGCGGTTTGGTCCTCTGTGCCAAGCACACGGCCGCCGCGCGCGAGCTCGGGATGATTTTCGAACGACGCGAGGCGAAAAAAGAATACCTCGCAATTGTTGCCGGATGGCCGGAGCTCGATCGTTGGGAATGCGATGCGCCGATTTGCCGGGCGGGTGAGCTCGGACCGAGTGATATCTGGGTGAGGCAAGTGGTCGATGTTTCGGGAAAAGACTGCACGACGGGATTTGCGGTGGAACGTCGCTTCGAGCGCAACGGCGAAAAGTTTGCTTTGATACGTTGTTTTCCTAAAACCGGACGGATGCATCAGATCCGCGTTCACCTCGCCTATGGAGGACATCCCATCGTCGGGGATAAGATTTACTCGGGGGATGGCAGCGAGTATCTCGATTGGATGGCGCAGGATTGGAACGAAGCGCTGGCGAGGCGCTTGTTGCTCCCGCGCCAGGCATTGCACGCTGCAAAGCTCACGATCCTCTGGAATGGTGAGGAAATATCATGGCAGGCGGACCTCTCACCGGATCTGGTGGATTTTGTTGAGGGACGCGAGGTCGATTTCATGTCAGGCGTTGTCATCTGGAACAGGAAAGGTTAGGTTTCATGCATGGCTGACCTGCATGAAATCGTGACCTTTCTGGACGATGTGTTGAAAACTTCTGAAATTCGGGATTATCCGGGCGCGATCAACGGCTTGCAGCTTGAAAATCATGGCACGGTGAGTCGCGTGATTTCCGCGGTGGACGCCTCGCTCGCAGTCATCGAGGAAGCGGCGAAAGAAGGCGGGTTGTTGCTGGTGCATCACGGCATGTTTTGGCAGGGAGCGCAAAAAATCATCGGCCCGTATTTCCGAAAACTCAAAGCAGCCATTAATGGCGACCTCGCGATTTATTCCTCCCATCTACCCTTGGATTTTCATCCTGAAATCGGCAACAACATGCTGCTCGCCCGCGCGATCGGACTGGGTTCCATCCGGCCGATTTTATTCAAAGACGGCTTTGCCACCGCCGTCGTCGGAGAGTGGAATGGCACGCGAGATGATCTGCAACACGCCATCGGAAAGGCAGTGGACCGGGCACCGCAGATTTGCTCTTGCGGAAGTGAAATGCCGCGCAAAGTCGCGGTGATGACGGGTGGCGCCGGTTCCGAAGTCGGGAAAATAGCCGAACTGGGAATCGATAGCTTTGTCACCGGAGAAGGCCCGCATTGGAGTTTTATCGAAGCGGAAGAGCGGGGGATGAATGTGTTTTATGCCGGACATTACGCCACGGAGACTTTCGGGGTTAGAGCGTTGGGGCTTATGATCGCAGAGAAGTTCGGCCTCGAAGCCGTATTCTTGGAGCGGCCGGGCGGACTCTAGACCGGCAAATTCACTATTCAAGAAGCCCCGTTCGCATTAGAATATGCGTCACATCGTTAAGAAAAACGTAAAAAACACTTGATTGATACCCTCGAAATGATAGATTTTAACCACACATTCAAGCGGGCATAGCTTAGTGGTAAAGCGCTATCCTTCCAAGTTAGACATGCGGGTTCGATTCCCGCTGCCCGCTCCAAATCATTTTTTCTCAATTAAAAACCTCCAAAAATAAGGCCAAATATTTATGAAAATGTATCTCAACCTTCTGATCTTCGGAGTATCCATCGCGCTTACGAATGTCTTTGCACAATCGGCGCCGGGCAACACAGACCAGGCAACCACCCAAACATCGGAAGCTCTCGCCACGGTCGAGTCCGCAACCCAAGCGCTCAAGGACTCCGTCGCCAACGACGACAAAAAGGCGACCCTCGAATTATTGGCCGCGGCTTGTAAAGCGTTTCCAGACTCAGCGGATACATTCGTTACCGCATTGATTTTGGCAATCAGTGAAATGAACGCCAACTCTCCCTCGGTTTCAGCGCGCAATGTTGCCCTTGGTGGCAAGGCGGGCGACGTAAATCCATCTCTCGTCGGTGAGATTGTTGCCACGGCCATCAACGCGGCACCCGGCTCTCAGATTGCTATCGTCGCTGCTGCCATTCAAGTCGCACCAAATGCCGCAGCACAAATCAACATGGCTGCCGCCAATCCCCTTACGTTCCCAATCACAGACGGCAAATTAGGAATTGTCATTGATTCCCTCAATACACCACCATCAGAGGTCTCGTAAATCAGCTGACTGGGTATTTCGCTCGTTGATCCATTTCACTCATCCATTTCCCATTCTCTCCCCTATATGAAAATTCTCACCACCTCTGGCTTTTTATCCTTCACCTTCGCTGTTTCCGCATTTGCGGGAGGTCTCTATCATGTTCCCAACGAGGAGGCTGAGGAAACATTGCCCATCAAGTGGAGTGTGGGAACGACTGCCGTCTGGGATGACAATACCACACCCTCTGATCCCGGACCTGACGACCAGACATTTTCACTCAATCCATACGCTGAGATGGAGTTTTCAAGCGCTGCCCCCCAGACAACTTGGGATGTTTTGGCAAAGCTCGGAGTGCTCTATTATCTGGATGAGCCTGTTGCAACAGGCTCGGATGATATGTATGGCCAAATGCGCGCCGGATTCAATTTGACTCACCGGTTCGACGAGAGGCTCCGTTTTGTCACTCGCAATTTCATTTCCTACGAATTGGAGCCTGACTATTCCTACGGTTTTGCCACGAACCGCCAGTTCAGTGAATACGTTTTCTGGGACACCGACAATGCCGTGGGATACCGCTGGACCGAACGTCTCGCAACCTACACGGGGATTAAGCTCACCTTGTTGGATTACAGCGAAACCGCCAATTCCGACCGTTTCACAACGACCGTATACAATCAGTTCAGGTATGTGCTTTCCCCCCAAACCGTTGGCACTGCGACCATTCGTTATGCCCAAACCACTGGGGCCGAGCAATCCACCGATTCGACAGACACTTATCTACTGCTGGGTGCCGAGCATCGCTTCTCTCCAAACACGATTCTGATTGGCAGTGCGGGTGCCCAATTCCGCGAGGTGGATGCTGTTGGCGGCAAAAACAGCACCAGTCCTTACGTTGAGCTTACTCTCCGCTCGCAAGTCAACCAACAGTTCATGGTCAGTGGATTTGTTCGCTACGGTGCGGAAGTGTATGACACGGTGGTGGGTTTGCCTCTGCTCACCGAGTATGACAGCCGCCTGACCCTCCGGATCGGGACCCAAGCCACTTACCAAATTTCCGATAAACTGTCTTTGTTCAGCGGAATTGACGTGATCAGCGCATCCTTCGAAAATGGCCGTGCCGTGGTCGGCGGTGCTTCCCAGCCAGACCAGAGCGAAATGCTATCCAATGTCTATATTGGAACTTCTCTGAAGCTCACCGAGTATCTTGCCGCTACGCTTACTTATAACTTCACCCATGCGGATTCCGACCTTCCCGACCGCAGTTACGACCGCAATCGTCTCAGCGTCGGTCTGCAGGCTGAATTCTAAATCCCACGGACCTGACCAGGTAGCTCTTTCACCTTGAAAATTTCAAGCTCCCGCGCTATCAAAGGTTGCGGGAGTTATTTATTTGATTAGCATCAAATTATACTTTCTGATTCCACCCTTCCATTTTTAATGAATTTCACAGAACAGCAAAAAGAAGCCACTCTTCACGCCTTCGATTATTGGCAGGTCATTAAGAATCGTTATGGCATCATCCTCCTGACGCTGTCACTCGTATTCATGACGGCATCCGTCATCACCTACGTGATGCCTGAAAAGTATGAAAGTTCCGCGGTCATACAGGTTAAGCCCCGCGGCAAGGCATTCGAGCCATTGGATGGGGTAAGCGGCTCGAGAATTGCCATGATGACACCGCAGTTTTTCGGTACGGAGTTTGAAATTATCAAAAGTACAAACTCTTTGAGCCGGGTCATCAAGCAACTGGATCTTGCCAACAAATGGGAAACCAACAATGAGCAGGCGCTCAACATCCTGAAAAGTATCGTCAAGACGGAAAATATCCGTGGAACCGATCTGATTTCCATCACGGTCCGTTATACCGAAAAAGATGACGCGCGCGACATCGCCGCAGAGGTTGCGGAGGCTTATAAAAATTACCGCTCGGAGACAGAAAACGCAACGGTTGAGAAAGGTATCAGTGAGCTGAAAAAAGCCGTC
>JBIKNX010000175.1:0-5851 GCA_044358435.1 Luteolibacter sp.
CGTGGCAGCAGAAGTCCCCCCCGAACTGGCCTCAATCATCCCCAAAACGGTGCGCGGCCGGGACGGCATCCGCCATACTCAGGATGACGTTCCCTTCAAAGATCTTGCTTCCGCAATTTCCTTGCTTGGCATTGATGTGAATTCACGCCAAGACATTGCCCAGCGTTTTACCATCAACGACACCACGACACGCATCACCTCAACCGCCCGCTCCGGAGAATCCAAACGCCGCATCGTAACCATCGTCAAAAACCGCACCGGAAAACCGATCCTACTCAGCCGCACGATCGAGATCATTCCCTGAAATTCCCCCCCAACTCCAAAGACTCTTCACTCCGCCATGGCAAAATCCCATTTGACTTACCTTCTCATTCCCGGCGAAACCGAATGGGAAATTTGGATGATCGCGCCGAACCAACCTGCGACACTTCATGCCTCGCATCCGGTCAGACATCCCTCTGAAATCACAAATCTTCCCGCCGGCGATCTGATCTTCTTTTTCCCCGTTCAGGCATTCACCGCGTTGCCGCTGCGGGTTCAAACCGGAGATTCATCCCTATTTTCCGATCTGGCCGCCACCCATGCGGAACGCGTCGGCCTCCGCCCGGATCCACTGGCCGGTCAACTGACCGATATTTTTCCGATCTCCACGTCGGCCGAGGAGTCCACGTTGCTCAACATCGTTCTCCGAAATCCGACAGCGGAAGCCCTGCCCTCCAAATCACCCAAAGCTTTCGATCTCTCCGCACGCGCGTTTCCAAGTAGCGGCAACTCACTGAGCCTCTGGCGTGAGCTCAACCAATGGGTCTTTGCCATCCATCACGAGGGAAAACTCCTCTACAGCCAGTCCACCGCTTCAACCGGTGCCTCTCCCGATGCCAACCTGATCCGCGAAATCCGCATCGCCATCGCCCAACTCTCCATGCAAGGCATTGAGATCAAACCGGACAAAGCCATCGTCTGGTCAAACGATAGCCAAACCCAAACCTCTGAGCTGGCTAAAGCTTTGACAATCCGGGTCGAGCTCTCGCCGAAGCCCGCTCCATCTCTGCCCGATATCCTCAGCCTCCTCCTTCCTGCCGATGTCCGGGCCGCACGCCGGGCCGCACGCCGACGCCAAAACACGATCTTCGCCATCGCCGCTGTCGCCCTTTTCTATATCGGCGCGATCGGATACTTCGGGTTTGATCTCTGGAAAACCCATTCCACCACCCGGAAGACGAAAGAACTCGCTGCCGCCATCGCGCCCGCACGTGAAAGTTTCGCCCTGCACATTGAAAAATGGGACGAACTCGAATACGGCATCTCCCGTGAATACAATACCGTCGACATTCTCCACCGCATCTCCAAATGCATCCCGCCCAACTCCGGTCTGCGCCTGAAAACCGCAACCATTTCGGCCACCGACATCAAATTGGAAGGTGAGGCGCCACAATCCCAGGCCATCACACAGTTCTCTCTGAACCTTGAAAAAAGCAACGATCTCACCCATTATCGATGGGAAGACGGCCGCCCCCGGCAATCCAACCGTGGCTGGGAATTCACCTTGAATGCTTTGCTTCCCCAAGCCACACCGTAACCATTCCGGATTCCTCGAGTTAGCCTCGAAGCTTTTTCACTGACAAACACGCTTTTCCAACCTATCCTCCCCCACTTTCCACATGTCATCCCGCGAAAAAAAATTGCTCTCCCTCTTGCTCCTCGCGGGGTTTTTGCTGCTCAATCTTTTTCTCTATTCCCAATATCAGCAGAAAAAAGCTCTTTTTGAGACCGCTTTGGAGACGTCACAAATCGAGCTTGAACAAGCCAAAACCAGTCAGGATAACGCGACGCAGTATGCGGAAGAGATGCAGTGGCTTGCCGACCATGAACCCGCCCAAACAGATGCGCAAACTGTCCAAGGCCAGCTTCAGGCATTGAAACGGAAGCGAAAGCAGCCGGACTTACCGTCAAGCCCCAAGAATTCCTCGCCACGGATACCACAGGTAAACACTACCACCGCGCTCAGATCAAAATCAGCGTCACGGGCAGGGAGGAATCTCTTTATCGCTGGCTCCATTCAGTGAACGATCCATTGGCTTTCCGATCAGCCATCGAAATCCGCTTAAACCCGAACACTCAGGACGATACTCTCATCGACTGCAAAACGGTCATATCCCAGTGGTTTCCTGCCGAAAAAACAGACTCATGAAACCTTTCCTCTTCATCGTTTTTCTGGGCATGATGCCGTGCTCATTTTCTCTCGCACAGGTTCCTGAAAGGAAACCTCACTCGTTTTATAAAGAACTCTGGGACAATAGCCCCTTCACGGCCAAACCGGTTGTGACCGGTGTGCCAAAAATGAGCAACTTCTTCGATGATTACCACCTCACGGGCATCGCGCCCATCGAAGGCGGATACCGGATTACCATCGCCAACAAAAAAGACAAAAACGCCAAAAAAATCATCATCGAACCCGGGAACCACTCCGGCTTCGATGTCGTTTCGGTGAATCGCAACCCCGAAATAAGTCTCGGCACAACGGTAACACTTAAAAAAGATGGCATTCAAGGCGTGGTGCGCTTCGAACCCGCTCTTGTGGTTCTAAGCACCCCTGCCACGATGACAAACCCCGCTAACAACCCTCCGGGCGTCGTCGCTCCAAACCAACCAACCCAGCTAAACCCGCCCGGTGGCCAAGTCGCTCCCAACCCAACCGCCCGCCCGAGAATCATTCCTCCGGTCAAAGCTCCTCAAAAGCCCTCCAGTAACAGTCCTCAATCCAGACCAAATCGCTAGTGATCATCACAACTCCTCTCTTTTCCTCTGAATCCGAGCATCAACTTCCCCATCACCGAATGAGCCGCTACCTTGTTTTTCTTACCGTATTTTCAATCACCTGCCTCCCTCTCTTTTCTCAGGATGCCGAACAACCGGCGATTCCCGGAAATGTTCAGGAAAAAGCCCAAAAGCCCGCAGGCGACAACACCCTGATCAAGGAAAAAATCGAATTCACCGAATGCAACGGCAATGAACTCGCCGGCCTCTACACCAAATACACGGGGCGCAGGGTCATCGTTTCATCGGCGGCTTCCAAAGCGTCCTTCGCACTCGTGATCGATGCGTCACCGGAAAATCCCCTCACCTACGCCAAAGCCTCGGAAATCCTCAAAAAAACCGCAACCATTGAGAATTTCATTTTCGTCCCGGATGCCACGGACTCCAATCAAGATTACCTAACCCTCGCTTCCGGAGGAATCAGACCCACCAACATCGGTGTTCCGGTCTTTACGGAAGACGATCCGCTGCCTCAAGGCGATGCCGTGATTTCCTATGTCATGAAGCTCGACCACATCAAACCCGATGAAGCCGTTCGCACTTTCACCCAGATTATCGGTCAGTTCGGGGCATTCGGATCCATCGCCGCCGTTCCCAACGCTGCTGCGGTAATCATCACCGAAAATACCTCCTTGATCCGCAAACTCATCGATATCAGGGTCGAAATCGACAAACCCTCCAGCCTGGTCGCCACCCGCTTCATCAATGTCAAATTTGCCGATGTCACCGAGCTGGCCACCACTCTCAACGAAATGCTCGGAAATCAGCAAGAAACCAAGCTCACCGCCGGAGTCCAACGCGCACCGCAAATTTCAACAACAGATTCAGCTCCGGGAATCAACAAGGACCCCGGCGGCAGTTCCTCCGGCGAGGAAACCCCCTTGCAAATCATTCCTGATGCCCGCACCAACCGCATCGTCGCCATCGGTCGCCCGGTCGATATTCTCTTCATCCAAGGTCTCATCGATCAGTTCGATGTCGAGTCTGACCAACGCAATTTCCTGCGTAGAAAACTCGAATTCCTTGCGGTAGCGGATTTCCTGCCTATCGCCGGTGATGCTCTGACACGTGCCTTTTCCGGTACAGGAACGGGCGCAACGGATACGCCCAATCCTTCTCAACCCGGTGGCTCAAGGAACACAACGTCGAGACAACAAACCGGCAACACCGCTATTAACAACAACAGCAATAACAGAAATACGTCCAACTCAGGATTCGGAGGCATGGGAAATTCAGGCGGAAGCGGCGCAAACAGAGGCGATTCACTCCAAGAACCCGATGCCAACTCCGCGCCGGTCTCGCTCCTCGTCGGCCGCACGCTCCTTGTCGCAGACAACATTACCAATTCCATCATCGTCCAAGGCCCTCCATCCAGCGTGGAAATCATCGAAAAACTGCTCGATCAGGTCGATGTGAAAGCCGATCAAGTCATGATCTCAACGGTCTTCGGACAACTCTCACTCGGCAAAACAACTAAGACGGGAGTGGATTGGATTCGGGCCTTCCGCGGTGGCGAAAAAGGTGGACTCGGCTTTTCCAATCTCGGAGGCAAGAACAACACCTCCAATCTTCCCAATGATTTGACAAACCCGGCAACCGGCGCAGCAGATGATTCTGGACTGGTTGCCGGCAATCTTTTCCCTAGCCAAAGCGGCTTGTCACTCTACGGAAAAATCGGCAATTCACTCGCCGGTTACGTAAACCTACTTTCTTCCAATAGCGATTTTACTATCCTCTCCCGTCCATCCATCTTCACCGCCAACAACCGCAAAGGGACGATCTCATCCGGCAAACGCGTCGCAATTCCCACAAACTCGAATTCATTTACAGGCGGCGGCGTATCTACCAATGTCGAATACCGCGATGTGGTATTGAAGCTGGAAGTCATTCCACTTATTAATTCGGAAAAAGAAATCACCTTACAAATCGCTCTGGTCAGCGATAGTATCGGCAAAGATACACCTATCGAAGGGTTAGGAAATATTCCTGAGATAAATACCCGGGAACTTGTTACTACCGTTACCGTTCCCAATAACCAAACGATTGTTCTCGGCGGGTTGATCACAAGCAACGATACCGAGTCAGTGACCGGCATCCCTATCCTCAGCGACATCCCGGGACTCGGGCGCTTGTTCTCAACCAAAACCAAAGGGGTTGATCGTGATGAACTGATGATTTTCATCCAGCCATCCATTGTGAATGGCGCCAAATCCCTCAACTCTGTCCAAAGCAACATGGATGACCGCTACGATGTCTCAGACCCCGCCCGCCTCTTCGCGGACGGTCCGGATCTGCCGCCACTTGTCGATCCAAGCATCGCTCCAGGCAGTGAGAAGGATGCGAACAAAACCGCTCCCGCCGATCGCAAAGTCAAGCGCCCCATCCACAGGAAGTAGGACCGCGCGAGTCCACTCGCGCAATTTTTCAACGTGTGAAAAGAGGGTGCCGTCCCCCTATAAGCCGGATTCTGTCCACCTCGGTTTTACCCGAAGCTGGACGATCATTTCTCTCAACCCGGCTTGCACCGGACGCCCCGCTTGCGCGGAGTGCGACTAATACCCGGGAGTGAACGGACGAGCAGTCCTTTCCCTGTTATGTCTTGCACCACCTGGGGTTTTCATTGCCGCTCCGGTTACCCTCGGCGCGGTGGGCTCTTACCCCACCATTTCAACCTTACCTGTGCTCTTCCGAGCCATCGGCGGTGTATTTTCTGCTGCACTTTCCATCCGCTTGTCTCTCGACTCACGTTCCCTGCTTTCACAAGGCAAGTTGCTCTATGGTGTCCGGACTTTCCTCAACCAGAACTCGCGCCCTGATCGCGACCGTCCGGGAGACGGCACCGACAGTAAACGCTGAAATGTGAAACGCTGAAAAGCTGAAAAGCCAGAAATGACATCTTATTTCAGAAATAGAAATCGAACCGCAATGGGAGCGCAGCGGACATGGACGGAGCGAAGCGTAATCAAATGGACACAGATAAACGCAGATATTCTAAGATTCCTGATGACTAGGCTTTCCAGCTATTCCGTGGAAG
>JBIKNX010000176.1:0-5830 GCA_044358435.1 Luteolibacter sp.
CTCGCCGTCGTGCTCTCTGTCATGATGTTGTTCATTTCAAGCATCACCCTCGCACTCGGTGAATCGGGAAGCGTCATGCCCATGCTTGCCGCCTGGCTGCCAAATATTATTTTTGCCGTAATCGGCCTGTATCTCTACCACAGACGCGTCACCGGCAGATCCATCCATCAGTCCATTAAAAACCTGCTCAACTTCAACCACTGAATCCATTCAACCATGGCACTCCAAGAATCATGGCATGTCCGCAACCGCAGCCGCGAATGCAGCATCACCCAAACTCCTTTCACCGAAGGTCAGCCCATTGTAACCGCACTTTTCCCGGATCCCGAATCCTCCGGTTACGTGAGAAAAGATTTTTGTGAAGAGGCATGGGCCCAGCGCCTGGCTGATGATGAGGTCCCATTCTCCTCATGGCGCACCAAATTCCTGCCCACGCCCTCCAACGACACCCAACCGGTGGTCACCAAACAAAGCGCGGAAGACCTTCTCAAACAACTTGTCGAAGACGATCTGGAGCACACTGAGAATACCCGTTACATCCTCGCGGTCATGCTGGAACGTCAAAAAATCCTGCGTGAAACCGACACCCAACCTATCGCCAGCGGCATGCTCCGCATTTACGAACATCGTAAAACCGGCGAGGTATTCATAGTCAAGGATCCCAACATTCCTCTCGACGAAGTGGAAAAAATCCAGATCGAAGTCATGGAACTCCTCTCACCACCGAAGCCTGTCATGATGGCGGAGCTTGATGCGGAGAACGTGCCGGACGCTTCATCTGAGACATGCGCCGGAGAAATCTCCCATCCCGTCGGGGACTGATATTTTTCCCTTCACCATGCTTGGAATCCAACGGACTCGGTCGACGCGGCTTGGGTAATCGTGCGACGGGCTCCCACGGGGAACCGCCAGAGGACGGAATCAAATCAAGGCCTGCCTGCCGAGCCTTCAAATCCCGATTCTTGGCATTTCCCGCATATCCGCACATCCTCTTCCTTAGCACAAACCGCCCGCAAGGAGTTGACCTCGAGGCATTCCTGATTACACATTCCCCACATGCAGCAAGACGATTCAAAACCAACTCAAGAAATTCCCGATTCTGAGGATGAAATCCAAGATCCCGCGGGGACAACCGGGGAAAATCAAGCGACTGCCGAACTCGGTCCGATGGAGCAACTCGAAGCGGAAATCGCCAAATGGAAAGAACTCTCCCTGCGCACCGCCGCAGAAATGGACAATCTTCGCAAGCGCACCGCACGCGAACGTGAAGATGCCATCCGATACGCCAATCAACGCCTGCTTGAGGATCTTCTGCCTGTCATCGACAACTTTGAAATGGGTATGCAGGCAGCCGCACAGGACACCTCATCCATGATCTATATCGGCATGGACATGGTGCGCAAACAACTCAATGAATTCCTCGCCAACCAAGGCATTACCGAAATTTCCACCGAAGGCCAATTCGATCCGAATCTCCATGATGCGGTTTCGCAAGAAATCTCCCAACTGCCGGAAGGTTCGATCATCCGCACCTCGCGTCGCGGCTTCAAACTCCGGGATCGCCTCCTGCGTCCCGCCAGCGTGGTCGTTTCCTCCAACTCGGAAAACCCTCAATAATTCCATCCTCTTTGAGGTTTAATGTTCAAAATTTAAAATTTCATGCCCCGCGACTACTATGAAATCCTCGGCGTATCCCGCAATGCGGATGCCGCAGAAATCAAAAAAGCTTACCGCAAACTCGCTGTAAAATTTCACCCGGATAAAAATCCGGGCGATCCTACTGCTGAAGACAAATTCAAAGAACTCGGCCAAGCCTATGAAGCCCTGTCCGATCCCGATAAACGCGCGGCCTATGATCGCTATGGCCATGACGCCTTCTCCGGCGGTATGGGCGGCGGCCGCGGCGGCTTCCATGATCCCGCGGACATCTTCTCACAAGTCTTCGGCGGCGCCTTCGGTGGCGGCTTCGAGGAATTTTTCGGAGGCGCGGGCCCACGGAAAAAAAACAGCAAACAACGCGGCTCCGATCTCCGCTACGATCTCGAAATCACCCTCGAAGAAGCCGCGCGCGGTGTCGAAAAAGAACTCGAGATCGAACGCAACATTCCCTGTGAAAAATGCAACGCCAGCGGCTCAAAAGGCTCGGGTGGCGTGAAAACTTGCAGCACCTGCGGCGGGCGCGGCGTTGTCGGCCGGCAGGCTGGAATCTTCATCCAACAATCGACTTGTCCCGAATGCCGGGGCGCTGGCGAAATCGTCTCCGAACCCTGCGGCGATTGTCGCGGACAAGGTCGTGTTGAGCGTGAAACCCGGATCAAGCTCCGCATTCCAGCAGGCGTGGACACCGGTGTGAGACTGCGTTCCACGGGCAATGGCGATGCCGGAGTCCGCGGCGGCGCTTCGGGTGATCTTTACGCTTTCATCCACGTCGAGGATCACGATGTCTTCGAGCGCGAGGGAAATACCTTGTTCTGCGAGGTCCCCCTTCCTTTCAGCACCGCTGCACTCGGAGGTGAACTCAAGGTTCCCACTCTTGATGGCCAATCCTCCATCAAAATCCCCGCAGGAACCCAAGGAGGCACCACTTTCCGCGTTCGCGACAAAGGCATGCCATCCCTCTCCGGCGGCTCGAAGGGCGATCTCAACGTCACGGTTCAAGTCGAAGTCCCGACCAAACTCAGCAAAGACCAACAGGAAAAACTCAGGAACTTTTCCGAATCCATCGGCGATCAAAATTCGCCGGTTCATCAGGGTTTCCTCGAAAAAGCGAAACGCTTCTTCGACTTATAATCATGCCATTCACTCTGGAACAAACCGACGGCTCAGCCCGTGCCGGAACCCTCACCCTCCCCCACGGTGAAGTCCGCACTCCCATCTTCATGCCCGTTGGCACCCAGGGCTCGGTCAAAACCCTCCACCCCGCAGAGCTCGAAGAACTCGGCTCCCAAATCATCCTCGGAAACACCTACCATCTCTGGCTGCGTCCCGGAGACGAACTTATTCGGGAGATGGGGGGACTTCATGACTTCACCACCTGGCAAAAACCCATCCTCACCGATTCCGGCGGTTTCCAAGTCTGGTCACTTGCCAAAATGCGCAAAATCACCGAGGAAGGCGTCCGCTTCCAATCCCATCTCGACGGTTCGAAAATGATGCTCAGCCCCGAGAAATCCATGGCAATCCAGGCCGCACTTGGATCTGACATCGCCATGCTGTTCGATGAATGCCCTCCCTATCCCTGCGACGAGAAATACGCAGCCACCTCGCTCGCCTTAACCACCCGCTGGGCAAAACGCTGCAAACAGTGGATCACCGAAAATCAACCCCTTACCGCCGGCCTCCCCCAAAACCACTTCGGCATCGTCCAGGGCTCGGTCTATGCCGATCTGCGCGAGCAGTCCGCCCGAGAACTCGTCGAACTCGACTTTGACGGCTACGCCATCGGCGGAGTGTCGGTCGGCGAACCCGAAGAGGAAATGTTCCGCGCCATCGAGAACGCCGTTCCGTTTCTTCCCCAGGACAAACCCCGCTACGCCATGGGTCTGGGAACTCCCCCGCAGATCCTTGAAATGATTGCACGCGGCGTGGACATGTTCGACTGCGTGATGCCCACCCGTATGGCTCGTCATGGGGTCGCTTTCACCCTGGACGGACCCATCCATATCAAAAACCTCGTTCACTCGAAAGATCCGCGCCCGATCTGCGTAAGCAGCCATCCTCACGTCTCGCGTTTCTCCCGTTCCTACATCCGCCATCTGTTCCGGGCAGGCGAAATGCTCGCTTTACGATTGCTTTCCTTCCATAATCTGCATTTCTACCTAACCCTCACACGGCACGCGCGCGAAGCGATTGCCAACGGAACTTTCGAAACATACAAAAACACATTCATCCAACGATATAACGCCAACCCGCTCATTCCATGATCCAACTCCTCAACACCCTCGCCGCTGCCGCTCCTGCCAACCAAGCTCCACAATCCGTCATTGGTCACCCGATGTTCATGATGGTCGTGATGATTGTGCTATTCTACTTCCTGCTGATCCGTCCCCAGCAACGCCAGCGCAAGGAACAAGCCGCCCGTATCGCAGCCCTCAAAACCGGTGACAAGGTCATCACCACCGCCGGACTCCACGGAATCGTCCACAGCGTGAAAGACACCACCGTCGTGATCAAGGTCGCGGAGGGCACCAACCTCGAATTCGACAAAGCGGCTGTCGCCAGCGTTGCGAAAAAAGACTGATTACCCATTCACCCCCCGGTCATCCACGCCGTTTATAGGCATCCACTCTCAAATTCTTACTGAAATCCCATGCTCGCCATTACATTTTTCAACGACCCTCTCGTCATCTTCCTCACCGGACTTGGTCTCCTGATCTTGTTCTTCTGGTATTTCGCAACTGATCTGGAAAACAGAAAACGTAACATCGGCAGCATTCTCATCCTCGGCATCGTCACGCTCTGCACTTTCGCGGTCCTTCCTCTTGAAGAACGTCTCAAAGGCGGTATCGACATCGTGGGCGGCTCATCGTTCTTCCTTCGCATTCAGCCAAAAGATGACGGCAACGGCAACCCGCTCCCCATCACCTTGGATCAAGTCGAAGAAGCGAAGCGCGTCATTGACGAACGCCTCAACTCATTGGGAACAGCCGAACCCATCATCGCCAGCCAAGGTGTCGACGGAATCATGGTCCAAATGCCAGGCATCGAGCCCGAGAAATCCGCCGAGATACGGGCGATTCTCGAGACGGTTGCCAAACTTGAGCTCAAAGAGGTTTCTCCAAGAAACGATGAAATGGGGGAAAATGGAAAAACTCTCGCCCAGCGAGTATTGGATGGCGAGGCGATCGAGCCCCGCTACACCGCTTATACCTTGACTCAGAAAAACCGTGACGGCCAGGAAATCACCACCCCGATCCTGCTCAGAAGGGTCGCGGCACTCGGTGGCTCGGATATCGCGTTCGCCACTCCGTCCCTGGAACGCTCCGATGCGGTCAGCGTGACTCTTAACAGTGAGGGAGCAGACAAAATGTTCAATCTCACCAAAGACATGCGCAAAGGAATCGATCGGATTGCGATCGTCCTCGATGGTGTGGTGATCAGCGCCCCAACCGTCAACGACACTCTCAGCAAAAACTTCGAGGTCAGCGGGCTCGACGATCCGGGTGAACCCAAAGAACTCAGCAACGCCCTGATGAACCCATTGGAGAACCCGCTTATCGTCGAACAAGAGAGCACGGTTTCCCCAACGCTCGGCTCATCTTTCGTCAAGCAGGGCATTATTTCCGGCATCATCGGCCTAGGACTGACTGTGCTCTTCATTCTCATCTACTACCGTTTCGCAGGATTCGTCGCGATCGTCGCCCTTGGAATCAATGGCATCATTCTTTTCGGAGTCATGGCGATGTTCGGCTTCACTTTCTCTCTTCCGGGCATTGCAGGTCTCATTCTCACCATCGGCATGGCCGTAGACGCCAATGTCCTGATCTATGAGCGCCTGCGGGAAGAAATCGCAAATGGCAAATCCCTCAAAAGCGCGATCGCAGCTTCTTACGATAAGGCATTCTCATCCATTTTCGATTCCAACCTCACCACGCTCATCGCTTGTGTCATCCTCATCGGTATGGCCAGCGGCAGCATCAAGGGATTCGCTTTAAGCCTTACGATCGGACTGGTTGCCTCCATGTTCTCCGCCATTCTGGGCACACGGGTGCTGTTTCGCTGGGGAACCGATACCGGAATGCTTCGTAAACTGACGTTCCTCAATCTCATCAAATCCGCCAATTTCGATTTCATGGGAAAAGCAAAAGCCTGTGCCGTTTTTTCCGGAATT
>JBIKNX010000026.1:0-18929 GCA_044358435.1 Luteolibacter sp.
GCCCTACGCGATCGCTCTTCGCTAACGTGCCTGATATTGTCTCTTGTATAGATGTCATAGAATCCAAATCTATGGCATCTATGCTATCCTTGAATAGAGGGGTTCTGTTGGGCGCTTACTTTGAAACTCATGTCCTACCCAGAAATGCGGGATGAAATTCTGCGTCGATGGAGCGAGGAAAACCAACAGGAAATCTGGGAAGACCGCACCGTGCCTTTTCCTCACATTCCTCCCTTCGACGACCCAGCTATCCGCCCCAACATTCTCCTCTTCAACGAACCCTACGGAAGCCGACTGGTATGGGTGGAAGATTTCATCAAACGAAAACCAGATACCATTCTCGTCGTCGGTTGCTCTGGCCAAGTCGCCCTACTTCCACAACTGCTTGCACAATGCCGAGAAGCCAATCCGGATTGCGAGATCATCAACATCAACCCGCATGAAGATTGCATTGGGATTGAGCATGAGTATATTTCTGTGACGTCCTTAGTCGCCCTAATAACGATTCATAGATTGATGATCGCTTGATTTTGCTACGACGCGCTACCTATAAAAACTTTCGATAACTACACCCACATGCCCCACACTGACATCGTATCCAACCACATGTTTCGCACTCATTTGAAACTGTGCTTACCAAGAATTTACTACAACGGAAACAATGTGTTACACGATAATATTTATCCTTATACAATTTAACGATAAAATCAGAATCGCAATCATCTAACCCGCTTATCTTTATATAAGATCGGTGATCATTTTTGCTCAAATTCATTTCTGCATGACTTCTCGCAAGGTCGATAATCCTAGTTCTGTAGTCATCTTCACTATCATTCAAATTCAGGCATGACTTAACAATGTTTATGAAATTTGATTTACTTTCTCTAGCTGGGTATCTGACTCTAAAGTGGTTTAAAAATTTTAACGCACTTAAAAATTCCTTCTCCAATTCCTCCAAGTAAATTTTCCTTTGTTCATCGGCCTTGATACGCTCGATCTCGATTCTGCGCTTATTTTCGTGATTCACCAAAATAAGCGCAGCTTCAGACTTGATGTTTGCTAGTTCGCTGATGTCAAGATCCCCATCGAATGCTGTAAGAGCCCAGGATGCTTGTGTAGAAAGATTTTTTAGGCTTTTCAGTACTATTTTTTTACCTTGGAATTTTGAAAGTCCTTCGGATGCTCGATCCGAAAGAAACTCGACCGAATCAAGGCGTATTTCATCAACATCGAATGTTCCGAGAACAACTGCCGCTTCATCTGTAATCTCCTTTGCGTAGCAGGTATAAGATTCAATATTATAAAAACCGTGGGGATGTTGAAGCCACTTTAAGCAATCTGCAGTAATTCTACCTTTAAGAATTTTTTTTATTAAATAGTCGTAATTATTTATTTTAGGCTGATGCCTAGACAATATTTCAGCACCATCAATGCTTATCTCCAAGTTATACATATTTAATATGAGAGGCCCTTTATGCTTAGAAAGGAAAACTGAAGATTTATCTGAAATGATTTTGATACTCGTTATTGATAACTCACCTTCATGACGACCCAATGCTAACGCTGCGTTATCGCTTAAATCCGTAATGCCATTCAATTGTAATACACCTTTATGTTCAGATAGTATTGTCATTACAGGGTCAGAGATAGATGTAAGTTGATTAAGCAGTAGATCCCCCTCAAAAGCAGCAATAACTTGTGCCGATTCTAATGAAATTTCTCGCAAAATTTTAAAATCTAGCGATTTTTTATTTTTGTTAGAATTAAGAATCAATAGAGCAAAGGATTTACTCAAGGAGGAAACCTCTTCGGGTGAAATTGATAGGTCTAAAATACCCGGATAAATCACCAAACTTTCTACTACCGAATCGGAAAACTCCCTAAGGCCTTTCATGGAAAGTCCTCCCCTGTGCTCTTGAAGCATCTGGGCTGCTGAATCACTTATTCGAGTCAAATCATCCAGAATTATCTTACCCGGAAAAGTTGCTAGAATCTTAGCGGCGTCCTCATAAAGGTTAGTTATCCCTGAGACATCAAGTGAGTCAGCATTTTCTGCTTTCTTGCTGACTAGATTCCGCGCCTCCGCTTCCGAGAGAGATCTTATTAACGACATTAGATGAAATTGAATTGGATGTGAAAATTATAAAAGGACTAGATCGGTCGCCTTACAACTTTGGTCTATTTTAATGGCACAATCCGATTAGCATAAATAACAAAAACCACAAAATCGAATCATCCCAAAAACTTTGTTTACCCCTCAATACTCTCACTCCAGATATTCTACTGGCGATCAAGCTATTCAAAATCCTTATGAGGCTCACCATCCTAGCAGTAGCATGGACCGAAGCAACCTTGCATGATTAAACCCTCATTCCTCATGGCGGCCACAAATGAACGACCTGCGCCTACGAGGTGGCTATCATCCGAAAACACCTCGTTGTTATGGGGGCAAGTAGCAACCACGGGAAGCCCAGAAGTCTCAAGAGCCAATTTAAGCATGGCTCTGCTAATCCCTTGCCTCCTTAACAACAACGGCGATACTTCCATCATACATAACTTCATCACCTTCTGGTGCGGCCAAGTGTCAGTTTCGATTACGTCCAATTCTATTCTCCCGATTTTTTCGCCGTTTACATTCGCTGTTACATACAGACCGTCACCACGAGCCCAAAGCTCAACCGGTTTGCCTGAAGAAGAAATGAAAGTAGACCTGCACATAGCTTGATTAATTTAGCACAGAGGCCCGCAAAATCATGAGCGCTATAAAGTTCTAGCCTATGATCGCATCCGTGTGAAGGAGATTCAACTCTCAGATTACGTCCAACCCGAACTAGAAAAATCAGCCCCAGAAAAACCCTGCACTCAGTAAAATCTCTGGAATCTCAAACGCCCGTGTTAAGTTTTGAGCTCGACTTTTACGAATCGGGTGACTAGGTGTTTAACTGTATCAATATTACGTGCAATCGAAGTTGCCCCGGTCTGCACAACTGAAACACACCCCATGAAAACCCAAGACCAGCAACAGAACATTCCAAATGGCGAGCGTACCTACGTTAAGGCCGACGTACTCGCCGATATTTATGACACCGATGTTTCCACCATCTATAAATGGGCCACCACCGGTAAAATCCCGAGTGAACTACTCGGCGGCGTGAGGCGCTTTCACCTCCCATCAGTCCGTCAGAAACTAGAAGGGCTTTACCGTATTTCCGACGACGACATAGAACTTGGGATTTTCTGCTAAGATCTCTAAATCAGAACCCACCGCTGAAAAATCGCCGCCAATCCTTCAACACCAACGTATCAGCCCCATACTCGAATAAAGTGAGTGTTGGGTGAGTGACCAAAAAAAATCAACGACTCAGAATTTCTCTAAGTCGTTGATATTGAAAGAGTCGGGACGGCCAGATTCGAACTGACGACATCCTGCTCCCAAAGCAGGCGCTCTACCAGGCTGAGCTACGTCCCGTAACGGGGCGGGGAAATTGATATAAGCCGCGGCACTGCGCAAGACTATTTCTCAGATGATGAATTTTTCCTCGAAACACGGAACCATAAGCTCTTTCTCTCCCCTCTATGCTCTAAGTTCCACACTTCTAAAACTCGCCTTTGAAAGAGCAACGCGCGGTCGGGGTTTCGAAAATAACGATCTCAGCGAGACCGGGAAGCTGTGGTGCGAGTTTTTTCCAAAACCAGCCGGCCATGATTTCAATGGTCGGACTTTCCAATCCCTCGATGTCGTTCAGATAAGCATGATCCAGCATTTCAAGCAGGGGATGCATCGCATTGGAAATGAGTTTGTGGTCGTAGATCCAGCCAATCGCAGGGTCAACCTCGCCCTCAATCGAAATCTCGATTTTGAAACTGTGACCATGCATCTGGCGGCACTTGTGACCCTCCGGCAAACTTGGAAGGGTGTGCGCGGCCTCGAATCGGAAATCTTTGGTGAGTCTTGCTTTCATCGCTTGCCGGGAGATTAGCCATTTTCTTCGGTCCAGAGGAAGCCAAAGCTTTGGAGCATTTTTATACTGAAAAGAGCCCGTAAACGGCGTAGTTTCCTGCCGTGAACGTTTCCCATGCCTTTCTCGTCCTGGCCTCCGTTGTGGGCTTTTCTGCCTGCAGCAAGCCTGAATCGCCTGTTGAAACGAGCTCCCAAAAAAAAGACGGAATGCTTGAAATCCGGGGTGGCGAAACAACGATGGGCTCGATCGGCGAATTTGAAACGCCATACGGCATCAAGCGTTTTCCCGAGGAAGCGCCTGCGCGCAAGATCAAAGTGTCGGGCTTCTGGATGGATGAAACCGAGGTTACCAATGATCAGTTTGCAGCCTTTGTAAAAGCGACGGGCTATGTCACCTACGCCGAACGTGAGGCAAAGCTTGAGGATTTTCCTGCGGAAGCCCTACCCCACTTGCCAAAGCCACCGTTCAACCAAGGCTCCATCGTTTTTTCTCCGCCGGAGAAATTTACCGGTAGCCTCGAAGATCCGAATTCCGCTTTGACATGGTGGCGCTGGGATCCGACCGCGAACTGGCGACACCCGTTTGGTGAGGGTACGGATATTTCAAAAAAAGGCAGTCATCCTGTCGTATGCGTGAATTTCGAAGATGCATCCGCTTACGCGAAATGGGCCGGAAAACGCCTGCCAACCGAAGCCGAGTGGGAGTTCGCAGCCTGTGGGGGGTTGGTTGGAAAAACTTATGTCTGGGGCGATGAACTCAAGCCCGGCGACAAATGGATGGCTAATACCTTCCATGGCGAGTTTCCAAGCAAAGACACCGGCGAGGACGGGTTTGTCGATACGGCCCCCGTGAAATCCTTCGACCCGAATGGCTACGGCCTCTACGATATGGCCGGAAATGCGTGGGAGATTTGCTCCGATTTCTATGATCCGGAATATCGCGGCAAATGCGAAACATGCGATCCCAAAGGCCCGGAAACTTGGATCAATCGCAGCAGCGGCCGCAAGGCTCAGGGCGCCCCAAACCACGTTACCAAGGGCGGGTCGTTTCTCTGTCACATCTCTTATTGCATGCGCTACAGGCCGGCCGCACGCCACTCCCTTGAAGAAGACTCGCCGGCGAGTCACACGGGCTTCCGCTGCGCGAGAGATTTATGACCGCAGAGCTGGTAGCCGAAAGTCAGGATTTCGCCATCAGCGCGGCGACATGCTTGGCCAGCATATCAGCTTCCAAATTCACGACGTCGCCCACCTCAGCCGCGTGCAGATTCGTGTGAGAAAACGTATGTGGCGTGATCCAGAAAACCGCCGATTCCTTTTTAAGTTCCGCAAGGGTCAGTGAAATCCCGTCGATTGAGATGGAGCCTTTCGACACGCACAAGCGCACGATCTCCGAGGGCAATGAAATTTCCAGAACATGATCTTGGCCGTTCTCCGATAGCGCGAGAATGACTCCCACCGCATCCACATGCCCTTGGACAAAATGCCCGCCCAAGCGATCTCCCACCCGCAACGCGCGCTCCAGGTTGACGACCGAACCCGCTTCAAGTTTACCCAAGGCCGTGACCCTCAGCGTCTGCGCCAATACATCGAACCTCACACATTCCCCGAATAGCTCAGCCACCGTCAAGCAGCAGCCGTTCACAGCGACCGAATCACCAAGCCGCAACTCCCCGGCAAAGGGGATCGATACATTCAAGCACGCCTGTTCACCCTGTTTCTCCAGTGAAACAACTTTACCCAAGGATTCGACGAGACCTGTGAACATAAAAAAACGGTGAATGAGAAATCGGACACATGCGCAGCGCCCGTCAAAGACTCATCCCACATCAGTGATCCTCTGTCACCCTCGGATTCGCTCATGAGGAAAATCCTGAAATATCCGCGGCTGAAAAGCCGTATGAAGAAATTCGAATCGCACCCCGCTCCACCACTTGCGTGGCTTTTATCCCCCCCGGGAAACGGGGTGCAATTCGAAAAGCTTTCATGGGGAATTCAGGAAATTATCCTGAGAACACCCGGTTGCGTGGCAACACCTGATAGATTGCTCAAGAAGATGGATTCGTCTAGCAGGGAATCAAAAAAAATCTGTTACCCATAAGATATCAGATAAACTGCGGATGTTTTTCGCCCCGCCTGTTGGATCGTCATGGTCACCAGTTCCTTTCGGTAGTGTTTTTTTGAGACGGAGAACATGCAAACATTCGACCCGGTCGCCCATAGATGAAAGCTCATGAGAATCCGCATGATAAACGAGGGAATCACTTCCAGTATAAGATGGACCCGTTCCGTGGGGTTTCGCGTTTGTTTGTTTCAAAAGAAAACCATGATCATGTCCCATCTCCCACATGTTGTCATGGTCATGCTGGCATTCGGTTTCTCCATGGATCGCATCCGGGCAGAAACTCTCTCCGAAGGTGGGCTTCACTACTATCGTCCGGTCACCGCGGAAAAACCCGCGACACTGGAATGTGACATCGCCATTTATGGAGGAACCCCAGCGGGTGTCACCGCCGCGATCCAAGCCGCGAAGTCAGGACAAAAAGTCATTCTGATCTCACACAACCGACATGTTGGCGGAATGACATCGGGAGGACTGACCGCCACCGACCTCGGAGAAAAAAGTTCCATCGGCGGGCTGGCGATGGAGTTTTACCGTCAACTGGGAAAATATGTGGATTACAGCCCTTCCGCAGCCGAATCACTTTATCGGAAAATGCTCCGTGAGGCAGGCGCGGACATCCTTTATGACAGCTTTTTAAAATCCGTGGATCTCTCAGACGGGCATATTGCCGCCATCACTTTGGAAACGGGAAAAACCATCAAAGCGAGCGTTTTTATCGATTCCACCTATGAGGGCGATCTCCTTGCCGCGGCGAATGTTTCCTATCGGGTGGGTCGGGAGCCATCTGCCGCATTTGGAGAATCCCTCAATGGCCAGTGGCAAGCCGTGTCATGGCAAAACGTTTATCAGTTCTGCGGCCTTGGCATCAGTCCGTACGTCGTGCCAGATGATCCGAAGTCGGGTTTGCTTCCGGAAATTTCCGATCAGCCCCATGGCAAACTCGGCGAGGGAGATCACCGGGTTCAGGCCTACAATTTCAGAATGAGACTTTCCGATAAAGAAGGCAAAATTCCGTTTCCGAAACCCAAGGACTACGATGCCGGCCGCTACGCATTGTTGGCGCGCTTCATGAATGCCGGTCCAGACATCCGATGGACTTTGAACTACACCACGACACCCATGACAGACGGCCCCGTTCAGCTGCGCAATGGCGACAGCAACAACGCCGGCAGCATGTCTTCGAATTTCGTCAATGGCAGCAACCGCTGGCCGGACGGAACTTTTGAGCCGGTATCGTTTGCCAATCTCCCCGCTCCTCGCCGGGGACTTCGGGTTCCTCTCCATGAATTGTACCGGCTTCGCGAAACCCTTTACCAGGCGCACCTTGCCTACCAACAAGGCTACATGTATTTCCTCGCGAACGATTCCCAAGTTCCGGAAAACCTCAGGAAACGGGTCAATGCGTTCGGCTTATGCCCCGATGAATTCAAGGCAACCGGAAATTGGCCGCACCATCTTTATGTCCGTGAGGGACGACGCATGGTTTCCGAATACGTGATGACCCAAAATAACTGCGAATCCAAAACCATCGCGGACGATTCGATCGGTCTGGGCTCCTACAGCATGGATTCCCATCCGTGCCAACGAACCATCGTGCGGGTAAACGGCAAAGACATCGTCAGAAACGAGGGCGCGTGCGGTCAAACCTGCCCGAAACCTTATCCGATCTCCTACCGCTCCATCGTTCCCAAAAAAGATGAATGCGAAAACCTGTTGGTTCCGGTTTGCCTTTCCTCCACACATGTTGCCTACGGATCGATTCGCATGGAGCCCGTGTTCATGATACTCGGCCAAAGCGCGGGCATGGCCGCAAGCATCGCAAGCCGGAACAAAATCCCTGTCCAGGATGTGGATTACGAAAAACTGAGAAGGCATCTGCTCGAAGCCGGACAGCTCTTGCAGGCAGAATAGCGGGTCAATGGATTCAACATGAATGGAAGGCGGAGATTGACCGCGGAGCGACAAGGGTTTAGCGAACGGCTGTGGATGCATGGTCCGGAGCGATAGGTTTGCCTTTGATTGGTGCGGCATTGCATCCGGTTCTCGGGGCGTTGATACAAAGAGCGACACGTTTGGGCGTACGACTCAGCGTGATGCTGGGATGTGCGAACGTGCTGACGCTGGCGATTTTCACATGGTATCTGAAACCCGATTTCAGCGCGCCGCTCGGGGTTTATGACGGTTTGGCCATCTGCAACGGATTCCTGTTTTTCTGGGGACAATGGTTTTCAATCCATTCGGTTCGTCAGGGGGACTTGGTGGTCCATTCCTCCGCATTGGGTTTCAAGGTGCTGCTGGTGGCGGTTCTCTCCGCCAGTGTGGGATTGGAAAAAGCCGGTCCCGGCCTGATCGGTGGCGCGATTCTCGCAGCGGTGGCCGTTTATCTGGTGGCGGGAGCAACAGTTGAACGCTTGAAGGCAAACCGCATGACCCTCTGGCTGACTTTGCTCGCCTGCATGTTCTTCGCGACCAACGATTTTCTAACCGGATGGAAAAGTCAGGAAACCGGCGGAGCCAGGTGGTTGATCCTGATGATGATCACCACCGGATCGCTGTCCCTGGTCATGATGATCCTGCGTTGGCAGGATGTCCGGTTTGCGTTTGGAAGTCTCCGGATATCCACACCCGTGCTCGCCGGCGGTCTTGCGCTTGGCATCCAGTCCCTGCTCGTCAACCTTGCTTTCAGTTGGTTCCGCGAACCGGCCCTCAGCAATATCGCCTACAGCACCCGCGGGGTGATGGCGGTATTTTTCGTTTGGGCGATCATCAAGCGCGGCAAGGAGCCGTTGGGCGGCAAGCAACTGGTGGGGGCCATCCTGATGGTCGTCGCTCTGGCACTGGTGCTGATTTAGCCTGTTTCCAAAACAGAGCATCGTCCGGCATGACCAAAATGAGGTTTGGAAGGAACGGGGTTGTGGCTTGGAGCGAGGTGAACAGAGCACAACCGCGCAAACCGAAAATTCAGTTAGAAATCGATCGAAGGTTTAGTTGGATTTGTTTTTCTTTTTCACCTTTTTGTCTTTCGCCGCATCGGCTTTGCCGGGATCATAGGCAGGATTTGGTTGAGCAGGCAGAGGCGCGTCGGTTGATCTGAGCCATGCGAGCAACTCATCGAGCAGCTCGTCACGTTTTGCCATGTTTTCCACCGCCAGATTCTTTCGCTCACCGATATCATCCCTGATGTTGTAGAGCTCGATCGCGTGGTTGGTTGCGAGCTTTTCTCTCCCGCCATCCAGCTGCCATTCTTCCGCATACAAATGGAGTTTCCAATCGCCTTTGCGGATGACGGAGACGGGTCGGCTCCGGAACCCGGTGCGCACATCGAGATCGCGGCCGCGAGTGACTGGATCGTCGAGATAGCCGGGAAAATGCCAGAAGATGGATTCACGTTTGAGCGGGCCTTCCTGCTTGAGGAGCGGCAGCAGGCTCTCACCATCAAGCCGCTTAGTGGTCTGAGCTCCGGCCGCTGCCAGAAAGGTTGGAAAGAAATCCACGTTGATCACAGGGACATCACATGTCGTGCCCGCTTTCACCACACCGGGCCAGCGCACGATCATCGGCTCGCGGATGCCACCTTCGTAATATCCTCCTTTGTTTCCGCGCAGCGGCTCCTGTGAAGAGTGCTGCGTGCCGCCGTTATCACTCGTGAAAACAACCAAGGTGTTTTCATCAAGATCGAGCTCCTTGAGTTTTTTCAGGAGCAGGCCGATGCCGTCATCGAGATCGTGAACGCATGCCGCGTAAAGCGCGTCATGATGTTGCTTGCCGGGAGCCTTGCCTTCGAATTTCTCCAGCGTGCTTTTCCTCGACTGCAATCCGGTATGGATCGCGTAATGTGGCAAATAGATCAAAAAGGGGCGGTCTTTGTTTTTTCCATGAACTCCCCCGCTGCCTTGGTGAGTGAGTAAATTCCCTTGGGATTATCGGCTTCCGTGCCATTCCAGCCGCCGTGGCACTGATGAACGACATCGAATCCCTGCTCTTCCGCGCGCGCTCCATCTTTTCCTTCGAGATGCCACTTTCCAAAAATTCCTGTTACATATCCCGCGGACTTCATCGCATCAGCAAAGGTGACATCCTCCTTCGCCAATCCACTCTTGTTGGGAATGGGCACAAGGCGCATTTCGGACTTCGGTCCGCGATCCGTGTTACCTACCGCGTAAACGCCGTGACGCGGGGTGTAGTTGCCGGAGAGCATGCATGCGCGGCTGGGCGCGCAATTGCCCGCTGCAGCGTATGCGTTCGTAAACACCATGCCTTCTTTCGCCATCGCATCCAGCACCGGCGTTTCCATGAAATCGCTGCCTTGATAACCCACGTCCTTCCAGCCCAGATCATCGGCGAAGATAAGGATGATGTTGGGTTTGGTAGTTTGCGCCGCCAAACCGATCGGGCCGGAAAATAAGCATACCAACCAGAGCACGATCGACTTCCGAACAAATTTCATAGGCGCGAGATTAGCGCACGAAAGCTTTTCGCCAAGCTAATTGGAAAGCTCCAGCGTAGGATCAGTTCGCCCTTCTCGGAACCTCGATCAATTTGGACGAAGCCAGCAGGTCAGACGGTGCCACCACCATTTCATCCTTTGGCAACCTATCGATGCTTCCGTAACGCTCCTCGATCATCTTCCGCACCAAAGGATGGTCGAGCTTGTAATCGCCGAATTTTCTCGGGGTGCAAATTTCGATTCCTGCTTGCTGATAGAATTTCCAAACGAGTTCGGAGCAATACAGCTTCTTGTCGTCCCACTGGAACCGAACGTCATAATTCAGGCCCAATTGGGATTCCGCCCACTTGGCTGCCTTTTGATACGCTTCAGCTGTTAGATCTTTCTTCGGACGCCGCGCGGCGAAGGTGTCTTTGTCCGCCCTCATCATGAAATCTTCAAGCTTGGTGATTTTCACAGGCTGCACGGCCTCCAACACCATCCATTTTCCCTCTTTCCGAAACACAACCCCGCAATGCGTGATCGGAGAACCGGTCGCAGCCGAGATCGCCGCACCCTGCCCAGCCTTGGAACCGGTGAATACGATGTCGCCATCCCGAAGCGCGAACGCATGCGCTTCCTTGGCATAAATGGGAGAAAATACAGCAAGTGCCAACCAGCCTGCGAAAATGATGCAACGACGGCATTTCATATGGATATGATCCGCTAATTCCAAACTGAATCAACATGAAACATGACGACAGGACGGAGCATTCATTCACTGCTTGGCTTCCATGAAAATGGATCCGATTGCCGATACAAGGCCAGCAACCATCAGCACCAGTATAACTACCCCGAGCAGCCACCAATACCACTTCACTCCAATCTTCTTGTGTGGCAGGTGACCGAATTCTTTCGCGACGAATTCATCGTAATCGAAATCCTCATCCGGAAGATCCAGGCCATCTTACATTTTGTCCTGTTCCCATGAGCGTTTTGCTTTCGTTGGCGCAGGTTTTTGTTTTTTCGCACAACCTTCACATGGCATACCCACGCGAACCTCACGGTCGCAAAAGGGGCACATGTAGGTCAGTTCTTGTTTCATGGTCAAAGAAGATCTCATCCGTAACAAAATCGCTTCGGGGCGCCCGAAGGATAAGATCGATGTCATTTAGCTGGAGAGAAAAGACTAGCGCGCTTTCGCCCACGAATCTTTTAGAGCAACCGTGCGGTTGAAAACGGCTTTTTGTCTCGGGACATGGTCTTTTGTATCGGTAACAAAATAGCCGTTGCGCTCGAACTGGCAGGAATAACCGGCGGGTTCGCTCAGCAATGATGCTTCGATTTTCGCGATGACGGTTTTCACGGAATCCGGATTCAGCACGGAAAGGAAACCACCCTCCGCCGCATCGGGATCTTCGACGGTGAAGAGTCTATCGTAGAGTCGGACCTCCGCATCGACGGCGGTTGCGGCATCGACCCAATGGATCGCGGCCTTGCAGACGACGCCTTCCGGTGAGTCTTTGCCAGTGGTATCGGGGAGAAGCTTCACGCGAACTTGAGTGATCTCCCCTGCCGCGTCTTTATCAAAACCGATGCATTGGATGATCGGGCCGCCGCGCAAGCGGACGTAACGATCCGGACCGAGACGGAAGAATTTTTTCTCTGGCTCTTCTTGGAAGTCCTCGCGCTCGATGTAAATTTCCGAAGAGAACGAAACCTCGCGTTCACCGAACGATTCGTCCTGCGGATGATTCGAAACTACTAGACTTGCCGTAGGTTCTTCGGAGAAGTTTTTGATAACGATCTTCAACGGATCCAGCACTGCCATACGGCGCGGCGCGGAGGAGTTGAGATGATCGCGGATATCGTATTCTAACAACGCGACATCCGTGGTGCCGTTGTATTTGGTGATACCGATGCGTTTGCAGAAATCGCGGACGGCGGCGGCGGGATAACCGCGACGGCGGATGCCGGAAATGGTTGGCAAGCGCGGATCATCCCAGCCACTGACGTGACCTTCGTTGACGAGTTGCAGCAGCTTGCGCTTGCTCATGATCGTGTAGGTGAGGCTCAAGCGCGCGAACTCGATCTGGCGCGGTTTCGATGGCACCGGGCAGTTATCCATGAACCAATCGTAAAGCGGCCTGTGGTTCTCAAACTCAAGTGTGCAAAGCGAGTGGGTGATGTGCTCAAGCGCGTCTTCCAGGGGATGCGCGAAATCATACATCGGGTAGATGCACCAGGCATCGCCGGTGTTGTGATGATGCGCGTGCATGATGCGGTAAAGCACCGGATCGCGCATATTCATGTTCGAAGAAGTCAGGCCGATTTTCGCGCGCAGCACCGCTTCGCCTTCTTTGAATTTCCCGGCACGCATCGCCGCGAAGATTTCCAGATTCTCCTCAACCGAACGCTCGCGGAATTTCGATGGTGTTCCGGGTGTCTGGACATTGCCGCGATGCAGCTTAATTTCCTCCGGACTTTCCTCGTCAACGTAAGCGAGACCGTTTTTGATAAGGTGCACCGCGCAATCGTAAAAGAACCCGAAGTAATCGCTCGCGAAATAGAGATCGCTTCCCCAATCGAAGCCCAACCATTTCACATCGGCTTTGATGGACTCGACGTATTCGGTTTCCTCCTTCTCCGGATTCGTGTCATCGAAACGCAGGTGGCACTTCGCGCCGGGATGTTCCTGAGCGATGCCGAAGTTCAGGCAGATCGACTTCGCATGACCGAGATGCAGATAGCCGTTCGGCTCCGGTGGAAAACGGGTGATCGTCGTCTGGTGTTTCCCCGAGGCAAGGTCTTCGGCAATGATGTCTCTGATGAAATCGGATTTGGGAGTGGCTGACATGGGTGAAAGTGAAAAACTGAACCGCGGACGAATCCGGACAGTTATGGAAGAGGAACCGATTCCGGGCCTGGAATCAAGTGTTTGGGGAAAATCTGCGAAAATTCCCCCTTTTGGCAAGAAGCGCCTGCTTACAACGAATTACCTAATGCCGAGATTCATGGAACCGCTTACCCGAAAAGATTTTTAATCTTTCCACCAGCCGCCCGTTTGGCTCAAAACGATTTGCCTTCCGACCTAACCTAATCCGGAAATCCCATGAAATCATCCTATCACCGTCTCGCCGTTATCGCACTTTCCGCCCTTGTGGGATTCACGGCACATGCCGCGGAATTGGAAAGCACCACACCTATCGCCGCCAAAACCAACGGGGAGAAATGGTGGAACGGAAACTGTGAAAGAATCGATGCGGACATCAAGAAGATGGAGGGCGATATCGATGTGGCATTTGTGGGCGACTCCATCACGGCGCGCTGGAGAGGCAGTGAAAACTGGACCAAGCACTGGGGCTCTTACCGCGCGGTCAACATGGGAATCGGCGGCGACCAGACGCAACACGTTCTCTGGCGTTTGCAGAACGGCGACTTGGACGGCTACAAAGCGAAGCTTTTTGTCGTGATGATCGGCACCAACAACATGTGGAGCAAAAATCCCGATCCGGCTCAGGCCGCAGCCGGCGTCAAGGCGGTGATCGATTTGATCCGGTCCAAGCAACCCCAAGCGAAGATTCTTCTGATGAGCATTTTACCGACTGGCGAAAAACCCAATCCGGGTCGTGAAAAGAGGATGGAAGTCAACCAACTGATTTCGAAATTCGCCGGAGGAAATGTCGAATACGTCGACATCTGGGACAAGTATCTCAATGCCGAAGGCATGATCAGCAAAGACACCATGCACGACTTCCTTCATCTCGCCCCCGGCGGCTACGACATTTGGGCAGACGCGATCAGTGCTAAGGTCAAGGCGATCGTGGGTGAGAAGAAGTAGGTCCGGATTTCCAGACCGCCTGCTGCTATGCTAGGATCGCACTTTCACGGCGATCCTGTCTTTCTGATCCAGACACATTTCTTCGAGGGTTTTCCGGGAAATTTCGACATCCAGGAACGCCCCGTTATCAAGGCGAATGCTGAGGCTGGCGACAGGACCTGCGGAAAAGAGATGCTGAATGGTGCCGAGCTCATCGGTCAAGGGATCACATTCCGCTGCGAAGCGGATTTCCACTTCGTGCGGACGGATGTACTGATGAGTTCCACTGGGACCGGCGAGTTTATTCACGTTTCCAAGAAACTCATAAACGAACGGGCTGCGCGGCGTGTCATACACTGCCTGCGGAGAACCGATCTGTTCGATCCGCGCATTTCTCATCACGACAACTTCATCAGCAAGTTCGAGAGCTTCTTCTTGATCATGGGTCACAAAAATGGTGGTCAATCCGATTTCATCATGAAATTGCCTGAGCCAGCGACGCAGATCTTTTCGGACTTGCGCATCGAGTGCTCCGAACGGCTCGTCCAACAGAAGAACCTTTGGTCGGATCGCAAGCGCTCGGGCAAGCGCGACACGTTGACGTTGACCGCCGGAAAGTTCATGCGGACGGCGTTTTTCCAGGCCATCCAGTTTGACGAGACCTAGCAACTCCGTGACACGATCACGGATCTCATTTTTTGACGGTCGAGTCGCACTTGGTAACACGCCGAGTCCGAAGGCGACATTATCCGCCACAGTCATGTGACGAAACAGCGCATAGTGCTGGAACACGAAACCCACTCCGCGTTTACCGGCGGATATTTCGCTGACGTCTTCGCCATGAAAAAGAATTTTTCCCGAACCGGAATCAGCAAAATCCAGACCCGCCACAATACGCAGCAGCGTGGTCTTTCCTGAGCCGGATGGTCCCAACAACGCCGTGAGCGATCCGTTGGGAATTTCGAGGGAAATATCTTCCAGAGCAGTGTAGGTGCCGAAAGTCTTACGAATGGATTGAATGGATATGGACATGGAGGCAGGAACTGAAATCAGTGTTTGGCAGAAACCGAATGACCGGAGAGCTTTTCAACGAGGACTTTGATGCCGAGAGTCAATAGGGCGAGCAAGGCGAGTAAAGTGGCGCAGGCGAAGGCCGCGCTGAACTGATATTCGTTGTAGAGCACTTCGATGTGGAGCGGAAGCGTGTTGGTCTTGCCGCGGATGTGGCCGGAAACGACCGAGACCGCACCGAATTCACCCATCGCCCGCGCATTGCAAAGCAGCACACCATACAACAGTCCCCATTTGATGTTGGGCAACGTAACTCGCCAGAAAATCCGCCAACCACCCGCACCGAGTGTGACGGCGGCCTCTTCCTGGTCGCTGCCCTGGCTTTCCATGAGAGGAATCAATTCACGGGCTACGAAGGGAAATGTGATGAAAATCGTTGCGATAACAATTCCGGGAAACGCAAAGATGATTTTGATGTCGTGTTCTGTCAGCCACGGACCAAACCAACCTTTCGATCCGAACAACAAAACAAAAACCAGGCCTGCGATGACGGGTGAAATCGCGAACGGCAAATCGATCAGCGCGAGCATTAGCGAGCGGCCTTTGAAGCGGAACTTCGTGATCGCCCATGCGGCTGCGATGCCGAACAAGGTGTTGAGTGGCACGGAAATGCACGCTGCCAGAAGGGTCATCTTGACGGCGGAGAGCGCTTCTTCATCACGCAGCGAAGCGAAGAACACCTCCCAACCCCTCCGCAGCGCCTCGATGAAAACAGCGGCAAGAGGCAGCAGCAGGAACAGGGAAAGCACACTGACGGCAGCGGCAATGAGAAGCCAGCGGACGGGTGCGGATTCGGTGGTGACGTTTCTAACAGACATGTCTGATCAGCGGTTTTGCCAGTCGATCCGGCGTTGCAGGAGATTGATGAGAAAGAGCAGCGAAAACGAAACCACCAGCATACTGGTGGCGAGCGCGGCGGCCGCCTCGTATTTGAATTGTTCAAGCTGGATGATGATAAGATGCGGCAGTATCTCCGTTTTTAAGGGCAAATTTCCTGAAATGAAAATCACCGAGCCGTATTCCCCGATGGCACGGGCGAAAGCTAGGGTGAATCCCGTGATGAGTGCAGGAACCAACAATGGAAAAACCACGCGCCGAAACACCGTCCACCGATCCGCCCCGAGAGTCGCGGCCGCTTCCTCGATCTCTTTTCCCAAATCCTCCATCACCGGTTGCAAGGTTCGCACCACGAAAGGAAATCCGATGAAGGTAAGCGCGATGAATACCCCCAGCCAGTTGTATGCCGCTTGAATTCCCCAGCTCGCGAGAGTTTCACCCAGCCAACCGTTTGGCGCATAGATTGCACAGAGCGTAATTCCGGCCACCGCGGTCGGCAGCGCGAATGGCAGATCAACCATCGCATCCAACAAGCGGCGGCCTGGAAAATCGTAACGCACCAGCACCCAGGTTACCAGGAGCCCGAGCAAGGCGCTGACTGTAGCCGCCGCCGCGCTCGCACCAAAGGTGAGTTTTGCGGCGGCAATCACCTGAGGCGAACCCAATAATTCACACCACTCATGAAAAACCAGGCCAGAAGCCTTGATAAACAAGGCCGCTAACGGAATGAGAATAATGAGACTCAGCCATGTGATGGAAAAGCCAAGGCTCATACCGAGACCGGGGATGACACGTCGTTTGGACATTAGGAAAAAATGTTAGCGCTGATAAATCCGGTCAAATGTTCCGCCGTCGGCGAAATGTTTTTTTTGGGCAAGTGTCCAACCACCGAATTCGACATCAATCGTGACCAACGGCAATACCGGAAATTTATCGACAAACTGCCTCGAGATTTCCGGATTGCGTGGACGGTAAAAATGTTTGCCGGCAAGGGTCTGCGCCACATCGGTATAGAGAAATTTCAAATAGGCTTCCGAAACCTCATAGGTTCCGTGCTTTTTCGCGTTCTTTTCAACAACCGCCACCGGTGGCTCGGCAAGAATACTGATGGACGGATAAATGATCTCCGTTTTACCGGGAAATTCCTTTTCGATCAGATACGCTTCGTTTTCCCATGAGAGGAATACATCGCCGATGCCGCGTTGCGCGAATGTGGTGGTCGAACCTCGCGCGCCGGTGTCGAGCACGGGTACGTTTTTGAACAGTCGCTTCATGTAATCGAGCACCTTGCTCTCGTCTTTGGCGTATGCCTTGTCCGCCCAAGCCCATGCGGCGAGATAGTTCCAGCGCGCTCCGCCTGAAGTTTTTGGATTGGGTGTGATCACACCGATACCGGGTTGAACCAAATCGCCCCAATCCCTGACTCCTTTAGGGTTTCCCTTTCGGACCACGAAGACGATGGTTGAGGTGTAAGGCGAACTGTTATCCGACAGCTTGCCTTGCCAATTTTTCGGCAGCAATTTTGCTTCGGACTCCAGCACATCAATATCTCCCGCAAGCGCAAGCGTGACGACATCCGCTTCCAATCCGTCAATCACCGAGCGGGATTGCTTTCCGGAGCCGCCATGGGATTGCTGAATGCTTAGTTCCTGACCTGTTTGCTTTTTCCAATTCGCGGCAAAGACCCGGTTCACGTCGGCGTAAAACTCACGCGTCGGATCATAAGAAACGTTCAGCAGTTCGAGTGATTTTTCACTCCCAGATTTCTCACCGCAAGACGGCAGAGAAAGCAGGGCGATGAGTGTTGTCAGGGTGCTTGATAAAACAAATAATTTTGGTGCTTTCATGAATTTCTGCAAAGCTTCTGCGGCCGGTGTTACGGTACGCTTTCGCAGCTAATTTGAAGGCTCCCAGGTAAGGGTCGCTCGATGAGTTTTCGGATCTTTGTGACCTAATGCGGTTTCGACTTTGAATCCGATGTGAACCGGGTTTTTTCGATGCTTTCGACGAGTGTGACTCGGCCTTCGTGGACCGTGATCTGCACCGAGCCGAAGCGGAGATTTTGAATCTTACCAAGCACCACATCCATCCATTCCTGCTCGGAAGGAGAATGATCGTGCTGTTTGGAATTCGTTGTCGGGATGGACATGATGATGACTGGTTATTTCTCCGGCACGGAAAGTGCGATTTGTGAGAGACTGGCGAGAAATCCATCTGCGGGATCCGCCTTGCGTTTATGATTCACGGGAGCTTCGTTTCCAGCGATCAGAGACGCGAAAGGATGTGGTAACCCATCGCGACGAAGTTTGCGCAGGGTGACTTCGACAACGTTGGCGATAGTGTAGCGGTCAAGGATGTTTGCAATCGCATTTCGCACATCAATCATCACCATGCGCAGTCCGCAATGTTCCTCATCAGGGCAGGTACAGCGTTGATAGGCATTTTCCGATGCGCAGCAGATCGGAGCAAGGCGTCCATCCATCAAACGGACAATTTCACCGATACCGATCTGATCCGCCGCTTTTGCGAGAAAATAGCCGCCGGATTTTCCGCGTTTGGCATCCACGATTCCAGCCTCGCGAAGTTCATTGAGAATGCGCTCGACGAATTTCACCGGTAGTCGGTTCACATCCGCGAGATCGATAGCGGAAATCGTCGGCAATCCAATCTCGCTCGCGATCCCAAGATG
>JBIKNX010000128.1:0-7926 GCA_044358435.1 Luteolibacter sp.
ATCAATCTGTGCATGAGAAAAGCCTACGGCTACCGCAGCTTCGAATTGCTACAAACCACTCTGTTTCATACACTTGGGAAACTACCGGAGCCGAAGTTCACCCACAAATTTTGCTGAAGAGCCAAATGTAAAGACTCGACCATTTTGGTAGTCTAACAGAGTTCATACCGTTACGGCACTGCGAGCGTGATTTGAATCCAGGTACCTCCGTCATGTCTTGGGCTTTTTTCAATTTGCCAGCCTTGTACCGCACATATGCGTTCCACCAATGAGAGACCCAGGCCGTAGCCCGTGCTTGGTGGATTATCTCTAGAATCCTCGGTTACTTCCGCAAATTCAGGTAAGCCCGGACCATTATCAACAAAGTGTAAAATCGCCGTGCCTTCCTGATTGCGGCTCAACGAAATTTGAAGGCATCCCTCGCAAAGGTGACTGAACGCATTACCCACCAAATTGTGAACAATTACTGCAAGACCCTCGCGATGGCAACGCAGGCGTCAACCCCCTTTTCCCCTTCCCTGACCGGCTCTCTAGTGTATTCTCCGCGCTAGGTGAAAAAGCAAATTCCTAGCATTCAAACTGTATATATCAGGATGAGATCAAACATGCGTATCTTCGTTCTGTTAGCGACCATTCTTTCTGCATCGATCTGTTTCGCGGCCGACAAACCGGCGGTGGACCCGAAGAGCGCCACGCTGGTCGAGGCGCTGGGCGAATGGATCGGGCTACTCGAAGGCAAGGATCTTAAGGCAATCACCACGCGCTGGGCGGCGGGCGACGACGCGGCCAAGTCAATCACGCACTACTGGGAACACACGCAAAAGGCGCACGCACGACACGACTACCGCAACTGGCTGGGCGAGGGATCGCCTGAGAAGATTGGCGACAAAACCCAGTTCAAAGTCGGCGGGCACAGCTACCAGCACATTCATGTGAACTGGCAGAAGACGGGCAGCGGGTGGCGGATCGCAGGTGTGGCGATGTGCCGATAACCACCGCTTGGCGTGCCCCGTGATGCTGGACTGACTTCAAAATCAAATTTCAGGCATTGCTGAAGTGAGGGCGACCGAAGATCGCCGCTACAAACTTGTGTTAGGAAGTTTGAGAAGTTCCAGAATTCGGTCGAGGTCGTCGTTGCCGTAGTATTCGATTTCGATTCTGCCTTTTTTGGCGGAGTGGTTGATCGAGACGTGGGTGGCGAGGTGCTCTTGAAGGCGTTTGGTCAGTGAGCGGATGTGGATATCGATCTCTTTGGGTGCGACGGCCTTTTTGGGGTCGGTCGTGGCGGAAGGATTGGTGAGGAGCGATTGGGTGAGTTTTTCCGCAGCCCGGACCGTGAGCTTGCGGCGGATGATCTGGTCGGCGGCGAGTTTTTGGGTTTCAGCGTCCTTGATGGCGAGAATGGCTTTGGCGTGGCCGACGGTGATCTGGCCTTGGGCGAGATGAATCTGGATGTCCTGATGAAGATCGAGCAAGCGCATGGCGTTGGCGACAGAGGCACGGGACTTGCCGACGCGGGTGGCAATTTCCTCTTGTTTCATCGTGAACTCTTTGGCGAGTCGAACGTAGCCAGCCGCTTCCTCGATAGGATTGAGATCCTCGCGCTGGAGGTTCTCGATGAGGGCCATTTCCAACACATCGCGATCCGAGGCCGCGCGTTCGATGACCGGAACGTGAGTCCGTCCGAGTTTCTTGGAGGCTCTCCAGCGTCGCTCACCAGCGATCAGTTCGTATTTTCCGTCAACAAGCCTGCAGATCAGCGGCTGAATGATTCCGTGTTGGCGGATGGAATCCATCAGATCGTCCAATGGCGCATCGATGAATTGGAGGCGCGGTTGGAGAGGGGAAGGGACGACGTTGTCGATGGCGATTTCGCGTACACGTGGGGATTCATCTTCGCTGCCGGAAGGATCCTGTCCGGGGAGCGATTGATTTTTTTTGATGAGAGCGCCGAGTCCTTTGCCGAGTGCGGGTTTTGCCATGGGGCGGTGAGTGTGGGTGAAAGTTTTGGGGAGGGGAAGAGGATTTTGGTAAACGCCTGAAGGAAAGCGAAAAAGTGCCGTTCGGAATATGTAAGAGATGTGAAGCAATCGGCTCGCCGAATTTTCAAACTACGACGGAATGATCATCTGCAGGACGGATGTGGGTTCGGTGGCGGTAAGCGGGGGCGCGGATTTTGGCAGAAGCAAGGTTTGGCCTTTGGGATGCCTTTGATCGAGGGATCCTGAAATCACGGTGATCAGGGAGAAGCGATCGGGTTGAGGATTCGCAATGGATTCTCCCTTCGCAAGATGGTGAAGCGTGGTGATGAAATGCTCACAAGAGACCAGGGTGTTGCCACGGGGCTTTTCCATCGCAGGTTCGATGTCGTCGAAATCAATGCAGGCAAGAGACGGTTCGACATGCAGATCGCGTGACTTGCCGTCCCTATCGGTGCGATTCCAATCGAACACCCGGTAAGTGGTATCCGAGTTCTGCTGGATTTCATGGATCAGGAATCCCGCGCCGATCGCATGGAGCCGGCCGGATTCGATGAAAAGGAAATCGCCCTTTTTTGGGGTGATGGAATGGACAAGTTCCTCGACCGTTCCTTCGGCGATGGATTGTTTGAACTTTTCACGCGTCGCTCCGCGTTTCAGTCCGACGTGGAGCTTGGACCCCGGCAGGGCATCGGCGATATACCACATCTCGGTTTTCGGTTCGCCGCCAAGTTGTTTCGCGATGCTTGCTGGGGGATGGACCTGAATGGAGAGCGGCTCCGAGCAATCGAGGATTTTGATCAGGATGGGGAAACGTTCGCTGTCGGGCAGACCGGTGCCGAAAATCTCGCTGCGGTGGTTTTTCCAGAGCTCGTGGAGAGATTTCCCTGCGTATGCTCCATCGAAGGCAATGGATTGGGCTTCTTCGCGATCGACGATTTCCCAAGCCTCACCGTAAGGCGAGGTTTTGTCCGGCAGTTTCCTGTGGTAGACGGTTTCAAGATTTCGTCCGCCCCATATGCGTTGGATGTAAAGCGGTTTGAAAGTGATGGCGGACATATGGGGTATGGAGCTTGAAGAATGGAAAAGTCGGTGCGTTTTTCAATAGGATAATCCGGGATAAAAGGTATTTTTCTGCGGTGCGCTTGGTTTTGTTTTTCGATGGGGATTGCGGATTTTGTCAAAAATCCGTGCGCTTTCTATATGAGTTTGATGACAAGGGACTCATCGAATTCGCGCCTTTGCAGGGTGAGTTGGCGGCGAAATACGGTTTGAGCGGATATGCGGAAAAGGCTGGCGGATCGATGGTGGTGCTGCGTGAGCCAGACGGAGAGATCTTCACGAAAAGCGATGCGGTAGCCGAGTTGGGCAAGGCCTTGGGCGGGGTGTTCCGTGTGCTGGCGTTTATGCTTTCCCGGATACCGGGAAAATTGAGAGATGGAATTTATGATGGGGTCGCGAGGAATCGTTACAGGCTGCTTGGGAAGGCAGATGCTTGTGCATTGCCGGATAGGGGGTTGAGAGAACGGATGCGGAAGTAAAGAAGAAGTAATGAAGAAGCCGGTCGGAGACGCGGCTCTCCGGTATTAATCCTCGATAAAACGGTCGAGGGAGCGGAGGAGATCGTCGGAGCGGGTGATGTGGTAAATTTCCGAAGGTTGGAGGGAAAGGCGCTTTCCGGCGGAGTTCTGGAAATGCAGAATCACGGGAGTGGTGCCGGGATGGCCGGTGAGGTGGTAATGGATTTCCTCAAGGTCTTTCAATGAATGACGGTTAGTCCAAAGAATGAGTTCGAGCGGCCCCTTGCCAGTGTTTTTTTTGTTTTTGAGTTCACTGAGATTCGCTCCGGTGAGGCGACGTCCACCGCTGCGGTCATCGATTTGGATACCGATTTTCAGCTTGATGATATTGCCGGGTTGGAGGATTCCGCTCTCCTTTGCGGGCACATACGATTCCGACCAGAGCATGATTTCACAGGAGCCGGTGAAATCCTCCACGGTAAGAATTCCGAAAGGTTTTCCGGCTTTGGTCATGCGGGATTCGACGGAGCGGATCATGCCTGCGATCGGATAGCGCTCGCGAGGGTTGGTGAGTTCGATTTCATCAATCAAACCGATACGGTTGTATTTGTCGGAATCGAGGACCCCGCGATATTTATCCAATGGATGGCCGGTGACATAGAAGCCAAGCAGTTCTTTTTCGTGAGCGAGCCGGTCATCCTTTGACCATTCCTCAACGGCGTTTACGATGGGGGAGTCCTTGCTCGCCGGCGCGGGCGAGAATTCGATCGCATCGAACAGCGATGACTGGCCGGAAGCCTTGTCGCGCTGGCTGGCGGAAGCGGAGGCAACGACTTGTTCGAGGCGCGAGAACATCGTCGCGCGGTTTTCTCCGGTCCAATCGAGGGCTCCCGCTTTGACCAGGTTTTCCAAGATACGCTTGTTGATCACCTTCGAATCCAGACGCGAGGAAAAATCCTCGAGGGATTGGTAAATGCCACAGGCGTTGCGTTCATCGATCGCCGTTTTCATGGCGGCTTCGCCGACGTTTTTGATCGCCGCGAGGCCGTAACGGATTGCCATTTTTCCCGATTCGATATCCTCGGGTATGAAGCGGAGTTGTGATCTGTTGAGATTGGGCGGCAGGATTTCAATTCCCATGCGGTGACATTCCGCCACGAACACGGTGATTTTTTCCGTGTTGTTGACCTCGTTGGAGAGGAGTGCTGCCATGAATTCGACCGGGTGATTTGCCTTCATGTAGGCGGTCCAGTAGGAGATGTGGCCGTAGCAGGCGGAGTGCGATTTGTTGAAGCCGTAACCGGCGAAGGCATTGATTTTGTCGAAGATCGTGTTGGCGAGTTTCTCTCCGATATTGTTGTGCTTTTTGGCGCCATCGATGAATTTGACGCGTTCCTTGTTCATCTTCTCCACGTCTTTTTTTCCCATCGCGCGACGCAGCAAATCGGCGCCTCCGAGTGTGTAGCCGGCGAGGACCTTGGCGGCATTCTGCACCTGCTCCTGATAGATCATGACGCCGTAGGTGTTGCCGCAAACCTGTTCCAACAGAGGATGCTCGTAATTGGCTTTTTTGCCTTTTTTGACATCGAGCATCTGGTCGATGAATTGCATCGCGCCGGGGCGGTAAACCGCGATCAGGTCGATGATGTCATCGATGCTGCGAATGTCGTATTTCTTGCAGGTTTCAACCATGCCGCCGGATTCAAGCTGGAACACGCCCATGGTCTCGCCACGATTGAGCATGTCGAAAGTGGCTTGATCATCGAGCGGAACGGTTTCGATGTCGAAATCCGGCTTGTGCTTACAGATGTGGCCTACCGCATCATGGATGACGGTAAGGTTCTTCAAACCGAGGAAATCCATTTTCAGCAGCCCGACCTCGGTGATGGCGCCCATGTCATACTGGGTGACGACTTCACCTTCGTTGCCGCGGGTGAGGGGGACGTGTTCGTCGAGCGGGCGGTCGCCGATCACGATGCCTGCGGCGTGAATGCCGACGCTGCGGTTGATTCCCTCCAGGCGCAGCGCGTAGGTCCAGAGGTCTTTGTAGGTGGAGGAGGATTCGATCAGCTCGCGGAGCTCTTCTTTGGTATCCCATTCGGATTGAAGTTTCACGCCGGGTTTCGTTTCGATGATTTTCGCGATGCGGTCGGCCTCACCATAGGAAATACCCATCACGCGGGCGACGTCACGGATGACGGATTTCGCGCCCATCGTGCCGTAGGTGATGATGTGGGAAACGGATTTCTCGCCGTATTTTTTTCTAACATAGTCAATGACCTCGGCGCGGCGGGACTGGCAGAAATCGATATCGACGTCGGGAGGGGAAACGCGTTCCGGGTTGAGGAAACGTTCGAACAGCAGACCGAACTGGAGCGGGCAGATGTTGGTGATCCCCATGGCGTAGGAAGCGAGGGATCCAGCGGCGGATCCGCGACCCGGGCCGACGGGAATGTCGTTGTCGCGGGCCCATTGGATGAAGTCCGCGGTGATCAGGAAGTAGGAGGCGAAGCCGAGTGAGTTGATCGTGTCCACCTCGTATTTCAGGCGCTCGGCAACTTCGGGCGAGTTGGCCTTTTCCTCGCCGTAGCGTTTCACCAGTCCTTCCTGGCAGAGTTTCATCATGTATTCCTCACGCGGCGAGCCATCGGGCGTGGGGAATTGCGGATATTTTTCCGAGGATGTCGAGTCGAGCTTGATCGTGACATTGCAGCGTTCGGCGATGCGCAGTGTGTTGTCGCAGGCTTCCGGAACATTCTTGAAAATCTCGCGCATTTCCTCGGCGGATTTGAAGTAAACTTCCGGGGTGTAACGCATGCGGTTCTCATCAATCACCATCGAGCCGGTGCCGATGCAGATCATGACATCGTGAGCTTCGTGATCGGCACGGTGCAGAAAGTGGACATCGTTCGCGGCGACGACGGGGAGGGAGAGTTGTTTCGCCAGGGCGATGAGTTGTGGAATGACGGTTTGTTGGGATTCGAGGCCGTGGTTGTGGAGTTCGACAAACGTGTGGTCCTGACCGAAGATATCGCGGAGTTCGGTGAGGGTTTCGAGAGCCTTGTCCGTCTCACCTTTCAGAAGCCATTCGTTCACCGGGCCGGAAATGCAGCCGGAGAGGCAAATGATCCCTTTGGAATGATTGCGCAGGATCTCGCGGTCGACGCGAGGTTTGCCATTATACATGCCATCGAGATGGCCGATGGAAATAAGTTTGGAGAGGTTTTCCCAGCCTTCGTTGGTCTCGGCCAGCAGCGTGAGATGGGTGGCGCTTTTGCGGTTGGGAATTTTTTTCTTCTCGGAAGCGCTTCCCGGCGCGAGGTAAATTTCGCAACCGAGTATGGGTTTGATACCGGCTTTTTTGCAGGACTGGTAGAAATCAATGGTTCCATACAGGTTTCCGTGATCGGTCATGGCCACGGCCGGCATGCCGAGTTCCGCGGCGCGGGCGGCAAGTTCCTTGGTGCGGATCATGCCATCGAGAAGCGAGTAGGCTGTATGGAGATGGAGGTGGACGAAGGAATCTGACATGCGCGAAGAGAGCTTAACGGGATGGCGGCGAGAGGGAAGCTGATTTGGGGATTTCCTCAATTTTCATATCAACGATGCCACCTTCAAAATAAAGCTGTTGATTTTGCGGGCGGTGACGGCTTGCATGGGCGCTCGCCAACCGCCCCATCCATCTTATGTCCGAACCAACCACCTCCACCCCAATCGCCGGAACTTCACTTGCGGATATTGAAAACGCACAGCCGGCCGTTGAACGCTTTGTTGACAAGCATCAAATGAAGCTTGTCGCACTTGTCCTGCTTTTGATCATTGCCGTATTGGCCTACGTGGTGCAGCGGGAAATCGGTCAAAACAAGGAAAAGGCAGCAGGCGCCCTTTTGGTGAGCAAAACCGAAACAGCGGATCTTGAGGGTGTTTTCAAAAATTTCGATGGCACAGCGGCAGCGGGAAGCGCCAAAATTTTATTCGCTGAAAAGCAATGGTCGGAAGGCAAGAAAGACGATGCCATCCAAACTTTGCGCGGAATTGTTGAATCGGCTCCAGCCCACCCCGCACGTGCGAGTGCGCTTGCAAGCCTTGCTTCAAAGCTCCGGAGTCAGGGAGAGACGGCCGAAGCGGAGAAATTTTTCACCGAGCTTACCGAGGATGCGGAGGCTCATTATCTTGCAGCATACGCGTGGATTTCACTGGGTGATCTCGCTGCGGCGAAAGGTGATGTCGAGGCTGCGGAAAAAGCCTACGCGACGGTTGAAAAAGATTATTCGGACGACATCCAGGCGACGCAGGACGCTGTGACACGCCGCCTTTTGCTCAAGGCGTCTAGCCCTGTCGAAATTGCCGCTCCAACCAAGCCTCTCGATACAAAAATCATCGATGCGGAAGGCAATCCCTCGGATGAGGTTAAAATCAAGAATATG